>JAEDDX010000021.1 GCA_016293615.1 Acetatifactor sp.
CAGCCGAAGAGCCGGAAGCGCCCGCAGAGGCACCTGCCTGCGAGGAGCCCGAGACAACCGAAGAGCCGGAAGCGCCCGCAGAGGGAGCAGAGGATGATTACGGTGAGGTAGAAGAGATTGCAGAGATCGCAGAACCTGCAGAGGAGCCTGAAGAGCCCGAAGAACCGGAAGTCCCCGAAGAGCCCGAGATACCTGAAGAACCTGAGGAGCCTGAAGCACCGGAAGCACCGGAAGCCCCCGAAGAACCCGAAACACCCGAAGTCTCCGAAGAGCCCCCTGTGAAAGATACCTTTGATATCAAGGACGAATTTGAAGAACCGCAGGAGTCCGGGAAAGCGCCCGAAGCCGAAGAGGCGTCCGAGGGCGGACAGGACGACAGAACGGTTGAGCACGAAAAGAGAAGAGTGAGAGCTCTGACCCCTGAGGAGAAGGAGCTTTTCGGAACCTATATCCAGAGCCGCAGTGATGCCGAGAAGATGGTGAAGGCACTAGACAGCATCAGTTTGGCGGCATACACCGGCAATATCATCATCACCGGCGAAGAGGGTATGGATACCCTGACCCTTGCCAAGAATATGATCCGCCAGGTGCAGATGACGGACAGCAATTTTGCCGGAAAGATCGCTAAGATCTCCGGTCGCGGCATGAATACCAAGGATGCCGCAAGTACATTGGAACGTCTCAAATACGGAGCGCTCATCATTCAGAAGGCCTCCGATCTGAACGATTCCACCGTACGGGCACTCTACAAGGCACTGCAGCAGGATTACTTCGGCATCATCGTGGTCATTGAAGATACGAGACATGCCATCAACAAGCTGCTGAAAAAGCATCCCATGCTGCGCGAGGTCTTCACTGCCCGCATGGATGTGGAAGCATTGAGCAACGATACCCTCGCCGAGCTGGCTAAGGAATACGCGCTGGAGAGAGAGTACTCCATCGATGAGCTGGGACTCATGGCTTTGCATGCAAGGATCGCGGAGCTGCAGACCAGCGACCACAATGCGACCATCGCAGAAGTGAGAGAGATCATTGACGAGGCGATTGAGAGCGCCGACAGGAAGACCATCGGTCATTTCTTTGATATTCTCCTCGGTAAGAGATACGACGATGAGGATATGATCATTTTGACAGAAAAAGATTTTGCGTGATTGGAGGAAGAACGGATGACAAAGACAATAGAAAAGGTTTTCATCTCAGAGGCTGACCAGTATCTGTTTTCCCAGGGAACACATTACGACATTTACAAAAAGCTGGGTGCGCATCCTTCCTGTGAAAACGGTAAGAAGGGAATCTATTTCGGCGTCTGGGCCCCGAATGCGAAGGAAGTTTATGTGATCGGTTCCTTCAATGACTGGAATGAGACCGCACATCCCATGGAGAAGCTGGGACCTGTGGGAATCTGGGGGGTATTCATCCCCACGGCTAAGGTAGGAGATATGTACAAGTTCCTGATCCACGCCAAGGACGGCAGCAGACATTACAAGGCTGACCCCTTTGCAAATCAGGCAGAATTCCGCCCCGGCACAGCCTCCGTCATCGCTGATCTGTCCGGCTTCCGCTGGAAGGACAGCAAGTGGATGGAGCTGCGCGAGAAGAAGGATCTCTACAAAGAGCCCATGGCAATTTATGAGTGTCATATCGGGTCCTTCATGAAGCATCCCGACGGAACGGAGGACGGCTTCTACAACTACCGGGAGTTCGCTGACAGAATCGTGGAATATCTCAAGGAGATGAAATATACCCATGTCGAGCTGATGGGTATCCTGGAGCATCCGTATGACGGTTCCTGGGGCTATCAGGTCACCGGCTATTATGCACCGACTGCAAGATACGGAACCCCCAAGGACTTCATGTATCTGGTCAACAAGCTTCACAATGCCGGCATCGGCGTCATCTTAGACTGGGTACCCGCCCATTTTGCGACCGACGCCCACGGCCTCGGAAGATTCGACGGAGAGTGCATTTTCGAGCATCCCGATCCCAGAAAGGGAGAGCAT
Source organism: Acetatifactor sp. (assembly GCA_016293615.1). Taxonomy (GTDB): domain Bacteria; phylum Bacillota; class Clostridia; order Lachnospirales; family Lachnospiraceae; genus Acetatifactor. The sequence goes on from JAEDDX010000021.1 coordinate 2,001, forward strand.
CCCGACTGGGGTACCAAGATCTTTAACTATGAAAAGCCTGAGGTAAAGAACTTCCTCATTGCCAATGTCCTTTTCTGGAACCGTGAGTTCCACATCGACGGTATCCGGGTCGATGCAGTCGCCTCCATGCTGTATTTGGACTACGGCAAGCGCGACGGTCAGTGGGTACCGAACAAGTACGGCGGGAACCAGAACCTCGACGCCATCGAGTTCTTCAAGCATATGAATTCCGTTGTCCGCGGCGCTTATCCCGGATTCATGACCATTGCGGAGGAATCCACCGCATGGCCCAATGTCACAGGACCCATCGGCACCGACAGCCTCGGATTTACCTTTAAATGGAACATGGGCTGGATGCACGACTTCTGCGAGTACATGAAGCTGGATCCTTTGTACCGCAAGGGCAACCACTATGCCATGACCTTCGCGATGACCTACAACGAGAGCGAGAAGTATATTCTTCCGCTGTCACATGACGAGGTAGTACACTTAAAGTGCTCCATGGTCAACAAGATGCCCGGATATATGATCGACAAGTACGCGAATCTCCGCACCGGCTACACCTATATGTTTGGCCACTGCGGCAAAAAGCTTCTGTTCATGGGACAGGACTTCGGCCAGGAGAGAGAGTGGAGCGAGGCAAGAGAACTGGATTGGTTCCTCCTCGGGGAGAAGAACAACAGAGGACTTCACGATTATGTGAAGGAGCTTCTGACCATCTACCGCAAGTACCCTGCGATGTATGAGAATGACGACAGCTGGCTTGGCTTCGAGTGGATGAATGCGGATGATGCCGATAACAGCGTCTACTCTTTCGTCAGAAAATCTTCTACCGGAAGAAACAACCTCCTCTTTATCCTCAATATGACACCCATCAGGAGAGAGGGTTACCGAGTGGCACTGCCTAAGAAAAAGAAGTACAGACTGCTGCTCAACAGTGATGAGGACAGGTTCGGCGGCTTCGGAAATGAGGCGCAGGCAGAGCTTGTTGCCGAGAAGGAGCCCTTCCATTATCACAAATTCTCCGCTACGGTGGACCTGCCGCCGTACGGTGCGCTGGTATATCTCTATTAAGAAGCAACGGAACAGACTTTTGCAGAACGCAGCCTTTCCGGAAAGGTTAAAAAGTCCCGAAGGCAGACAACACTGCTTCCGGGACTTTGGTCTGACAAAACTTTGGGGCGCAGCCTTTTTCAGCTGAATACATGCTCCATCAGCGCACGGATGGAGAGCCTGGAACGCACCGGCTTTTGATCGGAGGCCGTTTCCAGGGCGGCAAGCTCCGAAAGATGCTTGTATTGCTTCTGCAGAGAGTTGATCTGATAGATATAACAGTCGATCATGTCGGAATCGACTGCATTGTCAAAGCCGCTATAGGCGATTTCCAGAGCTTTCCTTGTCTTTGCTATGGATTCTCTCAATTTGACCGGCGTATAATCCTCCTCCACGGGGAGTTCCCGGTCGGCGGTTTGGCTGTAATAAATTTTCATGGCAGATATTTCCTTTACATTGGTTATAACAAGTATAGGCAAAGGACGCCGGATTATACCGGAAAGTGAAGAAGTCTGTAGAATTGCAGGCTGTACAGCGCAATCAGGCCCGGCAGCCCCAGAAACCCGCAGGCAGTCGCGGAGAACGGATTGACGCCGACCTTGGCTTCGATGCCGTATCTGCCCAGCACGAAATTGAAAAAACAGATTGCAAATATCCCCAAAATACCGCGCAGGATAAGGTTCAGAATCCATTCGGTTTTCAGGACGGCTGCCAGCAACACAACGACAAGCAGAACGGCGGCGATGCTTACGGGATGATCGAGAAGAAATTCCATGAGCTGCTCCCGGGGTAGGTTTGGTACAACATATGAGGTCCGCCGCCCGGATATGCAATACCGGTTCGGTTTCGGAAGCTTCCCGACCCTGTGAAATCAAACATTCCGATCGCAGCCATGGCGGCCAACGCCTTTGATGAAGATCGTAAAACTGCATTAGAGTGCGGCATGAACGGATTCCTTCCTAAGCCCTTGGATTTGAATGAGCTTATTCAGACGCCAAAAAGTATCTTGGACGCTCAGTAATGGCAGGGATGCTGCAACGGGGAAAAAGCCGTATTTGAGAGCGCCGGGAACCGTTGGTTTTGTGTGACAGGCTTTCGTGTGTGACAGTGCCCGGTTGACATTTGCTGTCAGATACAGTACATTGAAGTAGGAAAAAGAGTAGAAAAGGAATGAAGCAGGAATGAGACTTCGAAATATTACCGGTTCCAGAGATGTCATCGCCGCCAGTCCCTATGTGGTACAGGAGGAGGTACAGCGAGACTGTCCCGGCACCTGGCACGACATTTTTGGAAATGGCAACCCGATTCATATAGAGATTGGTATGGGAAAGGGTAAATTCATCCATACTATGGCCAAGGAGCATCCCGGGATCAATTATGTCGGCATTGAGAAATATTCCAGCGTTCTGCTGCGCGCCATCCAGAAGATGGAGCAGGAGGAGCTTCCCAACCTGAAGTTCCTTCGCATGGATGCGGAGAATATCACGGAGGTGTTCGGCAGGGGTGAGGTTGACAGGATCTATCTGAACTTCTCCGACCCGTGGCCCAAGGACCGGCATGCCAAGAGGAGACTCCCTTCCCGAGAGTTCCTCGCGCGGTATGATATCATCCTGAAGGCCGGCTCCGTGCTGGAGTTCAAGACGGACAACAGGGCGCTGTTTGATTTTGCCGTGGAGGAGCTGGAGCCCGCAGGCTGGAAGGCGGAAGTGATCACCTATGATCTGCACAGTGACGAAGCCCTGATGGAGGGCAATGTCATGACGGAATACGAGGAGAAGTTTTCTTCGATCGGCAACCCGATCTGCAAGTATATTATTTATCGTGATTGACAATCACAGAGAGGAGAAACACATGGAATACAAATTTACAACGGACAATTTTGAGACGGAGGTATTGCAGTCAGAGCTTCCGGTGCTGGTGGATTTTTACGCAGACTGGTGCGGACCCTGCAGAATGATGGCTCCCGTCATCGGGAAGATGGCTGAGGAGTTCGAGGGCAGAATCAAGGTCGGAAAATGCAATGTGGACGACAATATGGACATTGCGGAGCAGTACAGGATTACAAACATTCCTGCCTTCAAGGTCTTCAAAAACGGCAGCGTTGCTGCTGAGTTTATCGGCGCCATGTCTGCAGCGGACCTGAAGGATAAACTGGAGAAGGTGCTTGCATAAATGAAGCGTGAAGCCATTCGATATGAAGCTGAGAGGACTGTCGTTGCGATCTTTGGCGCCTTCTTATATGCGGTGGGCGTGAATCTGTTCGTGGTTCCCGCCAATCTGTATACGGGGAGCCTGATGGGTATCTGTCAGGTCATCAGAACGGTGCTGGCGCAGTTTCTGGGAGTCACATTCACAAATATTGATATAGCAGGCGTCATTTACTATCTGATGAATCTTCCGCTGTTCCTGGTCTCGTTTCGGAAGATGGGACGGAAGTTTTTTGCAAAGACGGTGGTGGTGGTCACCTTTATGACCTTTTTTGTATCGGTGGTACCCTCTTCCCGGATCCTGCAGGATACGATGGCGGCCTGCGTGGTGGGCGGTCTGATCTCCGGAGCAGGAACCGGACTGATCCTACGCATGGGTGCCACCGGAGGTGGTATGGACATTGTCGGCGTGCTGCTCGTCCGCTGGAGACAGGACTTCAGCGTGGGTAAGGTGAACCTTCTGGTGAATATCATACTCTACGGCATCTGTCTGTTTCTGTTCGACGTCGAGGTTGCACTGTATTCTGTCATCTACGCGGCGGTGTATTCGATGGCCATGGATAAGATGCACACCCAGAATATTAATGTCGAGGTCAATATCATCACGAAAGTGGACACGACCGAGCTGGAGCAGGAGGTGTTCCGTGAGCTCGGCCGCGGCATTACCAAGTGGGTCTCCCAGGGAGCCTACACCCACGAGCAGTCCAATATCTTATATATCATGCTTTCAAAATATGAGGTAAGCCAGCTCAAGACCATCATACATAAACACGACCCGGGTGCCTTTATTGTGGTGAACGAGGGCGTCAGCGTGGATGGTAATTATTTGAAGAAACTGTAAAGGTGCAGGGACAGGACAGGCGTAACGGAATCGTCTTAAGGATTGCGTTGTCACAGGAAGCTGCCGGGGAGTTTCAGATTTGATACGGAACGAAAAAAAGGGATTGTCCGCGTGTGGGACAATCCCTTTTATGTGCGCTCCCTTTGGGGAAGGGTGTTTCTATTTTGCAAGAAGCTTCCGCAGGAGTAAGACGATCAGTGTCTGAAAATACGGAATGATCACGAAAATCAGGAAGGAAGCACTGATCACAACCGTGAGCATTGCCTGGCCGGCTGCAATCCCCCATTCGTTGGAATAAGGGAGTATGTCCGTGACAGCCTCATAGATCAAATAAAGGATGCAAGTGACTGCCAAAAGAGCGAAGAACAGAGCGATATAATAAAGCACCCGTTTCGGAAGCTCCGGAATCTGATCGCCTGTCTGTATCATTTTCCGGCTCACTTTGGAGCCAAGGAAGCTTGCAAGCAGAGCAGCCGATGTAAACAGACACATTACTATGATCTGCACCGAAATATGTTCATTGATACACATGATATAGGATGATGCCATCGTTAGAATGGCTATGATGATTCCGGATAATCTGTACTCTCTTTTCATTTGAGTTCTCCCTTGCAGTTCCCCCTGCTGAAATCATTGATTTATGGGACGCCATCTCACAAAATGCTCCGGTACAGCTTTTTAGTACAGCTTTTTCCCGGTCTGGACAGGCTCGCTGGTCAGGTCTATGCCGAGCTTTTTGAAGATCTTGATATCGACTTCGGAAAGCATGACGGAGGTGTGAACCTGGCAGCCGCGCAGCTTCGGAAGCTGTTCCATGGCAAGCTTGGCGTTGGGGTCTTCATTGGCGGCGAGGGCAAGGGCAATCAATACTTCGTCTGTGTGCAGACGGGGGTTTCTGCCGCCCAGGATACTTACCTTCAGATCCTGAATGGGCTCGATGGCGGCAGGCTGTATCAGTCTGATGTCGTGATCGATGCCGGCCAGGTGCTTTAATGCATTCAGCAGCAGTGCTGCGGAAGCACCCAGAAAATCGGAGGTCTTGGAGGTGATGATCTCGCCGTCGGGTAGCTCGATCGCGGCGGTGGGTACGCCGAGCGCTTCGGCACGCTTCTTGCAGGCGACGGTCACCTTGCGGTCGTCGGTGGTGATCTTTGCCTGCTTCATCAGAAGCTCGATCTTATAAACCTCGGTCTCGGAAGCCTCCTCCTTTAATACCTTATTCAGGGCGGTGTAATAGCGGCGGATGATCTCCATGTTGGAGGCTTCGCAGCAGGCAGCGTCGTCGACGATGCAGTTGCCCGCCATATTGACACCCATATCGGTGGGAGACTTATAAGGGTTGGAACCGTAGATTCCCTCGAAGATCGCATTGAGTACGGGGAAAATCTCGATGTCGCGGTTATAGTTGACCGTTGTGACGCCATATGCTTCCAGATGGAAGGGGTCGATCATGTTCACATCGTTCAGATCGGCGGTTGCGGCTTCATACGCAAGGTTGATCGGATGTTTTAACGGAATGTTCCAGATGGGGAATGTCTCAAATTTTGCATAACCGGCCTTGATTCCGCGAAGATTATCATGGTAGAGCTGTGACAGGCAGGTTGCCATTTTACCGCTTCCGGGTCCGGGCGCCGTGATGACGACGAGAGGTCTTTGTGTCTCAATGTAGTCGTTTTTGCCGAAACCGTCCTCGCTGACGATCAGGGAGACATTGGAGGGATACCCCTCGATGGTATAGTGCAGATAGACCCTGATGTTTTTCTTTTCCAGCTTTGCCTTAAACTGGTCGGCGCTTTTCTGGCCTGCGTAATGCGTGATGACAACGCTTCCGACAAAGAGACCTTTCCGGAGGAACTCTTCGCGCAGACGAAGGACATCCACATCGTAGGTGATTCCCAGGTCACCGCGCACCTTGTTTTTTTCGATGTCGGCAGCGCTGATGACGATCACGATCTCCGCACAATCGGACAGCTGCATCAGCATGCGCAGCTTGGAGTCCGGCGCAAAGCCGGGCAGTACTCTGGAAGCGTGGAAGTCGTCAAACAGTTTTCCGCCAAACTCCAGATATAGTTTGTCTCCGAACTGGCTGATTCTTTCCTTGATGTGTTCGGATTGCATCTGTAAATATTTGTCATTGTCAAAACCTATTTTCATGATGAGCCTCACTTTCGCGTAAAAAAACACTTTTCTATTCTACCACAGTTTTTCCTTTGTTGGAATAAGTAAAGTTTAGAAATCTTTAAGAGATGACAAGTTTTTTTCACATTTATTCTATTGATTTATCAATCTATAATCTCTATAATAAAGTAGATTCAGTGTCCTCGCGGTTTCTGCGGGGAATGAAGCGTACAAAAAGAAACGGAGTTACTATGAACAGACAGTTTTCCTTTTTCGATAACGGCGGCGGGATGAATCAAAACAACCGCCAGAATACACCCGGCGGCGGGCAGAATAATAACAATAACAATAACAACAACGGTTCCAGGCGGCCTAACCCCGTGGCGCTGATCATGGCGCTGATCGCCACAATGGTGGCAGTGTATTTCCTGAGCACAATGCTCTGGGGAGATAAGGACACCGGGGAAGAGGTGCCTTATACGCAGTTCCTCCAGTACATCGAGGAGGATGCGGTGAAGGATGTGGAGGTGCGCTCCACGGGTGCGATCTTCTTCACCCTCAAGGAGGATGGGAAGCAGGGGACCGAGCCGCAGACGCCTGCGCTGTTCCCCTCTATGAATCTGTTCGGCGCATCGCAGCCCGGCAAGCAGTATTATACGATCCTCATGGAGGATATGAATACGCTGACCGCCCGTCTGGAGGCGCACGGAATCGACGGACACCGTGTGCTGAGCAACAAATCCGGCATCTGGGAGATCATCATTTCCATTGTTCTGCCGGTGGCCTTGTTCTGGCTTTTGCTGACGCTTATGTTTAAAAAGATGGGCGGCAGCGGCGGCCCCATGGGAGTGGGCAAGAACAATGCAAAGGTTTATGTACAGAAGGAGACCGGCGTGACCTTTAAGGATGTCGCCGGTGAAGATGAGGCGAAGGAATCCCTTGTGGAGGTCGTGGATTTCCTGCACAATCCCGGGAAATACTCCAAGATCGGTGCAAAGCTTCCCAAGGGTGCGCTTCTGGTGGGCCCTCCCGGAACGGGTAAGACCCTGCTCGCGAAAGCGGTAGCCGGAGAGGCGCAGGTACCCTTCTTTTCTCTGACCGGTTCCGATTTTATTGAGCTTTATGTCGGCGTGGGTGCCAGCCGTGTGCGCGATCTGTTCAAGGAAGCGACCAAGAACGCTCCCTGTATCATCTTTATCGATGAGATCGATGCCATCGGACGAAGCCGTGATTCCAAGTACGGCGGAGGCAACGAGGAGAGAGAACAGACCTTGAACCAGCTGCTCTCCGAGATGGACGGTTTTGACAGCTCCAAGGGCATCCTGATTCTGGGCGCGACCAACCGCCCCGAGATTCTGGATAAGGCTCTGCTTCGCCCCGGTCGTTTTGACAGAAGAATCATCGTGGATAAGCCGGACCTCAAGGGCCGTGTGGAGATTCTGAAGGTGCATGCGAAGGATGTCAAGATGGACGAGACCGTGGATCTGGATGCGATCGCTCTCGCAACCAGCGGCGCGGTAGGCTCCGACCTGGCCAATATGATCAACGAGGCTGCCATTAACGCGGTCAAGGAGGGCAGGGAATATGTCAGCCAGAAGGATCTCTTCGGCGCCGTGGAAGTCGTTTTGGTCGGAAAAGAGAAGAAGGACCGCATCATGAGCAAGGAGGAACGCAAGATCGTTTCCTACCATGAGGTCGGTCACGCGCTGATCAGCGCACTGCAGAAGAATTCCGAACCCGTTCAGAAGATTACGATCGTGCCCAGAACCATGGGGGCGCTCGGCTATGTCATGCATGTGCCCGAGGAAGAGAAATACCTCAATACGGAGGCGGAGCTCCGTGATATTCTGGTCGGTCTGGTCGGCGGGCGCGCGGCAGAAGAGGTGGTGTTTGACACCGTGACGACGGGCGCGGCCAACGATATTGAGAGAGCAACCTCCATCGCACGCAGTATGGTGACGAGGTTTGGTATGAGCAAACGCTTCGGCCTGGTCGGCTTTGAGACCATCGAAAGCCAGTATCTGGACGGCAGGAGCGTGATGAACTGCAGCGATACCACCGCCGCCGAGATTGACGCCGAAGTGGTGTCTATTCTGAAGGAAAGCTATGAGAAGGCACTTTCCATGTTGCGCGAGAATCGTGAACTGATGGATAAACTCGCCGAGTTCTTAATCGAGAAGGAAACCATCACCGGCAAGGAATTTATGGAGATCTTCCGCAGGGAAAAGGGTATCCCCGAGCCGGAGGAAGAAAAGAAGACCGGCGGGCAGGAGACTGCTGCTGACGAGAGTACCGACGCACCGGCTGACGGTGTATCACCCGTTCAGCTTCCCGATCCGATTCCCGATTCCGCGGTCCCTACAGGACAGAGCATCAGAGAGCCTAAGGGAGACACAGACCCTGCCTCCGATGATCAGTCATCCGTAGACGAAGAGGCACCCGCAGGCGAAGAGGCATCTGACAGCGGCAATACCGATGCGCCTTCCGGCCCGGTGGGCAGATTTTCCAACGGAAGGATCGAATAAGAGGTTTTTTACAATCTGCAGATCGGCTCCCCTTACGGGAACCGATTTGCCTTTTTGAGGGCATTCATGTTTCAGATAGAAGAAGAGTTAAAAAAGCTCCCCAAAAAGCCGGGAGTCTATATCATGCGAGACGATAAGGACGGCATCCTGTATGTGGGCAAGGCGATCAACCTCCACAACAGAGTACGTTCTTATTTTCGTGAAACCATCGGCCGCGGTCCCGCCATCGACAAGATGGTCACACTGATTGCGCGCTTCGAATACATCGTCACGGACTCCGAGCTCGAGGCGCTGGTGCTGGAGAATAACCTGATCAAGGAGCATTCTCCCAAATATAATACCCTGCTGAAGGACGATAAAACCTATCCGTATATCAAGGTGACGCTCGGCGAGGAGTTTCCGAGAATTCTTTTCTCGCGTTCGATGAAAAAGGATAAGTCGAAGTATTTCGGCCCCTACACGGGCGCTGCGGCAGTCAAAGACACCATCGACCTGTTAAACAAACTGTTTTGCCTGCGCACCTGTAACCGCAATCTTCCGCGAGACATCGGACAGGACAGACCCTGCCTGAACTACCATATCAAGCAATGTCTTGCACCGTGTCAGGGATATGTGGGCAGGGAGGCCTACCGGGAGCAGATCGGCCAGGCGCTGGAGTTTTTAAACGGCAACTACAATATGATCCTGAAGGACCTCGAGCGGAAAATGAGGGCGGCTGCAGAGGCACTGCAGTTTGAGGAAGCGGCGAACTACAGAGATCTGATCAACAGTGTCAGACAGGTGACCCAGAAGCAGAAGATCACCGACAGCGACGGTGAAGACAAGGACATCATTGCAATGTACCGCGATCAGACCGAGGCTGTGGTGCAGGTATTTTTTGTGCGTGACGGTAAGCTGATCGGCCGGGAGCACTACTATATGACCCATGTATCCTGCGAATCGGCTGATCTGCCGGCTGAGAGCGCGCCGGACTATGAGGACTGTCTGAAGGCGTGGCAGACCGAGCGGGAGAGGATCAATGCGGGGATACTGCAGGATTTTGTGAAGCAGTTCTACTCCGGGACGCCTTTCCTGCCGAAGGAACTGATGCTGCAGTACGAGATCGAGGAAATCGGACTTCTGGAGCAGTGGCTCAGTGAGAGAAAGGGAAGCCGCGTCTATCTCCGCGTGCCCAGAATCGGCACAAAGGAAAAGCTGGTGGAGCTCGCGGCGCAGAATGCGAAGCAGATACTTGAGCAGGACAGAGAACGCCTAAAGCGTGAGGAAGCGCGTACTTTGGGAGCCGTGAAGGAGATCGCGCAGATTCTCGGAATTGACCGGATCGAGAGAATGGAAGCCTTTGATATCTCCAATATCAACGGGTTTGAGAACGTCGGCTCCATGATCGTCTTCGAAAAGGGCAAACCTAAGCCCAGCGACTACAGGAAATTCCGAATCAAAACCGTTTCCGGCCCCGATGATTATGCCTGCATGAGAGAGGTGCTGACCAGACGCTTTACCCACGGCCTGGATGAAACGAAGGAGTTGACGGACAAAAATCTGGATACTGCCTACGGAAGCTTTTCCCGATTTCCGGACCTTCTGATGATGGACGGCGGCCGCGGTCAGGTCAACATAGCCCTGGAAGTACTTCGGGAGCTCGGCGTTCACATCCCTGTCTGCGGTATGGTCAAGGATGACAATCATCGCACCAGAGGGCTGTACTTCAACAATGTGGAGCTTCCGATTGACACCCATTCGGAGGGTTTTAAGCTCATCACCCGTGTGCAGGATGAGGCGCACCGCTTTGCAATCGAGTACCACAGATCGCTTCGAAGCAAGGCACAGGTGAGATCCGTACTGGACGATATCCCCGGAGTCGGCCCCGCCAGAAGAAAGGCTCTGATGCGGCACTTCAAGTCCCTCGAGGAGATCCGGAACGCCTCCCTGGAAGAACTGGAGGCGGTGGAAGGCCTGAGCAAAAAGGCAGCAGAGCAAATACATCTCTTTTTCCGAAAAAAGGACTCCTGAAACTTCACAGAACCCCCACCATGTGTTAAAATGGGTAGCGAGGAAGGAAAACAAGCGTCTGCGAAGCAGACATTTGTTTTCACCCGAGCGTACCACGAACAAAAACAGAAGTTGCGAAGCAACGAGTCTGCGAAGCAGACGGTTTTTGTGAGTGATTATCCGGAAAACAAGCGTCTGCGAAGCAGACATTTGTTTTCACCCGAGCGTACCACGAACAAAAACAGAAGTTGCGAAGCAACGAGTCTGCGAAGCAGACGGTTTTTGTGAGTGATTATCCGGAAAACAAGCGTCTGCGAAGCAGACATTTGTTTTCACCCGAGCGTACCACATTATCAAAAAATCACGGTTGCACCCCGGTGTGCGGAAGACGGGGAGCGCAGCCTAAATTTAAGACCGCACAGAAGAGAGGTATGCATGGAATATGTTAGTTTGACCCGACTGATCGAGAAGATGAAACTGGAAAACCTGACTCCGGAGATCTCTGTAAAGGGCATCAAGATTATCCAGCCCGATATCAACCGTCCCGCTTTGCAGATGGCAGGCTATCTGAAACATTTCGAGGCTACACGTCTTCAGGTAGTCGGTTTTGTAGAGCATAGTTATTTCAATGATTTGGATGACAGGCGAAAAAGAGAGGTTTGCGAAGAACTGATGAGCTACGATGTCCCTGCGTTTGTCTTCTGCCGTGATTTACCGCCCGATCCTATTTTCATGGAGGAGGCAATTGCGCACAGAATTCCGATCCTCGGTACGAAGAAGACAACCTCCGTTTTCATGGCAGAGTCCATCAGATGGCTGAATGTAAAGCTCGCTCCCTGTATCTCCGTGCACGGCGTACTGGTTGACGTATACGGCGAGGGTGTGCTGATCACCGGCGAAAGCGGTATCGGTAAATCCGAGGCTGCGCTGGAACTGGTCAAGAGAGGACATCGTCTTGTAACGGATGATGTGGTGGAGCTTAGAAAGGTCAGCGAGGATACTCTGATCGGTTCCGCGCCCGATGTGACCAAACATCTGATCGAGCTGCGCGGTATCGGAATCATCGATATCAAGGCACTGTTCGGTGCTTCTTCCGTAAGGGACACCCAGTCCATCGATCTTGTCATCCGTCTGGAGGACTGGAACAAGGACAAGGAATACGATCGTCTCGGCCTTGAGGAGACTTACACGGAATATCTCGGCAACCGCGTGGTTTGTCACAACCTGCCTGTGCGTCCCGGCCGAAACCTTGCAATTATCGTAGAGTCCGCTGCAGTTAACCACCGCCAGAAGAAAATGGGTTATAACGCGGCACAGGAGCTTTACAATCGCTTCCAGAGATCCATGAGCAAAAAGCAGGAGGACGAAGAAGAGGAGTAAAATGCGAGCTGTCGGTCGCACGCCTCTTGATAACCGAGTCGGAAAAACATCGCCCGCGGCAGTATTTTCGCCGGGCGGAATACATATACCTAAGAAAGGGAAAGAATAACATGAGCAAGTATGCATTTGGAGTTGATGTAGGAGGAACCACCGTTAAAATCGGTCTGTTTGACAAGGAAGGAACCGTTCTGGATAAATGGGAAGTGCCTACCAGAAAGGAGAACAACGGAGAAAATGTTCTTCCCGATGTGGCAAAGAGCCTTCTTGCAAAAATGCAGGAGAAGGGAATCGCGGAGGCAGACTTAGCGGGTATCGGTATCGGTGCTCCCGGAGCCGTGGATGACAACGGTACTCTGGTCGGCGGTGCGGTCAACATTGGCTGGCCTGTATTCAACATTCCCGAAGTAATGCAGTCTTATATCAATGTGCCCGTGAAGGCGGCAAACGATGCGAATGCAGCAGCCTTCGGTGAACTGTGGCAGGGCGGCGGCAAGGGCTGCAACGATATGGTGGCAGTGACGCTCGGCACCGGCGTCGGCGGCGGTATCATTGTCGGCGGCAGACTTCTTGTCGGAGCAACCGGCGCAGGCGGAGAGATCGGACACATTCATCTCGAGGACAATGAGACGGAAGCCTGCGGCTGTAAGAACAAGGGCTGTCTGGAGCAGTACGCTTCCGCGACCGGTATCGTTCGTCTTGCCAAGAGACGCCTGGCAAAGGACGACCAGCCCTCCGTGCTTCGTGAGGGAGAGCTTTCCGCAAAGTCCGTGTTCGATGCAGTGAAGGCAGGCGATGCAGTGGCAATCGAGATCGCAAAGCAGTTTGGAGAGTATCTCGGCAAGGGACTTGCCGCAGTGGCAGGAGTCGTAAACCCTGAGATCTTCGTAATCGGCGGCGGTGTTTCCAAGGCAGGCGAGATTCTTCTCTCCTTTGTAGAGCCCGAATTTCAGAAATACGCCTTCCAGCAGTGCAGAGGCGCAAAATTTGCGCTCGCAACCCTCGGCAACGACGCCGGCATCTACGGCGCAGCCGGCCTGATTCTGAGATAAAACACGCCCCGCCGCGGGCATGTTTCGGCAAGGCGACGGGTGTGAACAACCCATTGCGCCGCGGGCATGTTTCGGCAAGGCGACAGGCGGGAACAGCCCATTGCGCCGCGGGTACATCAGGCAAGGCGACGGGCGTGAACAACCCATTGTGCCGCGGGCACGTTCGCACTCTGTTTCCGGCGTAGCGGCACTAAACTCGAAAGTACCTCGTTAAGTGCCGACGCCTCCAAAAGGCCCGCGGCAGCAACGGGCAGTCCCCGCCCGTCGGGACGCGAAAAGGCCCGCGGCAGCAACGGGCAGTCCCACCCGTCGGGACGCGAAAAGGCCCGCGGCAGCAACGGGCAGTCCCCACCCGTCGGGACGCGAAAAAGCCCGCGGCAGCAACAGGCAGTCCCCACCCGTCGGGACGCGAAAAGGCCCGCGGCAGCAACGGGGAGTCCCCGCCCGTCGGGACGCGAAAAGACCCGCGGCAGCAACGGGCAGTCCCACCCGTCGGGACGCGAAAAGGCCGCGGCAGCAACGGGCAGTCCCCACCCGTCGGGACGCGAAAAGGCCCGCGGCAGCAACGGGCAGTCCCCACCCGCGATGCAGAAAGGAGTCACCATGAGGATGGAAGCATGTGTCTCGGAGCTGAGAAAGTTCATTCCGAAAGAGAATATCTTTACAGATGAGCCGATGGCAAACCATACCTCCTTTCGAATCGGAGGGCCGGCCGATGTCTTCGTGAAGGTGCAGGATGAGGAACAGCTGACGAAAGCGCTGAAATATCTCAAGGAAAACGATATTCCTTATTTTATCCTCGGAAACGGCAGCAACCTCCTGGTGAGCGATGCCGGGTACCGCGGCGTGATTCTGCAGATCGGCCCGGCTATGAGCAGGGTTTGGACAGAAGGGACACTCGTGCATGCGCAGGCGGGCGCCTCCATGCATAAGGCTGCGAAAGCGGCATACGAGAACGGACTGGGCGGACTGGAGTTCGCCTCGGGAATTCCGGGAACGGTCGGCGGCGGAGCGGTGATGAATGCCGGTGCGTACGGCGGAGAGTTCCGGGATGTGGTCGAAACCGTTTCCGTGGTCACGGCAGACGGCGAAAAGCTCACACTGGATAACGAAGCATTGCAGTTTGCCTACAGACACAGTGTTTTGCTGCAGCATCCCTATTATGTCACCGAGGTGACATTCCGGCTGTATCCCGAGGAACAGGCCATCATCCGGGGCAAAATGGAGGATTTCGCCGCAAGGCGCCGCGAGAAGCAGCCTCTGGAGTATCCGAGCGCGGGGAGCACCTTCAAACGCCCGGAGGGTTTTTTTGCCGGGAAACTGATCATGGATGCGGGACTGAGGGGATATACCGTAGGCGGCGCTAAAGTTTCCGACAAACACTGCGGATTTGTGATCAATGAGAAGAACGCGACCGCGGAGGATGTGCGCAGTGTCATCCGCCATGTACAAAAGAGCGTAAAAGAACGATTTGGTGTGGACCTTGAGACAGAGGTACTGTTTCTGGGTTGGGAGAACGACAGATGAAATATGTTGTAGTGACCGGCATGAGCGGCGGCGGAAAGAGTACCGTCATGAAAATGCTGGAGGATGTGGGATATTATTGCGTGGATAATCTTCCCGTGACCCTGATTGAAAAGTTCACGGAGCTGGTTTCGAAGCCAAACAGTGAGATCTCCAAGGTTGCGCTTGGGCTTGATGTGCGCTCCGACCGGGCTTTTGAGGATGCGACCGAGATTTTGAAGCAGCTGAGGGAGAAGGGATACCGGTTCCGGATTCTTTTCATTGACGCGGATGACGAGATCCTCCTCAAACGCTATCAGGAGACGAGACGCGTGCATCCGCTCGCCGCAGGCGGCAGGGTGGAGGACGGCATTCGTCTGGAGCGGGAGATCATGAAGACCATCCGCGGCAATGCGGACTATGTCATAGACACCACGAACCTTCTGACGAGACAGCTCAAGAGCGAGCTGGACAGAATCTTTGTGAACAATGAAGAATACAACAGTCTGATGGTGACGATCATGTCCTTCGGCTTCAAACACGGCATTCCCGCGGACGCGGATCTCGTGTTCGATGTCCGTTTTCTGCCGAACCCCTATTATGTGGACGAGCTCAAACATAAGACGGGAAATGACAAGGATGTGCAGGACTATGTAATGGACTGCGACGAAGCCCGCGTATTCCTGGACAAGCTTTCGGATATGATACAGTTTCTGATTCCGAATTATGTGAAAGAAGGCAAGCACAGACTGGTCATTGCAATCGGCTGCACCGGAGGCAGGCACAGAAGTGTGACAATGGTCAATAAACTCAACGAGAGACTGGGTCAGAACTGCAACTTCGGGCTGACGGTATTCCACCGCGATTGTTCGGACAGGACGAACGCCTAGCGCAGCGGCAGTATAACGGATATAAGATTAGTGAAATGAGAGAGAACCATGTCTTTTTCAAGTGAAGTAAAAGAAGAAATGGCCAGACATATCAGCCCGGCCCGGCACTGTCAGATCGCGGAATTGTCCGCAATCATGAGCTTTTGCGGGCAGATCGGAAGGGAACCGAACGGGACTTATACCATCGGTTTTTTGACCGAAAACGAAGCGGTTGTAAGAAAAGCCTTTACATTATTGAAAAAAGCATATAATATAGAAACTGGTTTTGCCCTGACCGAAGAGGAAATTCGGGGTTTTCTGCAAAAGATCGGAAACTTGGAAGAGCCGGTCAGTTCCCTTGTCATCAAGAATGCATGCTGCAGACGTGCTTTTTTGCGCGGGGCTTATCTGAGCGTAGGCTCCATGAGCGACCCGGCGAAGGGATATCATCTGGAGTTTGCCTGTACCGATGAGCGCAAGGCTGCGCAGCTGAAGGAAGTGGCAGCCACTTTTGACATAGAGTCAAGAATTATTTTACGAAAGAAATATTTCGTGGTATATTTGAAAGAGGGCTCGGGCATCGTCGATCTTTTGAATGTGTGTGAAGCCCCGGTTGCGCTGATGAAGCTGGAGAATATGCGTATTTTGAAGGAAATCAGCAACACGGTGAACAGGAGAGTAAACTGTGAGACTGCAAACATTGCGAAGACGGTGAATGCAGCGTCCAAACAGGTGGAGGACATAGAGTTTCTTAAGAACTTCTACGGATTGACCAATCTGCCGGAGAGCTTGAGAGAGATGGCTGAAATCCGACTGGAGCACCCGGATGCACCTTTGAAGGAGCTGGGAGAGTATTTTGACCCGCCCATCGGGAAATCCGGTGTCAATCACAGACTTCGCAAGCTGTGCGAGCTTGCAGACAAGATAAGAGAAAAGTAACGGCAGAGTTGAGTCGTGTCCCGGTGGACAAAGAGGAGGAGAATTATGATTACTAAGAGCATGAAGGTTCTGCTGGAAGGCGGAACGGATGTAAGACCCGTTGCATTACTGGTGCAGGAAGCAAGCAAGTATGACAGCAGAGTATACATCCGGATGGGCAACAAGAAGGTAAACGCCAAGAGCATCATGGGAATGATGAGCTTAGGACTGACGAACGGTGAGGAACTGGAAGTCATCGCCGAGGGCGAGGATGAAGAATCAGCCGTACAGGGAATCGAGCATTTCTTAAGCGGCAGATAATCGGAAGCAAAAGCAGGGGGTGGGACCGCATCGGTCTTGCCCTTTTACAGTCAAAGGGATAGGAAAAGTATGGGGAAAAATAAGGATAAGAAACTATTGTTTATCTATAATCCGAAATCCGGCAAGGCGCAGATCAAGAGCAAGCTTGCGGAGATTCTGGATGTGTTTGCGGGAGAAGAGTACGAAATAACCATCTGCCCTACCAGGAAGAGCGGTGATGCCGCAGAGGCTGCAAGAAACCGCTCGCCGGAGTATGACCTGCTGGTCTGCAGCGGCGGAGACGGCACTCTGGATGAGGTCGTGACGGGGATGATCGAGAGCGGTTTCAAGACCCCCATCGGCTACATCCCGGCCGGCAGTACCAATGATTTTGCGACAAGTCTGGGACTTCCCAAAAATATGGTCCGCGCTGCCTCCGTGGCGGTGGAGGGAAATGATTTTCCCTGCGATGTCGGATCTTTCAACGATGATGTCTTCGTCTATATCGCGGCGTTCGGGATTTTTACCGAGGTCTCCTATGAGACCAACCAGGATATGAAGAACCTGTTAGGGCATCTCGCTTATCTGCTCGAAGGCATGAAAAAGCTTTCGACCATCAAGGCTTATCCGATGAAGGTGACTCATTCGCAGGGGGTCATCGAGGGCGAGTTCCTCTTTGGTATGGTAACGAACTCTGTGTCGGTCGGCGGCTTTAAGAATCTGACGGGCAGGCATGTGAAGCTGGATGACGGCGTGTTCGAGGTCACCCTGATCCGGAACCCAAGGAATGTGACCGAGCTGAACAATATCATTCTCTCTCTGCTGAACCGGGAGAGCGACAATGAATCCATTCATTCCTTCCGCACGGCAGAGGTCCGGTTTGAGTCGCCGGAGCCCGTGGCCTGGACGCTGGATGGGGAAAACGGCGGAACCCACACAAATGTTACGGTTAAGAATATTTGTAAGGGGATTGATATTAGAATCAAATCGTGATATATTTAACAAAGAATTACTATAAAAATTCATGGAGGGCAATACAATGTTAGTTTCTGCAACAGAAATGCTGAAAAAGGCAAAGGCCGGCCATTATGCGGTAGGTCAGTTTAACATCAATAACCTTGAATGGACAAAGGCTATCCTTCTGACCGCAAAAGAGCTGAGAAGCCCTGTTATCCTCGGTGTATCCGAAGGCGCAGGCAAGTACATGGGCGGCTATGATACCGTAGTCGGCATGGTGAACGGACTTTTGAAGGGTCTTGATATCGATGTTCCCGTAGCACTTCACCTGGATCATGGTTCCTACGAAGGATGCTATAAGTGCATCGCTGCAGGTTTCTCTTCCATCATGTTTGACGGTTCCCACTATCCCATCTCTGAGAACATTGAGAAGACCACAGAGCTGGTGAAGGCCGCTCACGGCAAGGGACTTTCCATTGAGGCTGAGGTTGGTTCCATCGGCGGAGAAGAGGACGGCGTAGTTGGTATGGGTGAGTGTGCTGACCCCAACGAGTGTAAGATGATCGCTGATCTCGGCGTTGACTTCCTCGCTGCAGGCATCGGCAACATCCACGGCAAGTATCCCGCAAACTGGAAGGGTCTTAGCTTTGAGACGCTCGATGCCGTACAGCAGCAGACCGGAGCACTTCCTCTCGTTCTTCACGGCGGTACAGGCATCCCTGCTGACATGATCAAGAAGGCAATCGACCTTGGTGTATCCAAGATCAATGTAAACACCGAGTGCCAGCTTGCATTCCAGGAAGCTACCCGTAAGTACATCGAAGAGGGTAAGGACCTTCAGGGTAAGGGCTTCGATCCCCGTAAGCTTCTGGCTCCCGGCTTTGAAGCAATCAAGGCTACCGTTAAGGAAAAGATGGAGTTGTTCGGATCTGTCGGACAGGCTTAATTTCGAAGATACAATCAAAGAAGTCATTTCAGGGACCTCCCCGGCGCGCCCGGGGAGGTCTTTTTGCAGGTAAAACGCTTGCCTGATTGTGCAAAGACGGGCAAAGGAATGCAAAATCACTTTCCTACATGCAAAAATTGTGATAGCATATGACTATATGGTATGAATCAGATTTCGTACTTCGGAGGAAAAGCAGATGAGCAGATTATGGTACAGACATCCCGCAAAGGAATGGGAGGAAGCGCTGCCAATCGGAAACGGCAGACTGGGCGCGATGGTGTTCGGGGGAATTCATGCAGAGCGTATCCAGGTGAATGAAGAAAGCATGTGGTACGGCGGAAAGGTGAACCGTATCAACCCGGATTTTCAGAAGAATCTTCCGAATATCCGCAGCCTTCTGGCGGAGGGAAGGATCGCTGAGGCGGAGAGACTGATGGACAGGGCGATGTCCGGCTGCCCGGACGGAATGCACCCCTACCAGACACTCGGCGATATCAACATTCAGTTCACGGACATGGGGGGCGAGCCCGTGGAGGACAGCTATGTCAGATGGCTGGATCTGGACAATTCCGAGACGGTAACCTCCTTTCAGATAGGTGCGACGGTCTATGAACGCCAGATTCTGGCTTCTAAGCCTGCGGACTGTATTCTGATGCGTTTTACGGCGGAAGGTCCGGAAAAAGTGAACTTTTCCGTGAGACTGCGCAGATGGTGCTACTTTGACGGCGTGAGACAGTGGGGAGATGACGGCATCTGCCTGTACGGAAATCTCGGCCGCGGCGGGTATGAATTTGCGATGGCGCTGCGTGCCCGTGTGGTCGGGGAAGGCATTGTCAGAACTGTGGGCGAATGTCTGGAAGTGGAGGGAGCGAAAGAGGTCCTTCTGTATTTTACGGCAGATACCACCTATCATTACAGCGACGGGGAATTGACCGAAGTAACCCGCAAGGCTTGCGAGGAAGCCGGAGAGATCACCTTTGCACAGAGAGAACGCCTCTGTCAGGAGGCGCTGCAGACCTTTTTGCAGGAGAGACTGTCAGAGCGCTTCGACAAGGTCATGGGAAGAAAATATAAGGCTCTGCTGGCAGAACATCTGAGGGATTATCAGTCTCTGTATCAGAGGTTTGCCTTCGAACTGGAGGATGCGCAGGAATATGATGCTTTTCCGACGGATAAGCGTCTGGAGCGCGCGAAAAACGGCAGGGCAGATGTGGGCCTCGGTAAGCTTTTGTTTGATTTCGGAAGATACCTGTCCATCTCCTGCAGCAGAGAAGGAGGGCTCCCCGCGACCCTGCAGGGACTCTGGAACAAGGATTTTAATCCGCCCTGGGACAGCAAATACACCATCAACATCAATGCCGAGATGAATTATTGGCATGTGGAGAGCTGCAATCTTTCCGAGTGTCATATGCCGCTGCTTGAGCTGATCACAAAAGTACAGAAGAACGGACGCGTGACCGCAAGGGAAATGTATGGCTGCAGAGGCTTCGTGGCGCATCACAATACGGACATTCACGGCGACAGTGCCCCGCAGGATATCTGGTATCCCGGCTCTTATTGGCCCATGGGTGCGGCGTGGCTTTGCACACACCTCTGGATGCACTATCAGTATACCCGGGATATGGATTTCCTGAAGAAGGCCTTTCCCGTCATGGCTGAGAGCGCGCTGTTTTTCGTAGACTTCTTAATCGAGCGTGACGGTTACCTTGTCACAAGCCCTTCCGTCTCGCCGGAGAATACCTATCGCCTGCCGAATGGGCAGACCGGTTCCTGCTGTGAGGGACCGACTATGGACAATCAGATCCTGCGGCACCTCTTCGGCGGCTGTCTTGAGGCGTGGAAGGAGCTGGGGCAGACTGCGTATGAGGGATGTGAGATCCCCGGCGTGGAGGATATCGCAGGGCTTATGCAGGAGATCGCAGACTGCAGAGACCGACTGCATCCGACGAAAATCAGCAGCAGCGGAAGAATCATGGAGTGGCCTGAGGACTTCGAGGAAGTGGAGCCCGGCCACCGCCATATTTCCCACCTGTACGGACTCTATCCTGCGGGCGAGATCACCATGGACGGGACGCCCGACCTTGCAGCGGCAGCCGCGAGAACCCTGGAGTATCGCCTGTCTCACGGCGGCGGGCACACCGGCTGGAGCCGCGCATGGATCATGAACCACTATGCGAGCCTCTGGGACGGAGAGACTGCCTATCAGAACATTGAAGCGATGCTGGGACAATCCACTTACCCGAATCTGTTTGACAAGCATCCTCCTTTTCAAATCGACGGAAACTTCGGCGCGTGTGCGGCGATGTGCGGTATGCTGGCGCAGAGCAACGAGGAGCGCTGTGTGCTGCTTCCAGCGCTTCCGGGTGCCTGGAAGACCGGCTGCGTGAGGGGACTGCGCCTTGTCGGAAATGCAGAACTGTCCATGGGCTGGCAGGACGGAAGACTCACTGAGGCCGTGATTCAGGCGGACAGTGATTATGACACGATTGTCATGTATCACGGGGAGAAAAAGAGAGTCACACTGAAGGCAGGCACGAGCTGTATCGTAAGTTTCTGACGGACACGCCTGACCGAAACAGCGGTTAATTTGACAGGTTCCCGCAAGAAAGCGCAAAAAAAGGATAGCGCGAACAGGGCAGAAATGATAAAATAACTGGAAAAGGATAATTAGGAGGGGGAACAAATGAATCCGACAGCGTTACTTGAGTTATGTAAGGGAAGAAAAATATATATACAGACGCACAATTTCCCTGACCCGGATGCCATCGGCTCCGCGTTCGGTCTGCAGAAGCTTCTGGAGCATTTCGGCATTGCTTCCACATTGTGCCATGAGGGACAGATCGATAAGCTTTCCGCCATCAAGCTTCTTCAGATGTGTCATATTGAGATGCATCCTTATGATGAGATCGTGGACGACATGAAAGAGGAAGATATGATCATTCTGGTAGACTGCCAGAAGAACAACGGCAACACCACCGACTTTATCGGTGATGAGATGGCTGCCATTGACCATCACCCTACTTTTGTGAAGGTAGAGTATCAATACTCCGATCTGCGCATTACGGGCGCATGCTGCAGTATCATCGCAGATTATTACCGCACCCTTGAGGTAGAGCCTACGGTTGAAGTGGCAACGGCACTGCTGTACGGCCTCCGCATGGATACGTTCCAGTTCTCAAGAGGCGTGACTTCTTTTGATATCGAGATGTTCGGATATCTGTTCCGGTACTCCGACAAGAATCTTCTGACGGCGCTGGAAACCAACAACCTCGAATTCTCTGACCTAAAGGCGTACGGCGCTTCCATCGACACCATCCAGATCTACGGTAAGGTTGGTTTCTCCACCATCGACTTCTACTGTCCGGACGGACTGGTTGCGAGCCTTTCGGACTTTATTCTGTCACTGGCCGAGGTTGAGGTTGCAATCGTATATTCCCTGAGAAAGAACGGTTACAAGTTCTCCGTCAGATCCGAGCGTGATGATGTACATGCCGGCAACCTCACCCATGACGCAATCAGCGAGTACGGTAACGGCGGCGGACATGCTACCATGGCGGGCGGCTTCGTGCCGAAGGAAGTGATGGACGAGCTGGGTCCCAACACTATGGCAAATGTGCGGAAACTCTTTATCGAAGTGCTCGAGAAGGAGTGCCCTCAGGCTCTGGAGCAGTAACCGCGCGCCTTCGCGTGAATATCGCCTCGAATATCTTCATACCGAAAAAATAAAACCTTATGGGCGGAAGGCTCATAAGGTTTTTTGCTGTCGGATTCTAAAATAATCCCTAAAAAGGGAGGATGCCAAGGAAAATGAATTCCTTGGCAGTTATTACGAAAAAGTTTTATTTAGTAATATGTTAATCGCAACTGGTTTATAAGAAGTATCTTATGGTATTAATATAATATAAGAAAATGTCTAAAAAATGAGTACAATTTTAATATTACATAAATAAATTATGAACAGAATGTGAACGAGAAAACTTATCGGGGCAGCTTGACCGGCTCGGGATAAGTTTCGCCGAAGGTATCGACGGTCACACTCTTCATGACCTTTTCCTCCAAAGGTCTGTCAGTCCAGGGATTGGTTCTGCACTCAGCGATCTTGTTGACCACATCCATGCCCTCGATGACCTGACCGAAGGCAGCGTAGCTGCCGTCGAGATGAGGGGAGGTCTTATGCATGATGAAGAACTGGCTTCCCGCGGAATCGGGATGCTGTGCTCTCGCCATGGAAAGAACGCCCTCGGTATGCTTTAAGGGGTTGTCGAAACCGTTGATTGCGAACTCACCCTTGATGCTGTAGCCGGGACCGCCCATGCCGGAGCCTTCGGGGCAGCCGCCCTGAATCATGAAGCCCTTGATGACGCGGTGGAAAATCAGACCATCGTAGAATTTTTGGTTGATCAGGCTGATAAAGTTATTGACGGACTCGGGAGCGATCTCAGGGTACAGCTCCGCCTTGATCACGCTTCCGTCGTTCATGGTAATGGTAACAATAGGATTTTTTGCCATAATAAGTTTCCTTTCTGAAGAAAATGCATTACACTGGATATTGTAACCGAAAAAGATACTATCGTAAAGGAAAAAGTGGACGACCATGGGATATTTCAGGGAAATACCGATTCGCACCAAGGGACATCAGGGAGTGCTGTATCTGACGGATGATCTGACCCTTGCAAAGGCCCTGCGCGCAGAGGGCAAAGCCGTGCTGCCGGTGAGGACCGCAGAAAACCGGACGGACGATTTCTGCGGCTTTTCGTATGCTGTGGAGGAACCGGAGCAGCTGCCGGAGAGGTATCTGTGCAGAATGTATGAGCGCCTGAAGGGGCTCCCGTGGGAGATCGTCCGGACGAAGAGATGTATTGTCCGGGAGATGATACCGGAGGATGCCGCCGCTTTCTTCCGCCTGTATGAGGATGCGTCCGTGGCACGGTTTATGAAAGATCTGAGGGACACGGTGGAAGCGCAGGAGGCGTACATCGAGGACTATCAAAAGAGCATGTACGGCTTCTATGAGTTTGGAGTCTGGACCATATTGGAGAAGGAGAGCGGGGAGGTCATCGGAAAGGCAGGCTTTTCCTTACGGGAGGGGTTCGATGAGCCGGAGCTTGGATATCTCATCGGTGAGAAATGGCAGGGAAGAGGCCTGGCAAAGGAAGTCTGTGAGGCGATTCTCGCCTATGGCTTTGACGAACCGGGGTTTGACAGGGTACAGATTCTGACCGAGGAGGAGAATACTGCCTCCGTCGCACTTGCAAAATCACTCGGCGCGACAGAGACCCTTCCCGTGACGGTCGGCGCGCAGAAGCTCAGGCGTTTTGTGATGGATGCCCCAAGTACTGCCCGGACACAAATAATGGGCAGAAATGAAGATAAAAACGAAAACGACGATTGCAAAAATCGTCAGAATTTAGGATAATAGAGATACATAGTATTTCTGAAAGGATGGTTCAATTTTATGGAAAGATGGGCTAGGGCAAAATATCAGCCGGTATTACCTCTGGGTAAGAACCGCACGGCAATCACTGCCTGTGAGGAACACATCACTCTCTCAAAGGAAGCTGCGAAGGAAGGTATGGTTCTTTTGAAAAATCAGGCGGATGTGCTTCCTTTGAAGAAGGGCAGCAGGGTCGCTTTGTTTGGAAAGGCTACCTTTGATTATGTGAAGGGCGGCGGCGGAAGCGGCGATGTGACCGTTTCTTATATTCGCAACCTTTATGAGGGGTTCAAGCAGAAGCCTGAGCATGTATCCGTGTTTGAGGAGCTTGCCGATTTCTACAGACAGAATGTGAAAGAGCAGTATGAGATGGGCAGAGAACCCGGTATGACAGTGGAGCCTGCGCTTCCCGCAGACCTTCTGGCGAAGGCGAGGGTATTTACTGACACAGCTGTCATAAGCATCTGCCGCTTCTCCGGAGAAGGTTGGGATCGCAAGAGTATTTACGATAATAACGGTCCTGTGGACGGACTTGCTATCGCAGGCCTGGAGCCCGGACAGGAGAAGAAGGATATTTTCGAGGACGGCGACTTTTACCTGACGCATGCGGAAAAGGCGATGGTGGAAGCAGTGAAGAAGACCTTCCCCAAGGTTGTGGTTGTGATGAATGTGGGCGGCATGGTCGATACCGACTGGTTTGTTGACGATGACGATATCCAGGCAGTGCTGATGGCATGGCAGGGCGGTATCGAAGGCGGACTGGCAGCGGCTGAGCTTTTGATCGGGGAAGGAAACCCCTGCGGTAAGCTTTCCGATACCTTTGCAAAGCGTCTGGAAGATTATCCCTCTACCTACAACTTCCATGAATCCGATGATTATGTAGAGTACACTGACGATATTTATGTGGGATACCGCTATTTTGAAACCATTCCCGGAGCGGCAGAAAAGGTGAACTATCCCTTTGGTTACGGCTTATCCTACACCAGGTTCCATCTCTCCGCACCCATCGTGGAAGCGAGAGGACACCATGTCCGTGTGATGGTGGATGTCTGCAATATCGGCGGCGTCGCCGGCAAAGAAGTTGTTCAGGTATACTACAGCGCACCGCAGGGCAAGCTCGGCAAGCCCGCAAGAGAACTGGCAGGCTTTCAGAAGACAAGACTTCTTGCGCCCGGCGAGACCCAGACGGTAGTCATCCGATTCAAGGTAAACGACATGGCTTCCTATGATGATCTGGGCAAGGTCGCAAAATCCGCCTATGTGCTCGAAAAGGGAGAGTATCATTTCTATGTGGGTACCTCCGTTCGGGATACCATTGAAGATGATTATGTCATGGTTCTGACAGAGGATGTCATTACCGAGCAGCTGACCTGCAAGATGGCTCCCTATAACCTGAGCAAGCGCATGCTGGCTGACGGTTCCTACGAGGACCTGCCTCAGAGAGAGCCTTACAATACGGATGAGAGCATCTTCCCCGGTAAGCTTTCCGCGAAAGAAGCAGACGGAATGGCTCCCATCTCCAGATTCCGCGACAGCTTCAAGCTCTGGGGCGAGGTCGATCCCAGACCCAAGCTCATCGATGTGGCTGAGGGAAAGATTTCCCTGGACGACTTCATCGCGCAGATCCCGGATGAACTTCTGGCGGAGCTCCTCGGCGGACAGCCTAACACAGGCGTGGCCAATACCTTCGGTTACGGCAACATTCCCGAGTACGGCATCCCGAATATTATGACGGCAGACGGACCTGCGGGTCTTCGTATCGCGCCTCCCTGCGGTGTGTGTACAACCGCCTGGCCCTGCGCTACGATGCTTGCCTGCACCTGGACCCCTGAGCTGGTGGAGAAGGTTGGTGCCGCAGGCGGCGCGGAAGTCAAAGAAAACAATATCGGCGCATGGCTGACACCCGCAATCAACATCCACAGAAGTCCTCTGTGCGGCAGAAACTTCGAGTACTATTCCGAGGATCCTCTGCTGACCGGTAAGATGGCAGGCGCTATGGTGACCGGTATTCAGAGCAACCATGTGGCAGCTACCGTGAAGCACTTTGCGTTGAACAACAAGGAGACAAACCGCCGCGAGAGCGACTCCAGAGCTTCCGAGAGAGCCATCCGTGAGATTTACCTGAAGGGCTTCGAAATCATTGTGAAGGAAGCAAAGCCCTGGAGCATCATGACCTCCTACAACATCATCAACGGTCACAGAGCATCCGAGAACCGGGAGATGCTGGAAGGCATCCTGCGCGGCGAGTGGGGCTTCGACGGCATGGTTACCACAGACTGGTGGACCTGCGGCGAGCATTACAAGGAGGCAAAGGCCGGCAACGACATGAAGATGGGCTGCGGCTTCCCCAAGAGACTCCTGGAGGCAATGCAGAAGGGCGCCATCACCCGCGCTGAACTGGAGCTGTGCGCACGCCGAATCCTGGAGCTGATTCTGAAGATCGATTAAGAAAGGACCGATGGAATGGTTATGGAGAATCATGAACTTGCCTTGCTGGTTGAGAAATTTAAACAAGAGTTTGTGCCCGGAGATTTCCTTGGGGTACTGGCCTTTATCGTAATTCTGGCAATTGATATGGCTGTTTTGCACGCCCACCCGCCCGGACTGAAGCGGAATAAAAAGGTTGAAAAGGCAAAACAGCTGGGACATGTTGTGAAGGCACATAAAGTGAAAGACTATTACGGTGTGAGAAGGGAAGATCCCTACATAAACAATTCGCTTTACGAATACGAAGTAGATGGGAAGAAATACAAGTATTATTTTTATGAGTATGCCACGGCTCCGCATTTTCTTGACTTATATTGGATCAATAATCCACGAAAGGCCTTCCCGGATATTCCAAAGCAGAAAAAGGGACTAAGTTATCTGGCGCTCCTGTTTCCGACTATTGTTGCCGGGCTGATCATAGCCTATTTCAGAGGATTTTTATCATGAGAGTAGGGACGTCCCTTTGACCGGGGACGTCCCTTTTGACCCCGGTATCGTGACAAAAGGAATGTCCCCGGTGTTCCGGGAAAGCTGCCCTTATTTTGCGGCAATGTAAAAGGATTTTGACACTGTTTTTTTGAATTGTAAAAGCAGATTGATAGAAAAAGATTCAAGGGTTTTGTATGATGAGTATGCTTCGCAGAGAAGCAGAAGAAATGAGGTGAAAAGCAAGATGGAGATTGGAAGCAAGCTCAAAGATGCACGCAAAAAATCCGGCATTACACAAGAACAAGCGGCCGAGTTACTTGGTGTGAGCAGACAGACAATTTCGAATTGGGAAAATGATAAGTCTATTCCGGATATTATCAGTGTCATCAAAATGAGCGATATCTTTTCAGTCAGTCTTGACCACCTTCTGAAGGAGGACAAAACTATGAATCAGACTTATCAGGAATTTTTGGAAGAAAGCACCAACACAGTGAAAGCAAAGAAGAATCTGAGCAAGACTATAATTCTATCCACCTATTTTATTGTTTGGATGCTTGCGGTGATTTCCTTTTGGTATGTACCCTCGAACCATCTCGG
Source organism: Acetatifactor sp. (assembly GCA_016293615.1). Lineage (GTDB taxonomy): Bacteria > Bacillota > Clostridia > Lachnospirales > Lachnospiraceae > Acetatifactor. The sequence goes on from JAEDDX010000021.1 coordinate 29,603, forward strand.
GATAGATACCACCGGAGCGACTGTAATCAAGGGACTTGTTTTACCCTTACTGCTGATGACGGGGACAATCATTGTGGCAAAGAATGATTATTGGGGAAGAGGAAAATGGTTGTGTATCGCAGGAGCAGCAATTACCTTTCTTACGGTTCCCTATACGCAATTTGCATATGTGGAGAATGGAACGGCAACCCTCACATTTCAATTCCCTAACGTTCGCTACATGTTGGTAGGGATCATCGTATCATTCTGCGGCTTAATGGCCGGGAGCTTTTTAAGAAAGAGAAGAACGAAAACAAGCTGATGCAGTAAAGGCAGAAAAAACATCTGAACCGGTGTAATTTAGTGGAAATTACACCGGTTTTTCGTATGATGGAGGAAGTGTCAGACAAGTCAGCAGGGCGGGGAACATGGTGAACGGTACTTCGAGCACATGGGGCAAAAAAGTGATCGAAAACTATGGAATATGCGAATTATGAATGGATCGCCCAGGAGAAAAATGAGAAGCACGGAATGGACGAGAATGATGCACGCGTTGTCTGTTGCCCTCAGAAAAAAATAGGTTGACTTTTCTGTTACCTTAGTGTATATATGTTATATAAACAGTATGAACAGCATAAGCGGTTTGAAAATACCTTGTTGAACACAGTGCAATATATGTGTAACCGGAGAGATTGGAGGAAAGGAGCAGAGCAATATGATTTTACTGCAGAATTCGGGAGAGCCGATTTATCAGCAGATAGCCACACAGCTCAAGGAAGATATCCTGACGGGGAAGCTGAAGCAGGGGGAGTATCTCCCTTCCATCCGGAGCCTGGCAAAGGATTTGAAGATTAGTGTGATTACTACCATGAAGGCCTATGAGCTGTTACAGGAGGAGGGACTGGTCAGTGCGGCTCAGGGAAAAGGGTTTTATGTGAATGCGCAGGACAGTGAAATGCTGAAGGAACAGCATCTGCGGAAGGTAGAGGAGAATTTGATGAATGCCATTGCTGCTGCGAAAATTGCGGGAATAAGTCGCAAAGAGCTGGAGGAATTGTTCCTGACTTTGCTTGGTATGGAATAAGGTGAGATGGATTCAGAAGGGAAACAGATATGGAAAACGTATTGGAAATTGTAGATTTAAAGAAGAAATTCAAAGGATTTGAATTGAATGTGAAGGAGCTGAACATCCCCAAGGGCTTTGCTACTGCACTGATTGGCGAAAACGGTGCCGGAAAGAGTACACTGTTAAATATTCTGGCAGGTATCCGGGTGGATTATAAGGGACACATTCGTTATTTTGGAAAATATGAGGATGGTGACAGGGACAAGGAGGAGTACCGGGTGCGTGAGAACATTGGTTACACCGGACCGGGCGGAGTCTTTCTTCCCCATTGGACTGCAAAGGAAGTGGCAGAGGTGTCTGAAATCCTGTTTGAAGGCTTCCATAGGGATCGGTTTGAACAGCTGTGTTCGGACCTTGCTATTTCTACAACGCAAGATAAGAGCAAGAAATTTTCTGCATTGTCCGATGGAAACAAAATGAAGATGGTTCTGGCCGCTGCCTTTGCCAGAGATACCTCATTGTTGATTATGGATGAGCCGGCCTCGCCGCTGGATCCGTTGATGAGAGATAAGCTTTGCTGCATGATTCGTGAATATCTGGCGGAGGAAGAGGGGGAAAGAAGTGTATTGTTCTCCACCCATAACATTTCCGACATGGAGAATGTGACGGATTATGCCATTATCATGGAACATGGTAAAATTGTGGAGCAGGGCTTCGTAGAGGATCTGAAGGAAAAGTATATTCTGGTGAAGGGAAATGCGGAGAATGCTGCCCTGGCAAGGAAGGTTCTGTACTCGATCACGGAAAACAAATACGGATTCGAAGGAATCTGCCTGGCAGATAGACTGGATGAACTGGCAGGATTGAATGTGGAAGCGGAAACTCCTACTCTGTTCCAGATCAGTGTGGCCATCATGAAGCAGAATACCGTGATTCGATGAGGCGGAGGATGGGAGGATGAAAATGTTAAGAAGTTATCATTCGTTTGTGCTGCGAAGCACCCGATGTCTTTATTTTCTCGGGATTCCGCTTGTGACAGCACTGCTCCAGCTCTGGTGCAGCGCAAATATCAAAGCCCCTGTGGGGCCGGTATTGATCCGGTCCATGATGTTAATTGCGCTGATTATGTTGGATCAATGGGCGTTTGGCGGATGCTGCTCCAAACATGCGGGGCAAATTGATTACCTAAGATGCTCTGTGAAGGGGAAGGTGGTATTGCGGAATGCCTTGATTCAGGACTGCGCGCTTCGGGCCTTGGTGATTGCGGTTCTGGTAGGCATCTGTTACGGGGTGGATTACTGCATTGCGGGAGACAGGTTGTTTGTTCCGAATTGGGGGCTGGAAGCATTGTTTTATGGATTCCTTTTATATACCTTCATTACGCTGGGGGTATTGATTGCCCGTTACAGTACCATGTTTTTTATTGGCTTTCTGACGGCGTACCTGCTGATGCAGATTGCAAGCGGTATCATGCTTTTGGTATTCATGAAAATGGTGCCGGTCTGGATCCCGAATCTGGTATTGGGGCTGGCGGCGGTTTTGGTGACATGGCTCTGTATTCGGAATCCGATTCGTAAAATGGAGAGAGGTTATTATGATGAAACAATTGAGGGATAGTTTTCGGTTACTGAAATATAGCTTTGCGTTTAAAATAAATGTGGTGTGTGCAAGCGTATTATTGTTTCTTGGACTTGTGTTGGAATGTGCCAATCTGTATGAAGGTCAGTCCTTCAGGGTAGGGTGTGTTTATGTGGAACTGGCCGGGCTGTTCCCTGCCCAGATTTGGTTTGTGCTTCCGGCTTTCAGGGTGATGGCCGCATCCCCCTGGCATAAAAAGGCACATACCTTCATCCCCGGAATGCTGGTAGCCATATGCGGGCTGGCATGCTTTACCCTTTTGGTACTTACGAAGCTTATTTTTATGCTGGCCAGAGGGATAAATCCCGCATTTATCTCCGGCGCGATTTTGCTGCAGGCGGTAAGCTTCTGCTTTCTGGCGATTTATTTTGGTGTAGCCTACAAGCATTATGTGGCAGCAACACTACTCTTTGGCCTGACCTTTCTTCCTTTTTTGATGCTTCTTATGCGCGATATGAGCGGGAATCTCCCGCAGGCATTGTACCTGCTGTTAAACAATGTGCCCTTGTCTATCCTGCTGGGATATGTCATTTTTGCCGTTGGCGTGGCAATCGGCTTCCTGCTTCTTCAGTTACTCTCAAAGAAGGAGATCTCCACATGGGCTCTGGGCCCCCGCCTGAGAAACCAGATATAACCAATAGGGACGTTCCTTTTGACCCCGGTATCGTGACAAAAGAAACGTCCACGGTGTGAGGAGGTGCAGATATGATGACTTGTGTTTCTTTTTGGAAGGAGAAGATACTGTTTTGTGATGGCTGGTTTCTTTATTTGGATGGCAAGGGAAATCACTCTGTGATTTCGCAACAGTGTGCCCGTCAATTAGAGTTGAAATATCAGAACTATCAGGCAAGCATGGACATGGGGCGGGGCGGTCTCCCGAAGGAGGTTGCGTATCCTGCGCGTGGCTTTCGGTGTGTGGATGGAAAGTATGTATACACGGATTATGATGTAGACAAACTGATCGGTACCGGGAGCGTGCGCCCTGTCGAAGGCGTAATGATGATTCCGGAAGAGATCATGGGAATCAGAATCAATGGCATTGCAAGGCGCGCTTTCGAAAATGAAACAGGGCTTGTACAGGTCATATTGCCTGACGGTATCAGCAAAATCGACGAATCCGCATTTGAGGGCTGCACGAATCTGCGTGAAATCACGAATCTGTCTGAAGATGTGCATATCGGAGCCGACGCTTTCAAGAATACCGCCCTTTTTTCCGGACAGAGGATTGAATACCTGGGTCATGCACTTATCAGGGTCGAGCATTCTTTTTCCGGCATTTTGAAAATTGAGGAGGGGACAACTTCCATCGCTGATTGCGCATTGCAAGGCTGCGCTAAGCTGGAGGAAGTGCTCTTTCCTTCGGACTTACGGATCATCGGGAGGGCTGCGTTTGAGGGCTGTGTGAAGCTGAAAAGAATCCGGCTGCCGCAGTCGCTGCAAAAGATTGAGGCGAGCGCGTTTCAAGATTGTGAGAAGCTGACAGAGCTTGTGCTTCCGCAGAAGATGGACACAATCGGGGAGAGAGCGTTTGCCGGCTGCAGAGCGTTGGAGAGGGTGGAGCTCCCGGACGGAATCCGTGAGATGAAGCGTGCCTTGTTTGAAGGATGCGGGAGACTGAATGAGGTGCATATCCCGGACAGCGTGAGGAGAATCTATCCGAAGGCGTTCGAAGGAACGGGGCTTTTTGCACATTATCTGGAGAGTGAAGATGAGGAGCTCTATCTGGATCAATGGCTGATTCATTATAAGGGTTTTGACGGAAAAATTCTTTCCGTCAAAGAAGGCACGATAGGAATTGCCGATTTGGAGTTTCTCACAGCCCACGAGGTGAGTGAGGTTCATTTCCCGGACAGCTTACAATATATCGGCGCTGACACCTTTCGAAATGCCTCTCTTCGCAGGATCGATTTGCCGGAAAAACTGCTGTACATAGGCCAGTCTGCATTCAAGGGCACAAAAATCAAAGAGATTCTGATTCCGGCATCGGTTGACATTGTGGAGAAATGGGCATTTCAGTCGTGTGAGGAGCTTGAGAAAATCACGGTAACAGGCAGCAAAACCAACATCGTCTGGCCGGCAGTCTCCGGAAGGAGAGACAAGGAACCCATCATCATAAGCGCGCCCGTTCATTCCCCTGCCGCAGAATACTGCGAGGAGTACGGAGCGCAATATCATTTGAGCTTTCAACCCCTTCGACAATCTTAGCTAAGGTGCCTCGCGGCGCTTCGAACAAATGATTAAGGACGGTGACTGAGTATGAAACAAAAGCCCAAATATGTATATCACGGCAGCCAGTATAGATTTGATATCGTCAAACCACAGAAGGCACACGGAATGTGCGACGCTGAGGCACAGCTTGCTGTCTATGCCGCCGCGACAATGGAAGAAGTGATTCCGTTTGCGCTGCCGTTCAGATGGTATCCTGACTCACCGGAGGGAAGACTTGCCTTTGATTCGGACGGTATCAATAGTTTTTTGCGGTACGGTTCAATTGATCCTGAGGGAAAAGGATATATTTATGTGCTGCCGTCGGATTCTTTTGAGCTGATAGATGATTGGGAATGGATTTCGAGAACGGAAGTGAAGCCGGTCGAAGTCATCGAGATTCAGGTAAAAGATTATTTGCATACCATTACATTTTCTGAGGAAGCAAGAGAGATTCAGGAGAAGCTGTATGGTAAAATCCGGGAACAGTGATTTCACTGCAGCCTCTGTTTTCATCGGTTTTTAAGATTTGTTTCACGAATCTTTAAGAAGCTTTTAACCACCTTGTAGGCGTCTGATGCGTCAGATATAATGGGCTCATCAAGCGGTATCAGCGCAGATAGGAGGGTTACTATGAAGAAATGGGTATGCTTGTTGGCAGTGATTATGTGTTGTCTGGCGGGCTGTGGGAGACAGCAGACGCCGCCGGGAAATGAACCCGGGACGGAAGAAGCGACACGGGATTATGTGGCGGAATATCAGGCCGGGGAAAAGCTGAGTCCCATCAATATCGAGTGGAAGGCACAAGACCCGGAGAATGCGCAGACCTATTACCGGCAGGAGAAGTATATTGCACCGTTGTTTGAGAATCAGCCGGCGAATGCCTGGTATGGGGGCGACATCGGTTTCGGAGATTCTTATTATTATTTCTACACGGTATACGGGGAGAAGGACTGTAAAGGGTTTTTCGTAGAGCATCTGAATCTGTCAACCTTTGAGACAGAGAAGATACAATACCCGGGGGAGCGGGGCGGTCCCACCGGAATCGTTTATGACGGAGAAAAGATTTATGGCGTTTTTGAGTCGTATGACAAAGAAGGCTTTGTGGCAGGCTCGGTTCTGACCGAACTTTTGCCGGACGGAACCTTCGGGGCAGACATAGATCTTTATGAGGTATCCGACGAAAAGAAGCTTTTGCCGAAGGAACCCTATTGGGCATATCAGAAGACGGTTCATTATTGTGCCCAAAAGGAAGTCATCTATCTGATCCCCGATGACGAAAGTGCGCTTTATGTGCTTGGAAAAGACGGAAAATTAGAGTACGAATTCACGGGCTTCGGACAGGGAAGAACCACTGTTTCGCTCTTTGCCCGTACGAGGGATGGGGATGCGATTTTCGTTTCCTTCGACGGTCAGGAAAGTACTTTCTTTATGTATGACGATCATGAGGCGAAAAAACTGTTTTCACAGCCGGGGGAGGTAGATCCATACAGCTACGACATGGCCAGCTGTGATGCTTACGGAAATATCCTCTATCTGGAGAAACAGGCGAATATCGTGAGCTGGAATCTGGTAACGGGAAAGAAGGAGCGCCTTTATTGCGGATCGGTGGAATTGTTCAAGGATCTGAACTTCCTGACCCGCACGGAGGAAGGAAAGCTGGTAATGCTTCTGAATGATATTGACGGAAGGAGCTTAAGCCTCTATAGTGCAGCGGGACCTGCACAAAAGGTGGAGATCCGGATCGAAACAGAAAGCTATTATCCTTACAGGTTTCAGGAGAAGATCCGGAAATTCGAGAGGACGCATCCCGGTGTTACCTTTGTACTTGGCAGCGAATTGCAAAACTACAAGGATCACGATACGCATGTCTCGGAACTATATCGCGAGTTTATTGAAGGAAACGGACCGGATGTGGTGACCATGGATCCGGTCAGCCTCGACCAATTTGTCAGGAATCATGTTCTCATGGATATGAGTGGCCTGCTGGGCGAAGAGGAAATGTGTATCCTTCCGGGAATTCTGGAAGGCGGACAAGTCGAAGGGAAGCAATATTTGTTTCCATTATCGGCGGATGCCGGTCCGGTGCTTGTGAGAAAAAGTGTGTGGGACAAACCCAGCTGGACCGTGGAGGAGGTTCTGAATCTTTTGGAGGAACAGGAAAATCTGGGAACAGAGGATTTCTTTTTCGCCAGTACAAGCGGTGGATATTCCAGATATTGGATGATGTTGTATTTCTTTATCAAGGAAATCGACAACAGCCCGTTCCTCGATCCCGGAACCAAAACCTGCGATTTCGAAGGAGATCTGTTCAGGAGGGTATTGGAGGTCTGCAAGCGGTATGATGAGATTGCGCAGACATACGGCGATAATTACTATATGGATGATTCGGTGAGGATCCGGGACTTCAAGGCCGGCAAGCGACTCATTTATTATCCCGGGATGTTCAGCTTTAATTCTTTCAGCATTTTGCAGGCAAAACTGGAGGATGATTGCAACTGGGTAGGTTATCCTACTGATTCCGGAAACGGCAACACCCTAAAGAGCGGTATGGGAATTGTTATCAGCAACGCTACGGAGCACAAAGAGATTTTGGAGGAGTTTGTACGCTGTATGTATTCCTTCGATTACCTCACGGATGATTTGGGCTGGACGGTTCCGCTGAGGACAGATATTTTGGACAAAACCGTCATTGAAAAGGCTGATTGGACGGACGATATCCTGATTCGGACGGGCAGCAGGAGCTATACCTCTATTCAGGGTAAAAAGAAAGACGGCAGCAGCTATAAGAATGAATTTATGGATTATTTGAAATCCTGCAAATCCGGAAGCAATGCTTATAAGGAAGTCATTTCGATTATCCAGGAGGAGACAGAGCCTTACTTCCTGAATCAAAAATCCGTACAGGAGGTACAGAAGCTGATTCAGAAGAGAGTCTATCTATACATCAACGAGATGTAAACCATACCCCGACAGAACACCGTCCCGGAATTACATGCTAAAACTGTGATTCCGGGATTTCCCATGTGGATTTGAGGTTGGCGACATGCGGAAGTTGAGATTTTGGGAAATCTGCATGAAGATTTCGTGCTGTGGGTCATGCGGAAATAGAGAATTTTGGAAATCTGCATGAAGATTTCGTGCTGTGGGTCATGCGGAAATAGAGATTTTGGAAATCTGCATGAAGATTTCGTGCTGTGGGTCATGCAGAATGTGAAGTTTTGGGAAATCTGCATGAAGATTTCGCGCTGTGGGTCATGCGGAATGTGAAGTTTTGGG
>JAEDDX010000081.1 GCA_016293615.1 Acetatifactor sp.
ATCAGTTTGAAATGATTGGAAAAAGAATAAAGCAAAGACGAACAGAACTAAAAATAAAGCAAAACACATTGGCAGATATGGTTCATGTATCAAGCAATCACTTATCTGCGGTTGAATGCGGGCGCGAACGTCCCAGTCTTGAAACAATTCTGAATATCTGTCATGAACTCAATACTACGCCCGATTTCATTTTGCTTGGGAACATGCACCCAAATGATGTCCCTCAAAACATAGCGGATGGTATTCGTTTATGTAATCCGGAAGACCAGAAGCTTGCAAGAGACTTTATTGAGTTGTTAATTGAACGGCGGCCACCAAAGAAATGATTTATTCGAAACACAATTTCAGATTGATTATTTATATCTCAGAACGACCAAAATCCTTCGATTTTGGTCGTTTCGTGTATAGAACTCTTTTCAATCTGGCTTCGGAACGATATACTGTTCTTACATGTATTTGAGAAGGGGAACAAACTATGCGAATTCTGATCTGTGATGATAACCGGGAGATTCAGGAGCAACTGGCAAAATACATCGAGATGTTTTTTTCACGAGAGGGACTTCCCTGTCCAAGAATCGATACCTTTAACAGCGGAGAGGAATTGCTTCGGGATCCGGGCACGAAGGATATCGTGTTCCTGGATATCGAGATGCCCGGGGTCAGTGGGATATTTACCGGCGCAGAATTAAAGAAGCAAAATCCGAATATATTGATCCTGATTCTCACTTCCTATTCAGAGTATCTGGATGAGGCAATGCGAATCACAGTATATCGCTATCTCTCCAAGCCGATAGAGAAGGAACGGTTGTTTCGAAATCTGCGGGACGCGATTCAAACATATTCCTCCTCCAATACACAGCTTGCCATTGAGACAAAGGAGGGCGTAAAAACCGTCTCTGCGTGTTCCGTCATCTATATAGAAGCTGTGGGACATAAAGTCAGCGTCTATACTACCTCCGGCTGTCTGCTCTCCGTTCATCGTATGCAATACTGGGAAGAACATGTCCCCGATAACTGTTTCTTCCGGACACATCGAAGCTTCATCGTCAATATGAAACATGTATCCGCTTTTGACCGTTCCAAGGTATATTTGTATGACCGAAAATACTCCGCCTACCTGACCAGACGCAAATATCAGGAATTTAAGGAGCGTTATCTTCGATTTCTTGAATATTCAAAATAACGGGAGGAAACCATGGAAAACAGTCTTCTATACTTATTCATCTATCTCGTAGAGGGAGGTATCCTCTGGCAGTATTGTCATACGCTTTTCCCTCCAAAGCACAGATTGTCTTTCCGTATAACGACACTTCTGTTGCTGTACACTGCTCTTGCCTTCCTGTTTTCCCTGCATCTGATGCAGCTGAACATTCTGTTTTTCCTGATAGCGAACATTCTGTTTCTGTTCAGCATGTTCCGCATTTCCTGCTTGCCCGCATTGTTTCACGCTTCGCTGACAACGGCAATCATGGCTCTGAGTGAATTAGCGGTATTAACAGTGGTTCCAAATATCGCTTACAATTTTAATCAGGCGTTTGATTATCAGAAACGGTTGCTTTTTTTATCAATCTTCTCCAAACTGCTCTATTTCATGATCGTGTTTGTACTGTCGCATGCACTTTCAAAACAGAAAGAATCCATCGAGATGAAGCGTAAGGAGATTTGCCTTCTGTTGATTGTTCCTTTCCTGACTGTCTGGATCGTCATCGCATTTTTTTACATCTGCTATCAATATGTGCTTTCCGAGAAAACATATACCATGGTGCTGATCAGCTCACTCTTTCTCCTGATCATCAATGTAGTGACATGGATGATCTATGGATTTCTCCTGCATCAGACTCAACAATTCACAGCAGGCCTGCTGCAGCATCAGAAAGAATCCTTTCTGGACGAACACTATCAGATTCTGCTGAAACAAAATGAGGAACAGCGATTGCTCATCCACGATATGAAGAATCATCTGCAATCCCTCTCCCTGCTCAACGAGCAGCGGGAGACCGACAAAGTTAGTGATTACATCCGACAGCTTTTATCATCTGCACCGCTGAAAAGCTCCACCCATTACTGTGATCATCAGCTGCTGAATGCCATCCTCTGCTTCTACAACAAACAATGCTTTGACCAAGGGGTCTCTTTCCACGCTGATATCCGACATCATGCTGCAGATTTTCTGTCGGAAAAAAATCTGACCTCTCTGTTCTGTAACCTGCTGGAAAATGCTGTGGAAGCGGCAAAGGATTGTGAAAAAGGATTTATTGATCTTTCCCTTTCCGATCAGGACAAAACGGATTTTATCGTGTTGAAGCTGACCAACTCCTGTCTTTCTGATCCGTTTCGGAATAATACAGAGCTGCACACCACCAAACGGGATACGGTCAAACACGGTTACGGACTGAAAAGCATTCACAAAGTGGTATGTACTTATCATGGCGATATGCAGATGTACTATGAGTCGACTGATTGTACGGTACACACCAATATTATTTTCCGCGCGCAGGAAAGGAATCGAGTAGGAGACTAACCGTTAGTTGATTAGCCGACCTCTGTTTTCATCCAATGCCAAGACCTCCCTTGGTCTTGGCCATATTCTTCCCACTACCAGGGCAGAATTCGGGACTTTCACCCATTAGAAATGTGCGCCGCAAGGCGCACAATAAAAAGCTGTTGTTCTCCCGAAAGGGAGGACAGCAGCTTTTTCCATTCAGTTATGTTTTCAATTATGTTTTTCTGACTTTTGATACATATGTTCATAGGCGCGGCGGTCCCAGACAATGATCGCTGCGCTTCCGATCGTGGAGATGCTCAGGATGGCAAGCACAAAGATCCAGGCAGCCGTGGGGCTCAGCCTGTCATACAAAGGCCCCACCGTAATCAGGCATATACCCTGCATGAGACTCTGAATCAGCGCCATCAGCCCGTTGATTCTGCCCCTGTGGCTCGCCGGAACCCTCTCCGCAAGATACGGTCCGTTCGCAATCGTGGTCAGGATCTCTCCGAAGGTGAACAACACAATGGCCGCATAGTAGACCGGTACTTTTCCCAAAAACAGTAAAAAGCTCAGGTAGCCTGCCAGAACCAGCAGATTTCCGGCAAAGGTCTTGCCGGTCAGTGTCTTTTTCCGAAAGATTCTGGTGAATATCGGCGTAAACAGCACGACGACGACACAGTTGAGACTGGATACGCTTCCGTAGATTACCGCTCCTTTATCGCCGTGACAGCGGACCATGTCAAGCGGCAGCAGGTAGGAATATTGCAGATACGCCCCGTAGTAGAAGCTGATCACGAACAGATACAGCAGGACGATTTTGTTTTTCTTGAGAATCTGAGACAGTTTCTCGTGCTCACAGTTCTTCTGATACTGATACTGCTGCCCTGCGCCTTCCTCCCGCACCGGCTCGATATTCTGCACCAGCAGATAGATCAGCACCGTGGAGATTGCGATTGCGATTCCGCTGATCAGAAAAGCAAGCCACAGATACTTTTCAAACAAAAAGCCCGCGATCACGGGGGACGCCACCAGACCGATGTTGGAGCCGAGATACTGCAGGGAATACGCCCGCTCCCTGTCCCTGGTATAGGTGATATCCGCAATCAGGGCATTGTACGCCGGATGCTCCATACTCTGGCACGCCGCCGCGACCACAATCAGGGCAATCGTCCCATATCCTAACGGTATGAATGCACTGATCAGATACATTGCAATCGAAACGATGTCGCAGTAAATGATACAGAATTTTTTATTGTACTTATCTGCAAGCTTTCCGCCCAGCAGACCCACCGGCACCAGTACAATGCCGGAAATGATCATAACCACCGCCGCTTCCGTAGCGGTCATACCCATCTTTCTGGTCAGGATCAATGTGAGCACCGGCCAGACCATAGAGCCGAGATTGGTTACGATTCGACCGAGGAACAGCACATAGTTCTCCCTCCTCAGTCCCTGATACTGTCTGAGAATCTTCATTTTCCCTCTAAATCCCTTTTTTTGATGACACGGGCTGTTACCGGCTGCTTCCGATGGCCGCCCGTCAGGGCAAAATTTTTGCCCTACTCAGCATTTATACCACACAACTGCTCTCTCATCCATAATTCTTAAGGTATCTTAATCTATAAGGTTAAAAATTAATCGTTTCTTACAAAATATCATTCCTTACAAAAGTCAGCCGGCTTCGCTTCAAAGCTCAGGCCGCTTTGCACAGACTCTCTTCATCGCAAAATACACCATGACCGCGTCCGCGGCCCCGACGAGGATACCGCCTGCCACATCCGTCGGGAAATGCACGAACAGATACATCCTCGAGAAGGCGACGGCTGCCGCCAGGACATACGCCGCCAGTCCTGCCTTTTTATAAGAAAGAAAAATCGTCGTAGCGGCAGTAAACCCATTCATGGTATGACCGGACGGAAAGGAATAGTCCCACGGAAACTTCACCAGAAGCTTCACGGACTGATCCACCTCACAGGGGCGGGGTCTCGCCACCAGATTTTTCAGAAGCAGATTCCCGACGACATAGGTCAGGACCATGGATATCATCATCGATATGCCGCATCTTCTGGTCTTCGGAAAGCACACCAGGACCAAACTGATTGCGATCCACACCATTCCCGCCTCACCGATCGTTGTCAGAAAAAGCATCATCCGATCTAAGACCGGATGATGAAGCGCTTGAAGCAAATATAGAAACTCAAACTCCCAGGACATTTCTTCCTCCTAACGATACCTGCAATTCCTGTCACAGGAAGCACAGCCGCCGTGACAGCCGCACCCTTTTTTCTTCTGCCTTCTCCACAGTACGACCGCGCCGAGAACTGCGAGCGCAATGATTACAAGCACACAAACATCCGCAAACTGCATAGACAAACCTCCGTCGGCCTAACACAGGGCCGTTCCGATTAAGTATACTATAAGTGACACAAACCACGCAACCACACACTGCCAGATCACGAGAGCTATCGCCCATTTGGTTCCAAGTTCTCTTTTGACAGAGGCAATCGCCGCAACGCAGGGGGTATACAGCAGACTGAACACCAGCATGGAAGCGGCGGATGCCGCCGAAAGCGCTGACCCGACCTGTCCCTCAAACAGTATTTCCATTGTGGAAACCACGCTCTCCTTCGCCATAAAGCCGGAGAGGAAAGAGGTACAGATGCGCCAGTCTCCCAGCCCGATCGGTGCAAAGACCGGTACCAGAATGCCCGATATCTTCGCCATGATACTGTCCGCGGAATTTTCCACGAAGTTCAGATAACCGTCAAAACTCTGTAAAAACCATACCAGGATGGTCGCAATCAAAATCACGGAAAAGGCCTTCTGCAGGAAATCCTTTGCCTTCTCCCAGAGAAGCTGTCCGACATTCTTCGGTCCCGGCAGACGGTAGTTGGGAAGCTCCATCACAAAGGGTACTGCCTCCCCGCGAAACAGCGTTGCCTTATACAGGAACGCAATCACAATCCCCACCAGGATACCCAGGAGATAAAGCCCCGTCATGATCAGCCCTCCCCTTCCCGGGAAGAACACATTCACAAAGAACGCATAAATCGGAAGCTTTGCGGTACAGCTCATGAAGGGAGTGAGCAAAATCGTCATTTTCCGGTCCCTTTCGCTGGGGAGCGTCCTTGTCGACATGACCGCGGGTACCGTGCAGCCGAACCCGATCAACATCGGCACGATGCTTCTGCCGGACAGACCGATCTTTCTGAGAAATTTATCCATGAAAAAGGCCACCCTCGCGATGTAACCGCTGTCCTCTAAAATAGAAAGGAAGAAAAAGAGCGTCACGATCACCGGCAGAAAACTCAACACACCGCCCACTCCGGCGAAGATTCCGTTGATCACAAGCTCATGCAGGATCGGGTTGACATTTGCCGCCGTAAGCCAGGTGTCCACAAGCCCGGTCAGAGCGTCGATCCCAAGCTCCAACAATTCCTGCAGCTTCGCACCGATCACATTGAAGGTGAGAAAGAACACTGCTGCCATCACCAGAATAAACGCGGGGATCGCGGTGTATTTTCCGGTCAGAATCCGGTCGATCTTCTCGCTTCTGACATGCTCCCTGCTCTCATGAGGCTTTACGACACATGTCTCACATACTTTTTTGATGTAGGCAAAGCGCATATCCGCCATAGCCGCACTTCTGTCGAGCTCCCGCTCCGTCTCCATCTGCAGGATAATATGCTCCAACATTTCTTTTTCATTCCGGTCGAGGTCAAGACGCTCCAGAATCAGCGCGTCTCCTTCCACCAGCTTCGACGCCGCAAAGTTCACCGGAATCTGCGCCCGTTTTGCATGGTCCTCAATCAGGTGACGCACGGCATGCAGACACCTGTGCACCGCTCCGTTGTTGTCATTGCCGTCACAGAAGTCCCGGCGCAGCGGTCTTTCCTGGTAATGCGCGATATGAATGGCATGCTTCACCAGCTCATCGACGCCCTGATTCTTCGCAGCGGAGATCGGAACCACGGGAATTCCCAGCAGTTCCTCCATGGCGTTGACATCGACGGCACCATTGTTGCCGGTCATTTCATCCATCATATTGAGCGCCAGCACCATGGGAATATCAAGCTCCAGAAGCTGCATCGTCAGATACAGATTCCTCTCGATGTTCGTGGCGTCCACAATGTTGATGATTGCCTTCGGTTTATCGATCAATACAAAATTTCTGGAGACAATCTCCTCACTGGTGTAGGGCGACATGGAATAGATCCCCGGAAGGTCCGTCACCATGGTTCTCGCGTAGCCCCGGATGGGACCGTCCTTTCTGTCGACCGTCACGCCCGGGAAATTGCCTACATGCTGGTTGGCACCGGTCAGCTGGTTAAACAGTGTCGTCTTACCGCAGTTCTGGTTTCCGACCAGAGCGTATGTAAGCAGCGTATCCTCCGGCAGAGGATTCTCATCCTCCCTCGAATGAAACCGTCCGGCCTCGCCGAGACCGGGGTGCGCCTTCTTCGTTCCGGGCTTCTTTTCTTTGCCTGCAGATCTGTTTTCAGACTCTTTCGCAGTTTCCTCCAGCGGCTCCACTTCGATTCTGCCCGCATCCTCAAGACGAAGCGTCAGTTCATATTCGTGAATGCGAAGCTCCATCGGGTCACCCATGGGAGCGAGCTTAACCACTTTTACTTCTGCGCCGGGAATCACACCCATATCCAAAAAGTGCTGACGAAGCGCTCCTTCGCCTCCCACCTTCATAACCTTTGCACTCTTTCCGACAGCCAATTCCTTTAATGTCATACTCTCACCTGCTCTTCTCTCATATGAGTTAGTTATTGCTAACCTCATTGTTTGCGTTCATTGTACCATGATTTTTCAAAAAATCAACCCCTTTTTTGAAAATGTTCTTGACCTTACCCCTTGTGGAAGGTGTAAATTTGCGTCATAGAGGGGAGATTTTCCCGTATTCACGGCAAAGGAGTACAAATATATGCTGAAAATTCAACGACTGACAAAAGTATACAAAGGCGGAAAGAAAGCGGTTGACGACCTTTCCATTACAGTTCAGCCCGGTGACATCTACGGATTTATCGGTCACAACGGTGCGGGCAAGACGACCACCATCAAATGTGTGGTCGGTATCCAGGACTTTGACGAGGGAGAGATTCTCGTAGACGGTATTTCCGTCAGGGAAAATCCCCTCGCCTGCAAGCAAAAAATTGCTTATGTTCCGGATAACCCGGACCTGTACGAATACCTGACCGGCATCCAGTACCTGAACTTTGTCGCCGATGTCTTCGGCCTCTCCAAGCAGGAACGCGAGGCAAAAATCCGGAAAGAAGCCGATCTGTTCGAACTGACAGACTCCCTCGGAGACTTGATCTCTTCCTATTCCCATGGCATGAAGCAGAAGCTCGCCCTGATCGGCGCCCTAATTCATGAGCCGAAGCTTTTGATTCTGGATGAGCCCTTCGTGGGACTGGACCCGAAGGCAACCCTGATGCTCAAAAACCGTATGCACGAGCTGTGCGATCAGGGCACAGCGATCTTCTTCTCGACCCACGTACTGGATGTGGCCGAAAGACTCTGCAACAAAGTGGCCATCATCCGACAAGGTCAGCTTGTCGTATCCGGCAACACCGAGGAGCTGACTCACGGTGAGACTCTGGAATCCGTCTTCATGGAGGTGATCGAACATGCTCAGACACAGCCTTAATCTCTGGAAGCTTTCCGCCTGCAACCTGTTTGGCATAAACGAAATCAGATATACGAAGGATCCCGACAAACGAAGCCGCGCACTGGGATTTGCCATTCTCTGGCTGGTCTTCATTCTCATGATGGAGGGATATCTCATAGCCTCCATGCTCGGTTATGTCAGCATCGGCATGACAGACATCCTTCCGATCTACTGCTATGCCGTCACCGGAATCCTCATTTTAATGCTTACTCTGCTAAAGGCAGGGAATATTATGTTTCATTGGAATACCCTGGAAACACTCCTTTCCCTCCCCCTTCCGCAGTCGGCCATCGTAACCGGCAGATTCCTGTCCCTTTACACCACCAATCTGCTGTTCACCGCAGGTGTCATGCTTCCCGGTATGATCATTTACGGAATTGCCGCGGGTGCAGGTCCCGTCGCTTACCTGGTATTTCTCATCGGCATCCTGTTTGCACCGCTCCTGCCGCTGACCATTGCAACCGCCGTTTCTGCCGTCATTAAGGCAGTCAGCTCCCGCATGAAGTATAAAAGCCTGGTGGAAGCGGGACTGATGATTCTGTTCACGGTCGGTATTCTTCTGCTGTCCTCCGGCAGCAACTATGAAAACATCACGGCGGAGACGATCAAAAACCTTTCCCTGACGGTCGTTGCCAAACTCAGCATGCTCTACCCTCCCGCCGCCTGGTTTCAGAAGGCAGTAATCGAAGAAACGCTTCTTCCCCTGCTGCTTCTCATTCTTGCTTCACTGGCAGGATTTGCCGTCATGCTATTCCTTCTCAACCGGTATTTCCTGTGCATATGCAATGCACTGCGCGCGACCGGCACGAAGCACCGTGTCAGGGTGACTGCCGGTGAGCCAAGCTCCCTTCTGATGGCTTTGGTAAAAAGAGAATTCCGATATTACTTTTCACAGAGCCTGTATATGGCCAACACCGCCATGGGACTGTTCCTCATGGCAGCAGCCTCCATTGCCGTCTGCATCATCGGACCGGATGTAATTGAGGCACAGCTCCCCGTCAGTGGGATTGTGGTCAAAGCCCTGCCTTTTTTGCTTGCCATGTGCGGCTGTATCATGAGTCCGACTTCCGCCTCCGTCTCCCTCGAGGGCAAGACCAGATGGCTGACCAAATCTCTCCCTATCCCGGAGAAAACACAATATGACAGTAAACTTCTGATGGCGCTGATTCTGGACCTTCCTTTTTATGTCGTGTCTGTTGCCGTTGCCGCCATCGGACTTAGCGTCACCGGCATGAACCTGGTGCGGCTGATTGTGATTCCCGCCGTTTTCCTGGTATACTCCGCGGTAGCCGGTCTGACAGCCAACCTGCTCTTCCCCAGATTCGACTGGGAGAACGAGACACAGGTGGTAAAGCAGGGTGCTTCCACCGGCATCGCCATGCTGTTTTCCGTTGTTCCCCTCCTCATTATGGGAGGACTGTTTGCGGCCGCTGTCATTCTCTTTCCCGACGGCCCGGCGGCGGACCTTGTCTTTTTCTTAACAACCGGTGTGATTCTGGTCGCAACATTCCTTCTGTACAGGGCTGTCCGCAATAAGGTTCTTTCCGAATAGACACTCCAACCGAAGGTTGGATGAAATACCGCCTCATCAAACCAATGCGCCACTG
>JAEDDX010000082.1 GCA_016293615.1 Acetatifactor sp.
GTAGTACCCATGAAAGCAGTATAACAGAAAAATTGATAAAGCACGACTGACCCATCCCGAGGGGCGTGTGTAAAGGAACGGAAAGGAATGGATACCGGTATGAAGGGAAAATGTATTGTTGTCTGTGCAGGAGATCTGACCTTGGGTGAGGTCCCTGTTTCGGAAGAGGATTTTGTGATTGCAGTCGACGGAGGGCTAAGCTACTGCGGATTGCTTCAGCTTGAGCCGGATCTGATTATCGGAGACTTTGATTCTGTCAATGACAGTGAGGCGGAGGCTGTCAGGGCGCTGGAACAGGAGGTCCCTGAGCGTATTCTAAGGCTTCCCTGCGAAAAGGATGATACGGATACGATTGCAGCCCTGAAGGAGGGACTGAAGCGCGGCTACAGGGACTTTCGACTGTATGCGGCGACCGGCGGCCGGTTCGACCATACCTTTGCCAACATTCAGTGCCTGCTGTTTCTGAAGGCTCATGATGCGACCGGATACCTTGTGGATGGCGCAGGCATGATGTTTGCCATTCAGAACGAATCCGTTACCTTCCGCGAGACAATGGAAGGTACAGTATCCCTGTTTTCCATGGAAAAGGAGACGAGAGGTGTCACGATAGAAGGACTCAAATACACGCTGAAGGATGCTGTTGTCACCAATGATTTTCCTATCGGCATCAGCAACGAATTCATCGGGGAGAAGGCGACCATCACGGTGGAAGACGGTACATTGGTATGCATGATCCGTTACGAATAATCCAGGAACACAATTCCGAAAAAGAGTACAAAAAAGCCTCCGGGTGTCTGTGATATGCAGACCCTGGAGGCTTTTGTTCGAATCAATCACTTTTAAACCAGGAATAGTTCCAGCACAAAGACAACGACACAACACAGAACCGATACCGGGAACAACCCGGCGCCCAGCCATGCGGCGACGATTCCCACCAGGAGAGCACAGATTCCTGCAATGGGAGACTGCGTGGCATTCATGATAGCCGGGAATGTCATGACGGACAGTGTGACATAGGGCACATAGTATAAAAAGGATCTGAGGAATTTGCTTTTTATCTGTTTTCTGATCAGAGTCAGCGGCAGTACACGAATCAGATAAGAGGTGATTGCCATAATTGCGATGTAGAGATAAACATTATGCTTCATTCTGCGCCTCCGTTTCTTCCTCGACAGGGAACAGGGCGGCTGCAAGACCGGCGATGACCACAGTGAGGATGATGGTTCTGGTTCCTTCGGAAAGGTTTTTGATCAGGGGCAGGCAGGAAGCGGTGAAGCTTGCCAGAAAGCTGATGCCGACAAAGGCTGCTACGACCCTGTTTTTCCTGGAGGGAGGTATGATGATTGCGATAAACATACCGAACAGGGCAACGCTTAAGGCGCTGACTACGCGGACCGGGAGAATGTTGCCTGCAATGACTCCCAGAGCGGTTCCGACTGACCAGGCAGGAATTGCTACGAACATGGCACCGTAGGTATAGAACGGATTGAGCTTTCCGGGTCTTGCCACGGTGATGCCGAAGATTTCATCGGTGATGTCGAAACCGACGAAAAGTCTGTGGAGAAGGGAAGTTTCCTGTGAAAACTTCTGGCTGAGTGCGCAGCTCATCAAAAGGTATCTGGCGTTTGCAATCAGTGTCATCAGGAAGATCTCTATGTAGGCTGCGTCTGCAGCGATGACGGTGAAACCGGCATATTCTCCGGCGGAGGCATTGTTCAGTAAGCTGGCCAGGAAGCCCTGAAAGGCTGACAACCCTGCATTTCTCGCGGCAACGCCGAGAGAGAATGAAACCGCAAAATAACCAAGGGCAATCGGAATTCCGTCCCGGATGCCCTCTCGAAATACTTGTCTGTTTGTATTCATACTGGAATCCTTATCATGTGATTGCCGCCTACCTGTAGCCTGAACAGGTTAGGCGGCTTATTTTTTATCCTATGGATGCAGGTTTACTGCGTGTATTGGCTGACCGTCTTACGCAGGAGGAATCTGACGGAATAACCGTGTTCATCGCAGATGGAGCGCACGACCTCTTCCGCAGTATCCTGTACATTTTCGTTGACGCAGATGACGCAGACATCTTTCCTGATGTGAAAGAGCCCGGATCTGGTCCAGCGCAGGAAGTAGGAGATACGGTTCTTAAGCAGCGCTCTTTCAATCAGCTGCTTGCAATCGGTGTCTCTGACCTCGCAGAGCTCGATTTCGTTATTCATGGAAAGATTCGTGCGTATCATGGGGTCACCTCGTTGTCTTATGTTATTGTCCCTGCGCAGCTGCGTTGGCCGCAGCTTCTTCGTTACGCCTGTTGATTTCCCATTGCTGCGCATTCAGAATGCTCTGGTAATCGGGGTTCAGATAGAAATTGAAATCGTGCTGACAATGGGTCTCGGTTGCGGGAAGGGTCACGGTCTGTGTGCCGTCCTCGTTCTCGGTAATCATGGTGGAGCCGCTAAACAGGGAGGCGTCTTCTACGAGGGGAAGAGTTGTGCGTCCATATACGACGAAAGGACACTCGGCGCTCGCAGGAAGCCAGTCGAAATTACAGATGGCGCCTTCATAATGGACATTACAGCTCTCATAAGGGACGGTTCCTTCTGCAAACAGTTCTTCTTTGATACAGCCGTCGCAGAGTCCGGGAATCGGCAGCAGTCCGGACTGGGTACAGATCTCCGCTTTGACGAGACCTTCGGGAACGACGAAAGTTTCATTGGGCAAATCCTCATGCACACGCTGCATGATGGCACGCCAGAGAGTTTTGGAAACGGCAGATTCATCGTTCTTCTTGGAAGTATTCATTCCGATATTGTTGTCGTAGCCGGTCCAGACGGAGCAGGTATAGTAAGGAGTATAGCCTGCAAACCATACATCCTTGTAGTCGCTGGAGGTACCGGTCTTGCCGGCGATCCCCATTTTCCTGTTGAAGTTGACCCTGGAGCCGGTTCCGACGGTGACAACATCGATCATGGCGTCGGTCAACAGGTAAGCAGTGGTTTCCTTCAATACCTGATGGGTGCGGGGAGAGGTGTTGTCCAGAATGACATTACCGTCCGAATCCAGCACTCTGTAGTACAGCTTGGGCTCGACATAGGTGCCCTGATTTGCGATGGCAGCGTAGGCAGCGTTCAACTCATAAGCGGTAACACCGTAGGTCAGTCCGCCAAGGGCGATGGTCTGTCTGACATCCGTGTAGATCTGGTTGTTGATCACAGCGCCGTCGGTCAGGGTAGTAAAACCGAAATTGATCAGGTAATCGTAACCAAGCTGAGGTGAGATAACGGTCTGATTCTTGACTGCGATGATGTTCATGGACTGTTCGATTGCTTTACGGATGGAGTTGATGCCTCTGTAACCGGTCTTGTACCAGTTATTCACCGGCACGCCGGTGTCATAGTTGAACGGAGCGTCCAGATAAACGGACGCGAGGGTCAGCCCGGCGCTGTCCAGTGCAGGTGCAAAGGATGCCAGCACCTTGAAGGTGGAGCCGGGGGAACGGGTGGAAGAGGTCGCACGGTTTAAGGTACGCCTTCCCTCCTTGACACCGCGGCCGCCCACGATGGCTTTGACATAACCGGTGGACTGGTCCTCGATCACAAGTGCGATCTGCGGCTGGGGAACCAGAGTAATACTCTCGTCATAGTTTTCATCGGTCTGAACAAGCCCCAGATCAGTCATCATCGCACTGCGGTACAGGGCGATGGCGTCATACGCTTCTTCCTGCGATGCGAAGATCAGGTTGAAGGTCTTATCCTTGTTCGCCTTGAACCATGCGGTCATGTTTTCCTTGCTGTAATTATGCTTGCCTTTATCGTTGTCGAAGATGGTAAGGGCGTAATCTAACAGCCAGTTGACCTTCTCGGGATAGTTCTCGGGATTGGCTACTTCTTCGTCAGCAATGGCCTGAATGGCGGGATCCATCGTGGACTCAATACGAAGACCGCCGGAGGTCAGGAGCTTCTCGGCAGTTGCCTCGCTGTAGCCTGCCACATTGATCAGGTCCTTCTTGACCTGGTCATACAGAGCATCGGAGAAATAAGAACCGGAGGTCGCAACGGCACTTTCGCGGTAATCAATGTCGTAAAGCCCGATTCGCTCATACACTGCGTCGGTATCCGCAATCGCTTCGTCAAATTCCGCCTGGGTAATAAACTCCAGCTCCAGCATTTTCTCCAGACATTTTTTGCGCCGTTTTGCATTGGACTCCGGATGACGGATCGGATTGTACCCGGAAGGATTCTGGGTGATGCTGGCGATGACGGCAGACTCGGAGATCGTAAGCTCCCCTGCGGACTTGCCGAAGTAACGCTTGGAAGCAGCCTCGATTCCCAGAGTGTTCTGACCAAGGTTGATCGCGTTCATGTATTCCAGAAGGATCTGATCCTTGGAATAATACTTGGAAAGCTCTACGGCAAGATACTGTTCCTGAAATTTACGCTTGATCTTCTTGATATAATTTTTCCCTTCGGAGGTCCAGCTGGTAAAAACAGTATTCTTCAGAAGCTGCTGTGTGATGGTGCTGCCGCCCTGAGTCTGAGAGAATTTCGACTCAAAAAACTGGTAGGCGGAACGGACCAGGGCCTTATAGTCGATGCCGTTATGCTCATAAAAACGCTCGTCCTCGATCGCCACAAATGCTTTGCCGAGATAGTCCGGTATTTCGTCCCAGGATTCGATACGCAGACGATTGGAGTTGGTGCCGACATACTGGTCGATCTCCTGCCCGGCGCTGTTATAGACGACAGTAGCCTGTCCGGAGGCGACAACATCGCTCAGACGAATGCTGGGCGTGCAGGCAAGGATGCTTTTATAGACTCCGATACCGCCTGCAATACCGCAGATGCCGAGTCCGATGAGTGCTAAGAGCACCAGCAACAGGATGTTCAGCAATATTTTCTTTTCTATTTTTACACTTTTGGAATTCAGGGACTTTTGCTTCGCCCGGATTCCTTTCCTGCCATAATTCATGGAAAATCACCTTTCACAAATGAATTTATTTCTATATTATAGCAAAAACGAACCTGCAAATAAAGAAAATCTTTCATTCTTAATAATTTTAATAATTATTTCACAACTTGGGCAAAGTATGCTACTATGAAACAGGATCGCAGATGTTTTCGATCAATGCAGGATGTGAGGAAAGAAGCCTATGAGTGACAACACGGAATTCTCCTACAGAGTGCTGCTGGAGGGCGGCGAGGGAAGCTATGAAGAGAAAAAGTCAAGATTCATCGCCACCGTCAGAAGGTGCGAGACAGAGGAGGAAGCGGCAGCCTTTATCGAGGAAATGAAGAAAAAATACTGGGACGCCAGACATAACTGCTCGGCCTTTGTGATTGGAGCCAGGGGAGAGCTCACCAGGTGCAGCGACGACGGAGAACCCTCCGGAACTGCGGGCAGACCGATGCTTGAGGTGCTGACCGGCTCCGGCATCCGCAATATCGCGGTGGTGGTCACGAGGTATTTTGGCGGCGTGCTCTTAGGAACCGGCGGACTGGTGAGAGCCTACACGCAGGCAGTGCAGGCCGGATTGAAAAACTGCAGTATAGGCGTAATGCGTCCGGGTGTGGAGTACCGGATCGAAACGGACTACAACGGCATCGGAAAGATCCTGTATCTGCTGGGAAATGCAGGCATTGAGCCTCTTTCCGGCGAGTATACGGACAAGGTGGAGCTACATATTCTTGTGCCGGCCGAGGACGCTGACAGACTGCTTGGGGATATGGTGGAAGCAACCTGCGGAAAAGTCGTGTGCGAGAAAATCAAAGAGTACTATTTCGTTGACAAAGAGTCATCCAAAGCATAAAATTAGAATGTATTTCGTGTGATGACAGGCATTTTGAAAGGTGGTGGTTTTATTATGAAGAGCAAACAATCTGTTTCTGACAGCCCTCTTCCGGGTCGAAGTTGTACCCTGAATAGTAAACCACATAAGGAGAAATGCTATGGAAACATGGAACGAATTGGAGGAGCTTCGTGAGCTCTTAGAAACCAAGCAGTATACAAAACTTCGTCAGTTTCTTTCGGAGTTGAATGACGCAGATATCGCGGCACTCATGGAAGAATTGGAAGAGGAGGACATCCTCAAGGTTTACCGCATCCTTCCCAAGGATCTGGCGGCAGATGTCTTTTCCTATCTGGAAGTGGACAGCCAGCAGGCAATCATAGAGTCCCTGTCCGTCAAAGAAGCGGCCAATGTCATTGACAATCTGATGGCCGATGACGCCGTGGATTTTCTGGAGGAAATGCCGGCCAATGTAGTGGAGAAGCTTCTTGCGAACGCAAGACCCGACACCAGACAGGCTATCAATCATCTGCTTCGCTATCCGGAGGATTCTGCCGGCAGTATCATGACTGTCGAGTATGTTTCTTTCAAGGAAAGCTATACGGTGGAGCAGGCGATCGAGCATATCCGCAATGTCGGGCTCGACAGCGAGACCATCAACATCTGCTATGTGCTGGACGCCCAGAGAAAGCTGGTCGGAACCGTAGCACTGCGCTACCTTCTTTTGAGCGATAAGGATGAGATCATCGGAGATCTGATGCATGAAAATGTCATCGCCATCAATACGCTGATGGACCAGGAGCAGGTTGCGGCACAGTTCAAAAAATATGACTTTACCGCCATGCCCGTCGTGGATAACGAGGAACGTCTCGTCGGCATCATCACGGTCGATGATATCGTGGATATCATGGAAGAAGAGACCACCGAGGATATGGAAAAGATGGCGGCTATCGTGCCCAGTGACAAGCCGTACATGAGAACGACGGTCACTGAGACCTATAAGAAGAGAATTCCATGGCTCTTACTGTTGATGGTATCGGCAACCTTTACCGGAGCGATCATCAGTTCTTTCCAGGAGGCGCTCAGTGTCTATGTAGCCCTGACTGCGTTTATTCCGATGCTGATGGATACCGGCGGTAACGCCGGAGGACAGGCCAGTGTGACCATCATCCGTGGTCTTTCCCTGGGAGAGATTGAATACGGTGATGTGCCGAAGGTGATCTGGAAGGAACTTCGGGTTGCCATTCTCTGCGGCCTGACACTGGCAGCGGCTAATTTTGCCAAATTAATGCTGTTTGACAGAGCCGGCGTGTTTGTGGCGCTGACAGTCTGTCTGACACTTGTTGCCGCCGTTATGATGGCAATGCTGGTGGGCTGCCTTCTGCCCGTGGGCGCAAAACGGATCGGGTTTGACCCTGCGGTGATGGCGAGTCCCTTTATTACAACCATTGTAGATGCATTGTCTCTGCTCGTATATTTCCGAATCGCAACCATTGTATTACACATTTAGTATACCTCTTTTTTGAAGGGTGTTCCGTCGTTTATTGCCTGTATGTCTGCTGCAGACACAGGTTTTATCGGGAATACGATTCGAAAAAAAGAGTTACGCATCGACTGCAGGAGAAAGGTTTCGTGGAAGAAAAGCAACCGTACGAATGTACAGAAATTACAGAACTGAATCCTACTTTTTTATATACCTGGAAGGGAACGAGAGATAAACTGACCTTCGAGGAACCGTTTCATTGTCATGAAGATCATATTGAGATGGCATTTGTTCTCTCGGGGGAAGGCAGATATCGTTTTGAGGATGGTGTTTTCCCGATCCGGGAGGGCGACCTCTTGATTATCAATCCGGGAGTGCGGCATCAGGCGCTGGCCTGCCCCGATGTGGGTGTTCCTGCCACGGAGTTTTTCGTGGGCTTTTCCGGAATCAGACTGGATGGATTGCCGGAAAATACGCTTCCCGTGCCGGGCGGCGGACATGTCATCCACACGGGAGGGGAGCTCAGACAGAAGCTTTTTAAGCTGTGTGCTTCCATGGATACGGAGAAAACGGCGTGTATGCCCGGCAGATATTTCATGCTCAAGGCATATCTGATGCAGATGCTGCTGCTTGTACTTCGTGACCAATATACGCCGGTTACGAAGGCAAAAGGGTATTCCTTTGAGTCTGTCAACAAGAAGTACATCGTGGAGCAGATGGTCAGCTATTTTGAGGACCACTACAGCGAGAAGATCTCTTTAGACCAGATTGCGGAAAATATGTACCTGAGTCCGTTCTATCTCTCCAAGATATTCAAAGGCGAGACAGGAGATACCCCGATCCGGCATCTGATCAACATCAGACTGGAGAAGGCCAGGGAACTGTTGGAAAACGGCTGTGAGGGCAGTATCCAGGAGATTGCGGCATCCGTCGGTTATGATGATGCTTACCATTTCAGCAAGCTGTTCAAAAAACATTTCGGCATTTCGCCCTCACAGGTGCGTAAAAAGGCCGGGGAATCATGAGAAAGAAACACAGGAGGAAATTCGTGTATGAGATATTTTTTTGAATCAAAGATCGAGCAGAAGGAGAACGGATATATGATCCATGTTCCTTTTAATGTATGGGAGGTGGTGAAGCAGCGCGATGCGATTCCGGGAGAACTGATTCTGGACAATAAGATGATCGGCTGTGAGCTGCTGCCTCTTGAAAAAGGCAACTATGAGATACATATCAGTGATGAAGATGCGAAGAGCTTCGAGCTTGGCGTGATGCACAAGATCCTGCTTCATATCCCGCGGACCCTGATCCGTATGGACCAGAACAGCCCTTACGATTTTGAGCATCCGATTCGAAAGATTGACAGTATGGAGGTGATTATCCAGCCTGAGGACGGTCTCTGCGGACAGGCCTGCGTGGCGATGATTGCAGGAGTGACCATTGCCGAGGTCATCAGCATCATGGACTGCCGTGAGTGGCAGGCAACCATGGGCAGGGTAATTTCCGCATTGAATTATTACGGAATCGACCACAGCGATGTCATCGTCTATACCGAGGGCAAACCGGCAGTGCTTCCCAAGTGCTGTGTCATGATGGAGAAGATGGGACGCTACTGTCATTACCTGGTGCACTTTGATGGGAAATTCTATGATTCCAACCTTGGAATTCTGGAAGAATATGATATGTCTAAGCTCCTTGGATATCTTGAGATCAAATGTTGACGGAGCACGAAAGCCTGCCTGTATAGGGCAGGTTTTTCTATTTCTAAACAAAGTATAAAATCGCTTTTACACCATGCGGCTGAGAAAAACGAAGAAAACATGAGAAAAACAGAGAAAACAATAGTAAACAGCACATGAATCGCCCAGAATATGTTTGAAAAACACGGCATATAAACCTAATATATGATGTAACGATTAGCACTCGCACAAAACGAGTGCTAACAAAACCAAACTCGGAAAGAACAAGGAGGAATTGTGATGAAATTAGTACCTTTAGGTGACAGAGTAGTATTAAAGCAGCTTGTGGCAGAAGAGGTAACTTCTTCAGGAATCATTCTCGCAACACAGAATAAAGAGAAACCCCAGCAGGCAGAGGTTGTAGCTGTCGGCCCCGGCGGTATGGTAGATGGTAAGGAAGTGAAGATGGAGGTCAAGGCCGGCGACCAGGTCATCTTCTCCAAGTACGCAGGAACTGAAGTAAAGCTCGACAACGAGGAGTACATCATTGTAAAACAAAGCGACATCCTGGCTATCGTTGAGTAGTGCACATCCTTGAAGTGCAACGACGGGAAAGCTTGCTTTCCAAAGGCGGAAGCACTTCAAGGATGTATA
>JAEDDX010000083.1 GCA_016293615.1 Acetatifactor sp.
GGACCTTTCAGAGGAGGATATGGCTTGGTTTTTTGAGGAGCTGTCCGAACGCTTGGGGATTCCGGCCGAGGAGCTTGCGGCGATGACGGAAGATGAGCTGCAGACCCTGTATGAGCAATGGCTTGCGGACAACGGCTATGAATCCGCATCTTCCTTTGCCCTGCCTCCGGCGGAGAAGCAGACCTTTATGGTGGTAACCTCGCTCGGAGAGCGACCGGCGGACCGGATCCACGAGTGGCTCCCCGGCATTGGCCTGATGCAGGATCCGGAGCGGGACGATATTTCCACCGGCTATCTGGTCAATTCCGAGACGAATCCCTATATCCTGCATGAGGGAGACACGATCACGGTCTGTGTCTACGGAGACCCTGATGCAAGGAATGGTTCAAATAAGTACTATATCTGGAATGTCTCAGAGGAGCAGGCGGTCGTAAAGGTTTCAAACGGTGCGGATACGACGGTGGACGGATACCGAAGGCAGGAAGCAACGCTGACTGCCGTGGGCGTCGGCACCTCGACGATTTACTACAGTGAATATAGTCCTGCACTGAAGTTCTATGTGAAGGTCGTGCCTTCCGTCGATGACAAAGGACAACCGACCAGATATGACCACGCCGATATCGAAGTTCTGGACGGCGGCACCTATTGGATCGAAGAGTCCTCCGTCATGGAAAACGGGGATGTCATCAAGATCAGGACGACCTATCAGACCTATATCGTCGGCGTAAATCAGTGCCGTGTATTTGACGCCGACGGTACTGTGATCGCGACCTTTTACCCGGAGGACTATCAGGAGAACGGCGCGCCGGGAGAGACGCAGTATGAGCTGACATCCAAGTATGTCTGTATGAATCTGTGGTCGAAGCATTTTGAGCAGGGGAAAGCCGAGAAGGCGGAGTTCGATACCAGAATCCTGCTGCGACCGCTGACAAGAGAGTATTTTAGAAATGATGTATCCGAAGGGGGAGAGCAGCCGATTTCAGGGGAAAGTGATCTGTATGTACCCAATGCAATCTTTTCGCCTTCCCATCTGAACATCACAAGTGTGATCGATGCGAACAATAAGTGTCCGAACCATTCCGGTCTGGATTTTACGGTGCAGGATAAGCTGAATGTCTATTTCACGATACCTCCCGCAGCCGTGGAATTCCGGGTCAATAAAGTCCTGCTGGGAGATACCCTGACGGCCGGGCAGTTTGAATTTGAACTGGTGGACGCCTGGGGAATGGTGGTTGCAACCGCGAAGAATCAGGCAG
Source organism: Acetatifactor sp. (assembly GCA_016293615.1). Classification (GTDB taxonomy): domain Bacteria; phylum Bacillota; class Clostridia; order Lachnospirales; family Lachnospiraceae; genus Acetatifactor. Next base: position 1,257 of record JAEDDX010000083.1, read on the forward strand.
ACGGAAGCATTGTTTTCCCGAAGCAGTATTTCCTGGTGGACAAGACGTACACTTATACCATCAGGGAAAAGATTCCGGACGCGGCGATGACCCTTCCGGACGGCAGACAGTATTACAACGGATATGTTTACGACACTTCGCAGAAGACCGTGTCCGTGGAGGTGGAGCTTTCGGCAGACCACAAATCCCTGATTCCGAAGGGGCAGTCTTATGTGGAACCCTTCCAAAATGAAAAGTATACGCTTCCTTCCGGCAGTGTTTACGGAGAACTGAAGGTTTCCAAGACCTGGAGCGCGGGTGATCACTCAGCTGACTCCATACGCTTCACCCTGCAGCAGAGTGTGAGCGGAACCACGGTTCCCTTCTCCTACGGCGGAAGCAGCGAGTTCGTGCTTTCCCAGTCCAACAACTGGACGATGACCTTCCAAAATGTGGAGGTGATGCGAGACGGTCAGCGCGTTACTTATTCCGCGACGGAGAATCCGGTGCCGGAGGGATATACCCCGGTGTACTCGGTATCGCCGGACGGTATGAGTATCACGATTCAGAATAAGCGGACCGGCACACCGATCTCCCTGAGTGTGAAGAAGGACTGGAGGGACGAAAACAATAATGTGATGGCATCGCCGCCGCAGGATTCGGTGACGGTCCTGCTTCGCAGGCAGAGCCATGAAATCGAAGTTCCGGTTACCGTCCGGGTGGAGGATTCTCAAGGCAACCAGAAAACCCTCGAGTTTCTGTCAGATCAGCCGAAGGCTTATCTGGGCAGTTCGTTCACATTCACGCTGACGCTGGAAGATCAGGCGAACACAGGAAACAAACGAAACGAGAAGGTGAAGTCGGCGACGAATTGTTCCTGTGTCATGAGCGGTTCGTCCGGTCGCACCACGACTTTCGTGGTGTCTGATATTCAGGAAAACGCCGAGATCGTGATACAGTGTGACGAGGCGCTGACGCAGGGATTTTCAGAGGGCTCAGGCTATTTCGTACACGAGTCATTCGGCGCAGATACGATTCCCGAAGGATGGACGGTGCGAAGGGGTAATGCTACAACGACGCTGGAGCGGGCATCCGGCGTGGGATATGCCGCAGCAGGCTCGCTGGCGGTCCGCAACAGGACAACCTTCTGGAATGGTATCAACCATGTATACAGCGGCCTTGCGACCGGTCAGGAGTACAGCTTTACGGCGTACCTGTCCTATCAGGATTCCGGCATGGCGTCGCCGGCGGCCTTTGACATGGGACTCTATTACAAAGCCGACGGACGAGATATTTATACCAATCTGGTCTCCGCAACGGCGCAGAACGGCGGAGAATGGGTCAGACTCTCCTGCCCGAAATTTGTCGTACCCGCCTCGGAAGTGACCCGTTCGTTCTATTTTCAGACGGAGGAAACAGGGGGCACCTTCCATGATTTCTATCTGGACGACTTCATCGTGGCGCCGTATGGCATCGAGACAGAGCTTGACAGAAGTGACGGAGCGGTCCTTCGGGCCAATGCCACTTATCAGTACTCACTGGTGAACAAGAACATTCCGGCTGATGTGCAGAAGAAGGCGACCACCTGGCTCCCGGATACGACAGGCAGTAAAGAGTGGTCGAAAACGCTTGCACTCAAACAGGCGGACGGATGGATGGTGACGCTGGAACAAAGCGACCTCGACGAGGCAACCCACAAGGAATACAGGTATTATGTATTGGAGAGTCCGATTCCCGGATATACGGTAAGCTACAGCGGGGATATGGTGGCATTCAATACGACCTCCACTCCCATCACGGTCACCAACAGACTGATCTCATACAGACTACCCGCCACCGGCGGCGTCGGCGCACGCAATGTGCGGTTTCTTGGGTTGATAACCCTGACAGGCAGCTGCCTGGCAGGTGCTTATATCAAAAAAAGAAAAAGGAGGTCGAGCGCGTGAGTTGATCAAAAACGATTTGCAGAAAACCTCAAAAAAATACAAGAAAGGAAAAAAACAAATGAGAACGAAAAAGAAAGTATTCAAAACAATGTTAACCTTTGTGATGGCAATGCTCATGACATTGGCAATGGGGATGACCGCTTTGGCGGCAGGACCCCACACCCTCACCATTAAGCCCGCAGCTGACGGCGAAACCCACGAGTATACTGTATACAAGGTCTTCTCGGGAGATACTTCTACCATAACCGTCGGAGGATCTACGAAAAAGGTTCTGTCTAATATCAAGTGGGCAAACGGAGTAGATAAAACCGCATTGATTAACGAGCTTAAAACCGTAACTTTTGGAGTGTCTGTAGGATTTACTGATGCAATGTGTGCAAGTGAAGATGCAACCGCTGCCGCTGCAGAATTTGAAAAGCTGGTTTCGGAAGCAGATAAGGCCTTGCTCGCATCTGTCATTGCAAAACATACGGTAACTTCAGCGGGGACATTGTCCGGAACAAATGCTGCTCCTGCAACGATTGCTACTTTGGAGGATGGTTATTATTTCGTAAAAGAGACAACGGCTTCTCTTTCCGGCAGCGCTTATTCCCGCTTCATGCTGACATTGGTGGATGAGAGCACAATTGATGCGAAGTCTGTTGTGCCTTCCGTTGAGAAGAAGATCAATGAGTCCGGCTCCATGGTGGATGCAAACACTGCAGGCATCGGCGATATTGTGAATTATGTTGTAACCTCTGCGGTACCCGATACGACCGGTTATAATAAGTATTTCTTTGAGTTTACGGATACCTTGTCTGCAGGTCTGTCCTATGAGAATGACATGAAGATCTACATTAACGGAACCGAATTGACCGACACTACAAAGTTTAAGATCACACAAACGACTTCCGGCGCAGATACTGTGATTAAGGTATTGATCTATGATATGACACCTTATACGGCGGGAGATTCCGTAAAGCTGGAGTATTCCGCAAAAGTGAATTCCGGCGTAGATCTGACCATCAACGGAAATCCCAATAAAGTCAGCCTGAAGTATTCGAATAATCCCAGCTATACGTATACAGGTGACCCTGACACGGAACCCGGCGGAGAGACTCCGGAGGATAAGGTAGTGACTTATTCTACAACGCTGGAGATTCGTAAGACGGACGAAACCGGCAACAAGCTGACCGGAGCATTCTTCAAGGTTGAAAAATATAACGGCAGCAGCTGGGAGGAGATACTTGCCGAGACAGAAGTGGATTCAGAAGGTAAGATTGTTCTGAAGGGTCTGGGAGAAGGTCAGTACCGAATCACTGAGACAAAGGCACCCACAGGATATAACAAGATCACAACCCCCATCACACTTACCATCGGTAAGGTTATGAATTCGACGGATACCACAAAGCTGGATAAATGGACCTATACCCAGGATACCCATACGAATGCAGTTACCGAAGCAGAGACAGGTGCAAATCCTGTTGTAGGTATTACGACAGTAGCAAACAAGCAGGGTATCACCCTTCCTTCCACCGGTGGTATCGGTACCACCATCTTCTATGTAGTAGGCGGTATTCTGGTTGTGGCAGCGGCTATTCTGCTCATCACCAGAAAGAGAATGGCTTCCGAAGAGTAATGCCCCAATCACGAAAAAGTCAGATGTGTCTGCGGTGGGAGAGTTTTCTCCCACTGCAGAATCTTATAACCGTAAGGAGATGCCAATGAAACGCTATTTGCCCAATATCATACTGATATCCGCACTGCTTATTGGCATCTGCTTACTGCTATACCCGTCTGTCAGTGATTATGTAAACTCCGTGCATCAGACGAAGGCGATCTACTCCTATGAACAGGTTACGCAGAATCTGACGCAGGATCAGAACCTGGAGATTTTCGAGGCTGCGCATACCTACAATGAGTTGATTGCAGAGACGGAGCATGTGTTTTTCCAGCCGGATCTCGTACCCGGATATGAGGATGTGCTGGATACGACCGGCACCGGAATCATGGCCTACATTACGATCGACAAGATCAAGGTGGAACTGCCCGTGTATCACAACTGCAGTGAGGGAGTTTTGCAGATCGCAGTCGGACATCTTCCCGGAACGAGTCTCCCCGTGGGAGGAGAGGGTACGCACGCAGTGCTTACCGGACACAGAGGACTGCCCAGCTCGAAGCTTTTTACGGATCTGGATAAGCTGGATGTGGGAGATACCTTCACCATTACAGTGCTGAATCAGGTGCTCGCCTATCAGGTTGACCAGATACGAGTGGTTCTGCCGGAGGAGACGGATGAGCTGCGCCTGATTCCGGGCGAGGACCATGTGACGCTTTTGACCTGTACCCCCTACGGAATCAACAGCCACAGACTTCTGGTGCGCGGCAAGAGGGTGGAATATGAGGGGAAAAAGGGACCGGTTTATGTGGCAAACGAAGCCTACCAGATCGATCCGATGATTGTGATGCCCGCGGTGGCGGTACCGATTCTGGTGCTTTTGGCCATTTGGTGGTCTATTCGCACGCGCAGACGTGCAAAACAGAAAAAAATCTACAGAAAGGGGATGGAGCGAGATGAGACGAAGTAAACGGATGCCGGTTCGGGCGGTGTTTGCCGTCTGCATGCTGCTGTTTCTGCTTGGACAAAACAATATGGTTGCACAGTGCGAAGAAAGCGGCAGTCTCCGTATCGTTCTGACCTCTGCGGAGGATGCGGTACCGATTTGCGATGCCGAGTTTTCCCTGTATCAGGTTGCGCAATATCAGAATACGGGCGGCGTGGTCTCTTATCACTATACCCCGGAATTTGCCAAATGTACGGTCAGTGAGGACAGACTGGGAGAAGCGGATGTGGCGTCGGAGCTCTTACGATATTGCACGGAAAACGGACTCTCCCCTGTCGCAAGTAAGCTGACGGGAAGCGACGGGACATGTGAGTTTTCCTCCCTGCCAAACGGACTGTATCTGGCGGCTCAGACCAATTACATAGCAAGATACATGCAGACAGACCCGTTTACGGTCAGTCTGCCGACGGTGATCTCCGGCGTGGAATACTGCCCGGTGGAGGCAAATCCCAAGGTTTCCGTGCGGCATGTCATGGATATCACAGTGAAGAAGCTCTGGAATGACGACGGTACCGACAGACCCTCCGAGATCGGAGCCGCGCTCAAAAGGCAGGGCAATGTCGTATCAACCGTCAGCCTTTCCGAGGCAAACGGCTGGACATATACATGGAGCGGAATCGAGCAGGCGGATGACTGGAGCGTGGAGGAGGTCAATATTCCTGCCGGGTATCGTGCGACCTATCGCCGCGAAGGCAATACCTTCATCATTGAAAATACGCCGGCACTGCTGCAGACCGGGCAGATCAAATGGCCGGTCCCCATCCTTTTCCTGCTGGGTGCGGTATGCCTGTTTGTCGGACTGAAACTGCGGAGAGAAGACGATGAAGCGTAGAAAAAGACTGTCCGATCTGTGTATTGCGCTGGGAATCGTTTTTATGCTCGGGGCAGTGAGTCTCACCCTTTACAATGAATACGAAAGCGGGCGGTCAGAGGCTGAGAAAGACCAGATCCTCACGGTTCTGCAAGAGAAGGCGGTGCTGACGTCGCAGGAGACGAGTCCGCAACAGCCGCAGGAGACAAAGGAGCCTTTGCCCGACACTCCGGCAGACTTCAAGACGGAGATGACGGAGGTGATCGTCGACGGTTATGGTTACATCGGTTCTCTGTCGCTGCTGTCTCTGGATGCGGAGTTCCCGATCATGTCCGGCTGGAACGGGGAAAGGCTTAAGATTGCGCCGTGCAGGTATTTCGGGTCTGTCTTTACGGACGATCTGATCATCGCCGGGCACAATTACCGCAAAGGGTTTGGCATGCTCAAGAAGCTAAAGACCGGCGATTGCGTGGTTTTTACCGATATGGACGGAAACTCATATGAATATGTGGTGGACCTGATCGAGGTCCTGCAGGCAGAGGACATAGACGGCATGGTCAATTCTCCGTGGGAGCTCTCGCTGTATACCTGTACCTATGACGGACAGTCGAGGCTGACGGTCCGCTGTAAAAGAACCGATAGATAAGCAGCGCCGCCGGATCGGATTCTCCCATAAGCAGACAAGGCAAAACGCCAAATCTGCTTATGGTTTTTTTATGGCAAAATCCGTGATTTTCAAGCTGTGGGAATATCGTATTTCAGCAGGGATTTTTTTTGACAGACGACATATGTTTATGGTACACTAAAGACTGATAGTGGGAAGATATACTCACAGGAAGATAGGGAGCGAAATTACCTTGGATAAGTATGAATATAAAGTAAGAGCGGATGAAATTAAGGAGCTGATTTCAGAAGGAAATTATGCACAGGCGGCAGAGATCGCGGACAGCATCGACTGGCGCAGAGTCAAGAGTGTGATGATGCTTTGTACCATCAGCGACCTGTATAAGATCAATAAGAGATACGAGGATGCAAAGAGCCTTCTGCTGCTTGCGTATGAGAGGAGACCCGGCAGCAAGACCATCTGTTATTCTCTCTGCGAGCTTTGCCTGAAAATGCAGGAATACGGGGAGGCAACGAAGTATTATACCGAGTATGTACAGGCGGCGCCCACCGACCCCGGCAGATATATTCTGCAGTACAAACTGTATGAGTCGCAGGGGGTAAGTCTCGAGGAGCGTATTGCGGTACTCGAGGAGTTGAAAAACAGAGACTACAGAGAAAAATGGGCGTACGAGCTTGCTTTTCTGTATCACAGAACCGGTCAGTCGACCCGCTGTGTAGAGGAGTGCGATGAGCTGATCCTCTGGTTTGGTGAGGGAAAATATGTCACCCGGGCCATGGAGCTGAAAATGTTGTACGAGCCTTTGACCGCGTCTCAGCAGGAAAAGTACGACCATCGGTTTGATACCCCCGCGGAGACTGTGCCGGAGACGGCCGGGGAAGAGACCGGAGAGGCTGCGGCGCAACAGGGAGAGGAACCCGCTGACGGCACCGAGACCGATGTACAGGGCGACGGAGCGGAGCCGACGCAGGAGCCGGCGCAGGAGCCTGAACTGGATATCGAAGTAAAACCCATGGAGTTTGACCAGTGCAATACCATCAATCTGCAGGAGGCACTTGCGGAAGGACTGCGGGAAGTACTGGACAGAGAGCAGGAAAAACAGGAAGAAAAGGCACAGGACCGGCCGGAAGCTTCCGCACAGGGTGAGGCGCAACAGCCCAAGATGCCCGCGCAGGGGAGTGAGGAGGAAGAGCCCGGGATGCCGGTACAGGAAGCCCCCGCAGAGTTTCCTGAGGCAGCCTATCCGGAAGAGGAGGCTGCAGACGGCGGCGCTACGAAGGTCTACGATGCATCCAAGGTGTTGGAAGCATTGGAAGAAGTGCCGACGCAGGGCACAACCGTACTTCCTTTCATCGGGGAAGAGGGCGAAGCAGTGTCCGGACCGATGGCTGAGATCGTTTATACCGAGGATGGTCCGAGAGTCGAAGCCGTGAGAGAGTATGCGCAGGAGCCCGGCGAAGATGTCAGCGAAGAGCCGGCGGAGGAAGCAGCGGAGGAAGCAGGAGAGACCGGTGAGGGCATGAAGGAGATTCTCCCTGCCGAAGAAGATAAGAAGACACCCGGATTTATTGCCGGCGCCGATCCGACCATGGCAGCAGCCATGATCATGAACCAGATGCGACAGGAGGTTCTTTCCAAGGCAGAGCATCAGGTGATTACGGCGCAGCCGCCCAAGGAGATGGCGGGAGTCTTGTCCCAGGAGGCTGACGGCCAGCTCAGTCTGGTGGTGCCCGATGCACGAAAAACATTGGATGAGCAGATTACCGGTCAGATCAGTATCTCTGATGTGCTTCTTGAGTGGGAGAAGATCAAGAAGGAAAGTGAAGAGAAGCGTAAGGAGGAAGTGCGCCAGCATGTCTTAGAGCATACAGGCAGTATGTTTACCGAGTTCGAGGCAGCGATCCGTGATGGCCTGCTTGAGCAGATTGAAAGAGGAAAGGCGGTCGGCGTCGAGCCGGCAGTCTTGCCTGAACCTGAGGAAGAGGAGGGTACCGTAGAGTACGAAGCACTTCCCGGGGAAGGAGAGCCTTCTGAGGAGCCTGCGGCAGCCGAAGAGCCGGGAGAGCCCGCAGAGGCACCTACCTGCGAGGAGCCTGAGACAACCGAAGAGCCGGAAGCGCCCGCAGCGGCACCTGCCTGCGAGGAGCCCGAGACAGCCGAAGAGCCGGGAGAGCCCGCAGCGGCACCTGCCTGCGAGGAGCCTGAGACAGCCGAAGCGCCGGAAGCGCTCGCAGAGGCACCTGCCTGCGAGGAGCCCGAGACAGCCGAAGAGCCGGAAGCGCCCG
>JAEDDX010000022.1 GCA_016293615.1 Acetatifactor sp.
AAAAAAAAGACTCTCTTTTTGAAATTGGGTTCCTACGCCAAATTCTGCCTGTCGGGAACCCAATTCCAAAAAGGGAGCAAGCTGACATTCCTACATATCAAAATCAAAGGAAGCGGGAAGTCTTCCTACACCAGAACCATGCTCCAGACCGGAGTTGCCAGCAAGGACAAAACCGTGGTCAGCACCACACATTTTCCGGCGTAGACGGCGTCTCCGCCATATTTTGCGGCAAGAATGGCTGTCGTGCTGGCAGCGGGCATCGCGGTCAGGAGGACGGATACGCCCAGAACCAGCCCATCCACGCCGAAGAGTCTGCATGCGAGGAAGACGGCAAGCGGCAGGAGGATCAGCCTCAGGCCCGAGAACAGGAACAGGGAAAGATCTAAGAGCTCCCGCGGTCTGACATCCGCGAGAATCGTTCCGATGACCATCATGGACATGGCAGTATTGCAATTGCCGATATCTTTGATGGTCGCGTTCAAAAATCCCGGTAATGACACTTGTGTCACCATCAGAATCAGGCCCGCGAATACCGCCAGAATACAAGGGTGCGTGATCACCCGCTTAAAAACCGTCTTCCTGTCGGAGCCTTGTGTGAAATACGACACGCCGGCAGACCACATGACGATTCTCTGCGGGATCAGATAGACGCTCGCGAGCGCCAGTCCCATGCTCCCGAATACGCCCTCCGCCACAGGGTTGCCCAAAAATCCCGAGTTGGAAGCAACCGTGGCGTACATCAGAACCGGTCTGTGCGACTCTGAGGCCTTGCGGAACAATCCTTTTGCCAGAATCGCGCAGAACACCTGTATCAGTACGGAGATCAGCAGAATCTTTCCGAAATTGACGAGGGTGTTATTGTCAAAGGGAATCATAAATGATTTGATAATATTACAGGGCAGAATCAGGTAGATCACAAGATCCGTCAGATTTTTCTTTCCTTCCGCCGTGATCAGATTCTTTTTTCGAAACAAAAGTCCCAGCAGCATCATCAAAAACATGCGAAGCTGCAGGGAGATTAATTCAGCAGCTCCCATCGAACCACTTCCTCTCTTTCCGGCGGAGAGAAGGCTTCGCTCCCCGCTTTGCTTTTGTAATATCAGTCCTTCAGCCGATATAAGGTATGGGCATTCTCCCAGGCGGCGGCACGGACGGTCTCCTCTTCGAGGCCCTTAATCTGCGCCATCGCAGTCACGACGCCCGGAAGATACAGTGAGCAGTTTCTCTTGCCCCTGTAGGGTACCGGCGCGAGATAAGGGCAGTCGGTCTCCAGTACGATTCTGTCCATCGGAATATATTCCACAGCTTCCTTCAGCTTCCTGGCGTTCTGAAAGGTCAGCACGCCCCCGATGCCGAAGTAAAAGCCCATGTCCAAAAAAATCCGCGCGGTCTCCTTCGTATACGAATAGCAGTGAATGACACCGCCGATCTCCCCGCATTTTTCCGCGGTCATAATATCGACCGTATCCTGTGCCGCATCTCTGGAATGAATGATCATAGGCTTGTGAAGCTCCCGCGCCAGATCGATCTGACGCACGAACCAGCGCTTCTGAATCTCCCTGTCGGGCTCGTCCCAGTAATAATCCAGCCCGATCTCACCCACAGCCACACATTTTTCAAGCTGACACTGCTCCCGAAGCCACGCAAAAGAGTCTTCGTCCAGCTGTGCGGTATCGGTGGGATGAATCCCGATGGCGCCATAGACATAATCATACCGGTTCATCAGTTCAATCGTGCGCTCACAGGAGCCCAGGCTTGCACCTACATTCACCACCTTGGCGATGCCCTGCGCAGGCAGGTCTGCCAGCAATGCATCCCTGTCCTCCGCAAACGCCTTGTCATCATAGTGCGCGTGTGTATCAAAAATTGCTGTCATCTCTCTTATACCACTCCAAATTCACATTTTGCCCCTTCGATATCCACGTCATCGATCAGGGTGCAGTATTCGCCGTCCCTCTGATAGAGCTTTACGCGCGCCTGCGCCTCTCGGCAGCGCAGATAACGCTCCGGTTCCCCGCTCTTCTTCCGCGCGCCGGTCTCCGCAAAGAAAGTCTTCCCCTTCGGGCAGCGGATGTTGGTGATGAGTATCGTTCTGCGGTCTCCCTGTCTGATATTCCAGAAGATCGTTTCCTCTGTCTCGATCACCTCGATCTTTGTTCTGGGGCAGCGAAACAGCTTCGAGAAAGAGATCTCATACCCAATGCCCTCATAGCAAAAGGCAGCCATAAACTTCTGCGCAATCGGCCGGTCCAACAGCTTCTCCCTCCTGCCCCGGACGGTAAACGCACTGTTTTCCAGCTTTTTGCCGGTCAGTCTGCTACTCATACGATTGCCGCAAAAGCGAAGCCACTCGCTTCCGCCCTCTCCGAATACCTGTGCAAGCATACTTTCCTGCTCCGGCAATTCTTCATATACACCTGTCTCATCAAACTGTTCCTTCATACTTCTCTCCATTCCGCCGTCTTCAGCCCGCGGCTTCACAGCAACGGCTTCTTCTGCAATCTGCCTCCGGGCAGGACTTACACCGTCCCTGCTTCCGCAGACCACACGCCTGTCCCGTCATTTCCTACGGTCTTCCGTTGACGGGGGTTCCGTAATACACCTTGCTCTGTTCCAGAATGCGCAGCTCTCCGTCTTCCGCACACAGGATGGAAACGGCGCAGTTTGCCAGCTCGATCTGCCAAAACCGTTCATCCGGAATTCCTGCGAGCCTGTTCAGAATACAGCGGTTCAGCGCCCCGTGTGCCACGATCAATATCGCTTCACAGCTTCCTTCCAGGGGAAGCACTTTCTCCTGCAGAAAGGCAAACGCCCTCTCTCTCGCAGCATCCAAGGCTTCTGCGCCGTCTGTCGGATGAAACGCCTCCGGCCGGCAGAAAAAGTTGTGCAGAGGGTGCGCAGGGTCTTTCTTCGCAGTGTCAAAGCATTCTCCCTCGCTGGGTCCGAAATTGATCTCCTTTAATCTGTCGTCAGTTTCCACCGCACAGCCGCTCTCTGCGGCAATGATCTGCGCCGTCATAAGCGCCCGTTTCAGGGGCGAGCTGAATACTCTGTCAAAAGTTACACCCTTCAACCCGGCGGCTGTCTTCCTCGCCAGGTCGATTCCGTTCTCATTTAAGGCGATATCGCTCTGTCCCTGCAATCTCCTGGCCTTGTTCCAGTCTGTTTCTCCATGTCTCATCAGATATACAATCATCGCTGTCTGCCTTTACCAATTCATGATCTTTCGCACCTTCGCCGCAACCAGCTTCGCCGTTTTCTCCTGTGTCAACGAGCTGGGATGCCAGTCGGCGCCATAGCCGTCGGCCGCCGTATGCTCAGGCAGTGCGAGGAAATGTACCCTGTCATCCTTTTGTTCCTCACTGTACTCGCCCACCGCCTGCTCCAGGGTGGGAACCAGTCTCCGGTCCATTGTTCCAAGGATACAGAGGATCTGCGCCTCCGGGTTATTTGCGCGGATAGATCGCAGGAAAGCAATATACTCCTTCCCGTAATGCTCTTTTCTCTCCGGAATCTCCTTGCACCAGCTTCCGTCGTTGGTTCCGAGATTCACCACGATCACCTGCGGCACAAATCTCCTAAAGTCCCACCTCTCCCAGGTGTTTTCATCCGCCCCGCACAATCTCGCGGAGCCGGACATATCGGTAAACTGATACACCTTCGGCATCAGTCCGCCTTCGATCCGGCGCTCGACGGCCGTTTCCTCCACATAGTGGGAAATAATACCGTTGCCGCTCCAGGATACAAGGTTTGCCTCCGCGTCCAGAAGGTCGGCTGTCAGCAGGGAATAGGACTTCGCAGGATTCTCGGTCTCAGTGTGGAACGGTATCATTTCGCCTGCCGCCTCCACGCCATAGCCGCAGGTAATGGAATCCCCGATGATCTCGATCTTGCGCTCCTTATGGGCAGGCACATCCAGCAGCCTGTCTGTGTCGATCTCAAGCTCCTTTACGCCGCACAGGCCAAACGGTGCCTCGGAATACTTCACAAGGGTAACGGTCACCTTTCTCTCCTCATCCGACTCATACAGGGTATACCAGGCCTCCTCCCTATCCAGACAGATTCTTTGTGCAGGCTCCTTCGCATCATCTATATACACGGCGATTCTGCCCTTCAATTCCGCAGGCCAGTGATCGGCGTCACTTACAATCAGAGCCTTGGCCGTTTTTCCTGCAAAGCAAAAGCTGACCGAGGATCCTGAATAGCCCAGGTATCTTACTTCTCCGGCCACCAGTGTTCTGCCGGTCACTCTGACATTTTCCTCAGAAGCAATAAATCTCATATCCTGTTCTCCTTTGTCATGTATCGTTTTTATTCCATGCTTTTATTCCGTCGCTTTTATCCCCTCGCCTCTATCAGGACAGGGCACCGGGGATTGCATTACCCTCACGCCACATCATCACGGGTGATGTTCTTAAGCCATTTTCTGCTGCGGTAACGCCGAAATACCCAGGGCCACTTAACAAACTCATCCGTGCACAGCAGGAAATAGACCCACATGACGGGAAGCTTCAGGCCAAAGGCAGCGATAAAGCCAAGCGGTACTGCATAACACCACATGTCGATGAAATCGCAGACAAAACCGAACCTGCTGTCGCCGCCGGCCCGGAAGATTCCGGCAATCAGCATGGTATTGACCGCTGCTCCCATAACATAATAAGAATTGATCAAAAGCATATGTTTCAGATAATACATTGCCGTGTCGGTCAGACTCACAAACTCCAGTACGAACGGCATGGCGATCAGCGTGATCGCTCCGCCGAGCAGTCCGCTTGCCACGGTCAGCTTCAGGGATTCCGTGGCGCATACCTTTGCCTGCTCCATCTTGTTCTCCCCGATGATGTTGCCGAGCAGGATACTCGCACCGCTTGCCACCGCAAAGCAGAAGGTCGTCGAAAAGTTGCGCACCACCAAAACGATGGAGTTTGCAGCGACGGCGTCGTTGCCGAGATGCCCCAGGATGACGGAATACATACTGAAAGCAGTGCCCCAGACGACATCGTTGGCCATGGCAGGGAGGGACAGCCTGATAAAGTCCTTCTGAAGAATACGGTTTTTGCGAAACATATACAGCAGGTTGAGCTTCACATCTTTGCTGAAGCATGAGACGATAAAGCATCCGATCAGCTCGACGACACGGGATGCGCTGGTTGCGATCGCAACTCCGACCACGCCCATTTTGGGCGCACCGAACAGGCCGAAGATAAAGACCGCATTCAGAAGGATGTTCAGCCCGAAGGCAACCATGTTCAGAATCATACTGATGGTCACTCTGCCGATGCTTCTTAAAATCGACAGATAGACTTCCGTGATACCCCAACAGACATACGCCACGCTCAGCACCCTTAAGTAGGAGGCTCCCAGTGCAATCAGCTCCGCATCATTGGTAAACAGCGTCATCAGCTGTGTGGGAAACAAAAGCACGGAGGCTGCAAACAGGATTGACAGTGGCAGGGAAATCCGCATGGCGATTCCCTCCAGCGCATTGATTGCCCGAAAGTCCTTTTTCCCGTAGTACTGGGCGCAGAGCATGGTCGCTCCGGTTCCCAGTCCGTAATATACCATAAACAGAATGCTCGTGTACTGTGACGCCAGAGAAACAGCCGAAATGGACGACTGGCCCACATAGTTCAGCATCACCACATCCGCCGAGCTGACAGCTGCGCTCAACAGATTCTGAATGATGATCGGAAGCGTGAGTACAATGATCTTTTTTCGTAAAACTCTTTTTTCGTTCATATCATACCTCTTTCAAACTACCCGGAAGAGATTCCAAAACTTATTTCGCTGACTCACGAAACAGTGCTCTTCTGACGCAAATACAAGAAAAATCCGACACAGATCAGGGCTGACAGCAATGACCCCATCGGCGCCGCCCAGCCCATCGGATACAGGGTCGCGGGAAAGATGACGGAGGCAAAATACGCCCCCGGGATTCGAACTGCTATCACGGAGATGATATTGTGCACAAAGGAGTAAACACTCTTTCCGTAAGCACAGAAGTATCCGCTGAAGCAGAAATGAATGCCCGCCAAGCCGCAGTCAAAGATATAGGACTTCAGATACTGGGCGCCGAGGCGCACGACCTCGGGTTCGTCCTTGGCAAACAGAGCCAGAATCGGCGTCGCAAGAAACTGACAGGCAATGCCCACCGCCAGTCCGAACGCAACGCAAATGCCCATTCCGTAATACAGGACCCTTCTGCCCTGCCCGTGTTTTCCCGCCCCGGCATTCTGTGCTGCCATCGCGGAAACGGTTGAGAGCATGGCGGAGGGCACGAGAAATACAAAGCAGATGATCTTCTCCACGATTCCGACGGCCGCTGCTACATCCACACCGCGTCTGTTGGCAATCGCCGTGATCACAAGGAAGGAAACCTGAATCAGTCCATCCTGCGCGGCAATCGGGACGCCCACACGAAGCATCTGCCCCATAAGAGCGCGGTCCGGCCTGAAATCTTCCTTCCTAAGAAGGATACCTCCTGTTTTTTTCCTGCGGATCCAAAGAAGCGCCAATACCACGCTGAATCCCTGTGCAATTACGGTCGCCAAGGCAGCGCCCATCGCTCCCAGGCCGCAGGGTCCGATCAGCAAAAGATCCAGGATCACATTGACCACGCCGGCAACCGCCACAAAATACATCGGCGTCCTGGAATCTCCTAAGCCCCGGAACACACTGCTGATGACATTGTAGGCCGTGATGAACGGCACCCCCAGGAAACAAATGCTTAAGTAGACGCCTGTTTCATACACCGCTTCCGCCGGGGTAGAGATCGCGCTGATGATTCCGTCCCTGCACAACAGCAGAACGCCCATAAAAACCACTGAAAATACGGCAAACAAAGTCACGGTATTACCGATGACCTTCGCCACACGCTCTTTCTCTCCGGCCCCCACGGCGTGTCCCACGCCGACGCATGTCCCCATCGCCAGTCCGACAATGATCACCGTCAGCATGTGTGTGATCTGACTGCCCACCGAGACTGCGGTAATCGTATCTGCGCCGTAAAACTGTCCCGTGATAAACAGATCTGCCAGACCGTAAAAGGTCTGCAGAAAGCTGGAAATCAGAAAGGGCACAGAGAAACCAATCATATTTTTCAGGATATTGCCTTTTGTAAGATCCTTTTGCATCGCAGAATCCTCCATCCTATGAAATCTTAGCACAAGGATACGAACTGTGCAAGAAAAAGAGCACGACCTGTATCCGCAGGTCATGCTCTCATAAAAGTACATCTTACAAAGGCTCGTCCGGATTCATAAACGGGGTGTCGCCTCGAAGCTCCGTTCCCTCCGAAAGGGGATATTTGTTGACATATCTGCAGAAACCGACTCCGTATTCATCGGGTCTTTGTCTCGTTACGATCTCCTCCTTCTTCGCGACTATGATCTCATTGATCAGGTAAGCATACTGGATCTCACTCCACTTTGCCATACCTTCGTAGACCTCGAGCTCCTTGTCTTTGCCGTACTTCTTACGGATGGCGCTTCTGTTCCAGTTCAGGTACTGCCAGATGTGCGTGGTCTCATGCGCCAGAGTCATGATGGACTGGATGCGGGGAGCACCGTTCTCTACCAGAATCGTGTACTCATCTCCCTTTCTGATCGCCACGCCCAGGACTCTGCCGTCCGGCTCTCCGGTCGGCACAAAGGTCTTGTTGAGTGCCTTATGCAGTCTCTTGGAATTCACCATCTTCACCCTGACGGGCACTTTGATCTTCACACCGTAGAAGAGGTCCATATTGCGGATTACTTCGCGATAGATGGAGATAAATTCTTTCTCTGACTTGATGGCGGTTCTGCTGCAGACCATACATCGCTCGCGGCCGTCCTTTAAGACTTCCATCTCCTTACCGGTCAATTCCGCGCCGCAGAAATCACAGTAGTGTTTGCCGGGCTGTCTGGGTTCGTAGGAATTCTCGATCATCTCGGCAATCGACTTGCCCTCTCTTGCCTGCTTGAGTCCGCTGTTGTCAAAGCCCATGCCCTTCAACAGATCAAAGGTGCCCTGAAGTTCCAAAATCTCCGGAAGCTCAGTGCCGCCGTAAAGCAGGAAATATCTCTCATGGTAAGGCTTTCTCTCCTGCACGGTTGCCTCAGGCTTTACTACCTCGGGCGTCTCAAACTCAATGCTGCCCTCCGTTTCACTGCCCTCAGCGTTCAGGAGCGCTTCGGGTGCATGGCTTCCGTGTGAGGAGGAAGAATATTTCACAGACATGCCGGACTGCATGTCGCCGCCTTCCGTATTGCCGTCAGGGGTATTTCCTTCCTCACCGGGAGCAGGCTGTGAAACAGTTCCATTGTCTTTTTTGCCCTTCTTCTTTTCCTCGCGGGCTTTCTTTTTCTCTTCCCTGCGCTTCTTCTTTTCTTCCTTCTCTTTTTCCTTCTCCTCAGGAGTTTTCTTCTTGAAGAGTTTTCCGAAGAAATCTTTTATCTTCTGAATGATGCGCTTGATTTTTCTCTTGAGTCTGCCAAAGAAGCCCTTCGGCTCTTCTTCCTCTCCCTCCTCGGGGTTCGGTTCGGGAAGCGGATACTTGGGTGCCTCCGGCTCGGCAGGAGGATTCATGCTCTTCTCCATCGCATCGAAGTGCCAATCCAGATAGTCGCAGACAATGGAGAAAATACGATTCAGATTTCTCTTGACCGCAACCAGAAGTCCGATATCCAGCTGGCTGTCTTCCACGATATAGATGACATTCTGATCCGGTGCAAAGCCGTTCTCTCCCCGCAGGCTGTAAGTTATGGGTTCCTTGCTCTCGTTTGCATTGAGGGCACAGATAAACGGCTGATTCTCCGCAAACAGGGTAGCGAATACCTCGTTAAACAGCACTGTCAGAGTATTGATGATCTCGGGCGTGACTGTCTCATCGGGGAATTCAATCTTTAAAATCTGCTTGTTGCAATAGGTTCTCTCGGGAATTCCGTTGATCAATATCTTGCGGCCGCCGGCGAAATCATTGTGTTTTTTCATCTGCCAATAAGCAGGGGTTGCCACTTTGACATCCGCGTACTGCGTCACGACCTTCATTCCGTTGATATCCTTCACATCGCCCATCGTCTCGGAGTCCCTGACATTGGACAGGACATACTCTCTCACCTGACGATACCCGGGTCTTCCCTCGATGTGGTCTGCTGCCCTCCGCACGAGGACCTGACCGTCCCTGGTCACGCGCTGCATCTCGTAATACTTGCCGTTAAAGGTAAAGAACTGTCCGGGGAGATATTTCTGGAATACCTGGCCGTAAAGCTCGGTTCCTAAGTACTGCTTCTCTCCGTTTTCGTCCTCAGCCACATAGGTCGCACTCTGCAGGTCTCCCATAAACCCGCTCTTAAAACGGGAGTCTGAGATATAGTACATATTTTGCATGACACCGGTGTCCAGGGAGAACTTACGGCGCACAAGCAGAGTATCAATCGTGAAACATTCCTCTTTGCTGCCGACTTTCCGGACGATCGTCTCGCCGTTGATGCGGTTCATCTCATGTCGGCTCCTGCCTTCGAAGCAGACACAGATCTCATGCCACAGACTCTGGCGCACAAACTCCGTATCACCGTCTACAAGCATCAGTTCTCTCTTGATCTCCTCCTCGGAGACCATCCCGGTACACATTCTTAAGCAAAGTCTCAGTACGACATTTCGCATCGTGTGGGCGTAATCGGCCACAATGTAGGGAATTGCCTTGGAGTCGGCGTTAAACAGACCGTCGTTGGCTGTCATGTAATCCTTCAGCAGATAAGCGGAAGAAACCACATTGACGAAGCCCTGATCGGTACCTCTGGTCGAGAACAGTCTCTTGATCTCGAAGAGGTTGCTGGATTCATCCTCAACCGTCATGTACAGGTTTTTGCTGGTCTTGGCGTTCCACAGGTTAGGGGACACACGAAACATTTCATCCATCACATCCTGGCTCGCAGGAAGCTGGGCATAATTCAGCAGATCATAATAATACTGCTTGGCAATCCAGTGCATGTCGACAACCGGGAAAGCATCTCCGCCGTACCACTCTGTGCCCTGTACCTGATTCTTCAGAGCGACAAAGGACATCTCCGTGCCGATACCGAGATATCTGGACAGATTCGGAAGCATTCTGTGCTGCAGTCTGTCTTCGTCGGCTTCCCAGCACATATAGGAGCTGGTGCCCTTGTGATGGTCGGTTGCGGATACCTCCGTGAGACTGGTCATCAGCACATGGGAAAGTGCATCTACCAGGCCGTCACAGTTTTTATCGGTAGAACAATAGGTAATCTTCTGATTTCCCTTGCGGCAGTGGCGCACCAGCGAGTTTAAGCCGACCTGCGCGGTCGTCAAAAGTCTCGAAGGTTCAATGATGACCACAAAACCGACTTTTCTGAAAAACGCTTCGTTCTTTTCATGCAGTGAAAGGTTGTTGACATCGGACCGGGTGATAATACCGACATTCAGCGTATCCGATTCATCACGATTTAAAACACCGACATTCCACATATTCGGAACATTGGTAATCGCGTACAGACCCTTCTCGCACCATTCCTTTATGTCATCCTCAATACCATGGCGTCCCAGAACGATCAGCACATGCTGTCCCTTCAGGATACAGCGGTTCATCGGATAAAATGCATAAGGAATCAGATCATAATAGAACGGGTTATTGAACAGAATGCTCTTCCCGCTCATCAGCTCCAGACCGGAGTTCAGATAGTTCTGATCCGGTGTAAACCCCTTGTTCTTCATTCTGCGCATGAAGCGGCTGTACGCCACCACCATATCGTCTTCATTCTCTTCCATTTCATCGAGAATCTGCTCATCGGTACGAAGTGCTGTCGTACCGTTGTTGATGGTGGTATTCTCAGCGTCCAGCTTGTCGCCGAACAATTTGCGCAGAATCGGTCTAAGGAGCGAATAATTGGATACACGCTCTGCCTCATCGGCTTCCCCGTACAAATTCTCCTGTCTTTCATCATGGGTCAGACCGTCCAGGAAGAAGAATACTTCACCCAGCAGAATCAGGCCAAACACAGGGGAAAAGGGAACATTCAGGTATTCCTGCTCAAACAGCCAGTTGGAAATGCAGGACAAAATCAGGGAGACCGCAATGGCTCCGTGATAAAAGGTGCGCAAAAAGGTACGCATCTGTCCCAAATGCGGCTTGATACACCAGATGCCCTCCTCGGCAGAAGGTTCATAGGCAATCTGCGCGCAAAATCCGTAAATCGGATTGTCCTCCGCAAACAGCTTCTTCATGAACAAAACCAGGGGTTTCTTCACTGCAACATGAATTGCCATAAACATGGTATTTTCAATCGTATACAGCAGAAAGAAGATTTTCCCGCCATCCAGATAGTTCCTCAGACGGGTCCCAAGATTTCCGAAAGAATTCGCAAGCGTGCCAAGGTTTCCGCCCAACGCGCCCTGCAGCTTATTCTGGATCCCGTACAACAGATTCGGCAGATACTCAAGCCATCCCTGGATGGTTTCCGTAATCCGGACCATACAGATCAAAAGAACAGCGCAGTACAGGAGAGAAACGATCGGCATGGCAAACTGTCTGCTTCTGTACTCTTTCTTCAGGTTCGTCTTACTGTTTGCCAGTACAAGGAGCAGGAAGGGAGTCATCGGAGCTAAATATCCCAACAGGCTGCCAAAAGTACCGGGCAGATTTGCGCCGGTAAACGCATTTGCCAGATTATTCATACAGCTCCTCCCTTCTCACTTCTATTTTCTTGAGGAAATCGATCGGGATCTGAATATAGTTGCCGGTCTGCATATACTCAAGCCGTGTAACCTTATCTTCCTCGAAAGGAATGGTGTAGACGAAATCCACCGGCCGTTCAAAGTTGTACTCGTACGGTCTGATCTTATCTCCGTCCACAACACAGGTGTCGGAAAAGACGCTGCCAAATACTGCCCGCAACTCCTCCCTGCTTCTCTTGATATCCTCAATGTGTTTTCTGAACACCCTCATTTTAAGGGTTTCAGGGGCGTCATACTGTTTTCGATACTCCACCACGGAAAATCCCTTCATCGCGGTGCAGGCATGAGAAAGATATTCACAAAAACGGTCTTCCGTCAGATTGATATCATCATAAATCCCTCTCATACATTCGTTGAATTCCGCAAAAAGCTTCCTCATCTGCTTTCTCGAAACAATCAGACGAACGATTGCGATGACGAGCATGATAACCGTGACTGCCGTGAACAGGACGAACGTGGTGATCTTCGTCTTATCCGTAGACAGATTGTTAAATAACAGCGGAACAAAGCCAAGCAGATAGATCAGGATGGCAGCAATACCCACAACAATGGTCGTGGTTCTGGTCATTCGGGTATCGATGGCCTTTCTTATGATCTTGTCCCGCTCCTCCATCTTCTTCAGATACTCGGACATATCAGCAAAGTCTCTGGTTTCTACTGCCACCATTTCCTTTTCCTGCTGATTGGTGTATTGCTCCACCTCCTCGAGCTGTGCATCGTCCAGAAAACGCGCCCGGTCATAATCCGGCGTATTCAAAAGCTTCGTCTCCTCCGTGGCCAGCCGCAGTGATTTGCGCTCCTGCCGTAAGAGTTCGGACAGTGCCTTTTTCGAGGCCCGCAAAGTCGCGGCCCATACCGAGAATTCGTCCTTGGGGCAGTCTGTCGCCATACCAAGCTCCTTTGGTTTGGAGTAAAGAGCCTCCGTATTTACATTGCCCATCTCAGGGAAAGAGACAGGCACCCTGGTGCGGAAGGCAACATCCATATCATGGTTGGAGATTCCCTCTCTGGGCGTACCCTCCAGCTCCCGTAATTTTGCTTCCAGAAGATCCTGTGTAACCGCCAGCTTCGTATCATAGACCGTAAGCAGCCGGTCCATGGCTTCTCTGTTATCTTCGCACGAAATCGAATAGACACGGTTTGCCCTCAGCGCTCCGCTCGGCGGATCGTTCTGTGCCAGTATCAAAAGGGTATATAAAAACTTGAGATACTCCTGCACATATTTCATGTGGCTCTTCGGCAGAATATCAAAGACCAAATAACGCATTCTGCCGAAATAAAGGTTCCAGTCCACAAAATCTGAATATTGATTCTCAACATGGGTCGTCCATGAAGTTTCAATATCATATTTTTCTTCTTCCAATGTTCGTTTCGCTATGCAGATCATCTCTGTGGGAGGGACAATGTCTCTGTCCGCATCCGAATTCAGGATTTCCTGCCACAGCTCTTCTTTTCGTATGCTCTCGGCAACATACTCCCGAAATGCCAGGTCCTCGTTTGCATCTGTGTTTCTTCCGTGCATGACTTCTTCATGGCAGAGGAAGGTTGCAAGACGGGTCAGGGGCTCTTTCGAAGACTTTTCAAATGCCTCGAATTTCACCCGCTTGAGATCCTCGTAATACTGCTCGACATCCGCCTTGTATTTTTCTTCGGCTTCATCGAGAAGCTTTGCACGCGTCTTGCTGTCGACTCTCCCGGTCTCCCGGTCCTTTTCTTCGACCGCAGCACCCTCCTGAGTCCCCGAGACGGTACTTGCCTGCGTGTCCCCCTGCGCGGTTTCGGTCTGCACAGTATCCGGCTGTATCTTTTCCGGCTGCGCATTCTGCCTCAGCGCATCGGGGATTTTCAGCTCAGGATATTTGGGAAGCACAGGCTTGCTTCTGTCAAAGGGATTCTTCTCCCGAAGTCCTCTCTCGTCGCAGACAACAATGGCGCGCCATTCTTCTCTGTTGCCGACTACCTCACGAAGCTTGGGGACGGCAAATGTCAGGGTATCTTCCTCCGGTCTCCATTCACAGAAATGAACATCCGACTTTTCAATCAGTGGTTTCAGAAAAATATCATATTCTCTGATTGCATCAATATGATTCTTCTCTGCAATAACTACAGTGAACAATTCATTCACCTCCGTTTCCCCGGCCCGCTCTTCACGGGCCGGGTGTTACACCGTTCATTATGCCTGGATCTTACTCTTCATGTCTGCAAGCACTGCCTCGTAATCATCAGGTTCGGGAGTTGTGCTGAAGACATTCTTAATTCTTCTGTAAATGATGTCGATCACTTCGCTGTCATTGGCTGCGGTATTTCCGTTAACCTTGTCAAACTTCTTGTAGTTCTCCATCAGCAGGTTGAACTGATCCTCAAGGATCATGCACAGTCTGGGATGTACATCCACAGGGCTCTCGCATCTAGTCAGCTCGTCCTGGATCGTCTTGATTGCCGCATCTACCATGGCAATGATCTCACCGGAATAGCGCATGCTGTTCGGCAGGGAGTTGTAATAGAACATCGGAATCTCGAAGATACTGGTTGTTCCCTCGTGCAGATCATCGATCTGGAACTCTTCAAGAGCCTTTGCGAACTGGGTCTGCTCGTAGTTTGATCTCTTCACCTCATCTCTCTTATGCTTCTTGCCGGTAATCTTCTCGATATCGCCGACAATGGCAGCACTGATATACAGGGAGTCGAGAATCTCATAGAACTCATCACAGAGCGTTCCGTTGGATACTACCAGATCCACATATCTCTCGTCGGAATTCTCATATTTGTAGACCTTCTTCTTAGCATATGCCGTGGAGATCTTTCTGAAGGTGATTGCCTTGAACAACAAACCGTAGATCATCGCCTGATGAATTCTGGTCACCATCTTCTTCTGATAGTCAAGGTCAAGCTCAGGCATTACGGAGATGGAATCCCATCTCTTATCGATATGCGTGGAAATCATCATATCCTTGGTGGAATCGGGACCGATATTCTTGGAGTACTCCATGTATGCCTTATGGTAAAGACCTGCGTTGCGGTCTCTGGTCTCGGTCTCGTTTGCCGCAGCAAACTTATTGAGCTTATCAGGGGTCAGATTGTACAATGCATTGAAGAAATGCAGTTCATATCTGGACACGGTATCGGTAGCCTCTGCATTGGGGAGCAGATCCCTCACGCGATACTCTCTCATGTCAAGGAGAGACTTATTGTAAGCACACAGGCTGATCATACGGTCTTCCACATTGTGGAGCTTCTCGATACCGGGTGCTGCAAGTCTTGCGCCCATGCCGATGACCTCAAGAATGTGTCTCTCGATATCGGTCTGGTTCATATGGTCGATCACCTGTCCGTCGCCGGCACCCTCGGTACGCTGTTTTGCTCTCGCCACGAGACGGGCCTCCAAAGCGATGGCCTTGATGATGTTGCAGTCGATCTGAGGACAGTCGTTGCGTACACTCTCCACAAAATGACCAAACATGATATCGTCGAAAATGTCAACTCTGAGGTCGTTCTCTACGACATCCATGTTTTTGATCTCTTTCTCGAACGCTACATTCTTCTTGATCGCATCGAAGATCATACCGTTGAGCTCGGAGCTGAGCATCGTGCTTTCCTTGCCGCAGCCCTTGTTGGACTTCGCCATCTCAACCAGAATTTCTTCGGTAGCACAGATCTTGTACTCGGAATCACCCTTCTTGAACTGCAGGCTGTTAACGATCTCCTCCTGCTTTCTGATAAGACCTGCTACCTTGCCTTCGAAGGTGTCGAAGAATCTTTCGAAGTTTGCACTCAGCTCCTTCACATATTCATAACCTTCCTTGAATGCCTCCAGTTTAGCGATGGTGGTTGCAAGCTTCTCAATGGTCTTGAAGTACTTGCTGAAGAAACCATTCAGCTGGTTGTAATAATTCTTCAGCTCAGCTTCCTGATAGAACTTTACCTTCTCCTGCTCAGCGTTACAGAAATCATCAATGGATGCTTCCTTATCGGACTTGGTCAGCTTGGTATCATAATCCTCAGGCTTGTCAGCATCCTTCGCAAATCTCTTAAGGGTCTTGAGCAGATCGCTTTCCTCTGCGGCATAGCTCTGGATATCCTGCTCAAATCTGGTGGCAATACGATACAGCATGTAACGGATTGCATTGGGGTGGAAGATACCGTTCAGCTCGTTCTTGATAGCGGTCTCAAGCATGTAATCATTCTTCTCATTGATCGTCTTGGTATCGTTTCTGAAGATGGATTCTGCTCTGCTGGATGCAGTCTTTCTCGCATTGGCACGAACGGCCTCTTCGTAAGAACGAAGGGTTCTTAAGTTGGAGGAAGCATTGCCCCTCTTATCGGGATCACCGATATAGTCGATGGTTTTGGACAGACGGTTTGCGCTGTTGCGGGCACCGCCGATGGCATGGTTGCTGAATACGGAATCACACATCTCGGTCTCGAGCGCAGAGATGTACTTGTCGAGACGCTCGTCGATATCACTTAAGTATTTGCCGCGGATATCCTTGGAGAAGGAATCGGTCGCCTGATCCATGGTAGTTACATATACTTCTCCGATGGTAGGAAGTTCCACGATCGGAAGGTTCTTTGCACGACCCTCGCGAAGCTTCTGCTGGAATACCTTGTCATATTTGGTCCACTTAGCGGTCTCGCCGTCGCCGCCGATAGAATCCATCGCCCAGTCGCAGGCAATGTACTCTACGATGTCCTCGTAAGGGTACTTGATTGCGGATGCACCGATGCCGCCGAAACGGTTTCTTCCGAAGTTACCGGGCTTTGCAAGCTCCTTAATGATATTGTCCTCCACAGAGAATGCCTTCTTCTGCATCGGTCCAATGTTCTGCTCGTACAAAGCTCTGGATGCCTGTGAAATGTACTGATCCAGGGAAACCATGATTGCATCCTCGGAGTCCTGTCCGTCCATCAGGAAGCAGAAATCGCAGGGCAGAGTGGAGAGAGACTTCATCTCATCGGTTCCGGGTACGGAGAAGTCGATGTGCAGGCCGCGGTACTTCTCCAGATCCTGTCCCTCCAGGTCCATAAAGCCGGAGCCCTTGATCATGAAGGCGTTCAGCTCCTTGATGGTCGCATACGCATTTCTTCTCTGGCTTTCCTTTTCCACATTGGAGGTGATAACGGAATTGAGTGCCTCAGGAAGCATGATCAGGGAACGCACGATCAGAGCCTTGTTGGGATACTGACTGTTGACATAATCACGGATGTACATACACAGAGGCAGGATGATTCCGGAACCGGTACCGCCGGAAGCGGTAGATACCACAACGACACGCAGAGCCTGCTTCAGATCCTTGCCTGACTTCTTAAAGAGGTCATCAATGGCGTCGTGCAGCGCCTTGATCGCGCCGGTCTTGATGGTGGCATTCAGAGCCAGACGGGAGATCGCACGCACCTGTCCTGCGCCCTCGGAAACGGTCTTATCATACATGACTGCGTTCTTGGGGAACCAGTTCTTTCTTGCATCCTCATCATAATCAAGGTAGCTTCCCACAGTCTGGGTATTGGAAGTCTGGACATAACGGATGGACGCCTTGCTCTTCTTAACGCTGGAAAGGTCGTTCACGTTGGTATCCAGGCATACGAAGTTGATGTTCTGGACCTCGGTAGGACCGCACATCTCAGCCACACCTTTGACGATCTTACTGCCGGTACCGCCGACACCGACAAACAGAGTGGGGGCCTCCACTACATTTTCTTTGATAATCTCTTTGCTCATTTGCTTTCCTCCTATTTTTAGCCGTTTGGCAAATCATTTTTATCTACATTCGATGATGGCATTCAGAATCATGGTGATCATTCCGCCGCCTCTCGGATTCGGTACCCTGTCATTTACGGAGACATCACATCTGGGCCCGATGGAGAATGCATACTGATCGCTCACCTCTGAGTCGCCTGCCAGACCGAATTTACCATGCAGAACCTTGAACTCTCTGTCTCCGATGTCGATTTTGACATTGTCGCCGGCCAACGGTCTGACTGAAATGACCTCCGCTGTCATTTCCCCCTTCATCTTTCTGGGACAGTTTGCCCTTAACTGAAGCACCAGCCCGCAGGATTCGTTTCTTCCGACGACTTCAGGAGACTGGATGGTCAGCCTTCCGGTCTTCTTCCCGCGGCCCTCATACTTAAAATGAACATCATCCTCGACCCTCATACTGCCCAGTGTAAACGGTCCGTCGCTCGTCACGCGCATCTCATAAGGCAATACCTTCGTATTTCTGTAAATCATAATCAGAATGAACAGCGCAAGCAGTATCAGGAATCCGATCAGCCAGGGCACCCACGCGGGATACAGCGCGATCTTGAACTTCATGGAATCCTCAGCCTGCAGCCGGAACTGATCTCCGGTGGTTGCCGTTGCCGTGAGTTTGTATTTACCGGTCTTAAGCTCCGAATTCCCCTGTAAGGTAATCAGGTAGGAAGAAGTATCTCTCTGCTTTTCAGCGGTGTAAGCCACTCCCTCCAGCTCGACCAGCAGATTCATGGCATCCATCTCCTCAGGGGAGAAGGATCCGCCGTCCTTGGTCAGATGAAGGGTGAAGGTTTTGCCGTGATTTTTCACATCACTCAGCAGATAATAGGTACCATCCGCCGACAGTCTCGCATCAAACTGATAAATATCGTTGGTGATATTGAATTCAATGGTTTCGGAATCCTTCGCTGTCTGGTCTTCCTCGGTCGTAAAGGTCGCTTTGAGCTTGATTTTGCAGGGACCGCACTGCGTCTCGCCGGCTGTCCCGGGATATTTGAGCTTCACGGTGTATCCTGTCTCGGTCCGTACGATCTCGGTGCCGACATTTCCGTCCTCCACTTCCGCGGTAAGCGATGTTCTCTGAAGCGCTTCACCCGTCAGCGGCTCCCCTTCGTAGTTGAGCGTCACATCGGCAAAAGTGCTTTCTTCGAGGGTGAGCAGCCTTATGTCCGTGTTGGCCTGCGCCGTCATCTTCAGATTTCCGACAGGAGTCGCATTGACTACAAATCCGCCGAGCGGCCATCCCAGATCAGCTCCGCTCTTATAGATCACATACCCGCTCAAGTACTGCACCTTGATGGTATCTGCTTCCAGCTTATCGTCCTTGTTCAGCGTCAGGGGAACCCTTCCGCCGGATGTGGCCGTGGCTGTTTCCGTCTTGCCGTTGAGTTTATATCCGATCGAATAATCCGTTTTGCCAAGCAGGGCAGATGTGGTCCAGTTACCGTCCTTATCTACCATACCGTACTCAAGGAAATAATCTCCCGAACAGAGCTCCTCGGGGTCGACTGCCTCACCGTCGGCATTCAGAAGCCTTACCGCAAGGTCGACATCAGGCTCGTAGTATACCTGCACATCCTTCGCATTTCCGTTATAGGATATCGTATATTCACCCTCGGGCAAAGCACCGTAGGTTGCGATCGTACCGCTGAGCTGGTCATCGACCTGAAATGTCTTTTTCGTGCGGCCCTTCTCACTGTAATGCGGGGAGTACGCCGCCTCCGCCATCGGGATCTCTTTTCCCGAGCTGTCCTTCAGAGACACATTTTTGATATTCTGACCCTGCACAAAGACGATCAGCTTGCTCATGGAAACATCGAAGGATACCTTCTCGCCGCTGGCGTTCAATGTGTCACGGCCAAAGATAGCGTTGCATATCTGCGTCAGCTTACTCAACACCTCATCCGACTTCTCTGCCACATCCGCACGATAGACATATTCACTGTTTACGGACACGGAAGGTGCCTGAATCCTACCGCCGCCGACCGTAATGCCCAGATACTGGATATTCATGGAAGGCAGATAATGACCAAGCCTCTCCTCCAGGGCAGCCTTTGTTTCCGATTCGGACAGAAGCGAGCCGTCATCATCATGGAACCTGGTACCGTCCGTCAGAACAATGAGCCACTTCTCATCCGCGCGCACGCTCTCGATCCCTTCAGCCGCGTACTCAATGGTATCGATCGGGGTGCCGGTGTTGATCGGCTTGGAATAACCCGGGATAGCATCCGGGGTAAAAATATCGCGTATTTTCGCCACATCCGAACGACTTGATATCGTCAGCGGCTTGCCGTCTTTCTCATAATAGCTTCCGTTTACCTCAATCGGCCACATAGGGTAAATCTGTAAGGTGTCCCCCTCATTCATCATGGCCGCAAACACTTCCATGGCGTAGATCGCACGACACCAGGCCTTCTCCCCATCATACATGGAACCCGAGTTGTCAAAAACGATCGCGATGGCCCGCTTCGTTTTCGCCTTCTCGGCAGCCTGCGTCTGCATCGGGGAAATCATTCCTGCGATCAGGCACACTGCCAGCACCAGAGACAGAAATGACGTCTTCATAAAACGTTTCATCCCCTGCTTCCTCCTGTGAACAAAGTTGAATAGAGCCGCCGTTCGCCCAAAACGGCAGAAAAAATCCATTCTCGACAAATATTTTATCAAATTTTAATAATTTCTGCAATGATTTCCTGCAATGCCATTTATTTTGTCTACCTTAATAGTATTTTCTGCCTTTTCTCGCTATCAACCTTATTCTCAGCCTTTTCAGTTTCCTCTCCAGTTTGAGGTCTACACACAACTTAATATTTTTGTAACATCTGCCAGCTATCTTTATCAAAATTTTTTATATTAGTACTTGACAGATACAAAAAAATGTGCGGCCACCTTGTTACCCTTAGTTTATCAAGGTAATTGATTCCACCACGAATCATACAATCACCAAACTAAGGAGGCACATTTTTATTATGAACAATTTTCCATCAAATGTAAACAAAATCTTAACTCTATTATTCAGGATATGTCTGATCATCATTGGCTCTTTACCCAAAATCCCGGTCATGATTTCTCCCGTCAGCATCTTGGCAAACTTTCCTTCTATGATACTAAGCGCATGATTATCGGCATGGGAAAAGGCAGCACCTCTGATGAAATCATGGATTATTTCGACTAACTGATGACACGATATGTTCATGCCGTCAAAACAGAGTTCCGGCAATTCGACAGAGCTCTTCGTGGAATCGGCGCGATACATTTCGGATACCGGTAATTCACTTAACTGAATCGTTTTTTGGACAGATGATCGTCATCTGGCTTAATGGCATTGCCTTTTACGCTTTTAAAGTTTGAACCTATATCAGCCCTCTCCGGTAGGCTTCCGCTACAGCGCCGGATTTGTCCTTGACGCCGAGCTTCTGGTAGGTCTGAGAGCTGTGGTATTTGACAGTTCCCTCCTGAATGTGGAGCCGTTTGGCAATCTGTGCCACAGAAAATCCCTCTGCCTGGAGCTTTAGGATTGCCAGTGCATTCTCACCGAGCACCACTTCCTTCGCTCCGGTCTTCAGATAAGCGGGATAGAGTTTCTCCATACGCCCTGCTTCCTCCAAAAGCTCCTTATAAAAGGTCTTATCCTGCGGCTTCCATGCAGTCATCTTGAGCAGCTTATAAGCTGCTCCGGCCTCCCTTGTGACAAGCCGCACAAAATGATACTCCTGTGCCTCATCAAGACACCTTTGCAATGTTTCATCCCATCCGTCATAACCCATTCTCTGCTGCGTGATGGCGAGCAACAGCTCGCACTCCATCCTGACGAAGGTGCGCTTCATGACTTCCGTATAATACAAAAGTTTTTGCAAAAGATCCACCGCAAGCTCATATTTGCCGGTGCACAGAAACTCTCCAATCGGTCTTTCGCGAATGTCAGTTTTCCATCAAAAACAGACTGCCATGCCATCAGACCGTCCGCCACAAAGACCTGCTCCAGCTTTCCCCCGCTGTCAGCCTGCATTCTGCCGTTCGCAAGCAGCGCAGCCACCTCATAGCGGTCTGCTCCCTTTTCAAAAAAGCTCTCCGCCAGTGCCAGATTCACAAGTCCCTTGCCGTATTTTCCGAGCACGAAAGACACAACCTTACCGATGCTGCGAGCAAGCTGTACATCACTTTTGGACCACTCACAAAAATCCTTGCCACCGTTCATCATCGAGGGCAGATTGGAGGTCACCGAAAACTCCGGTAGTACAACCTTTCTGCATTCTAGGAGCGTTCCGGCATGCTTGATTATCTCAATCAAATCAAAAGTGCCGCGATGAGGCAGTCCGATATCCAGATAGAGAATCAAGGATTTTGTATATCGCAACAGGCTGCCCGTCTGCTGCCGTGCAAATGCTTTCAATTCCCCATACCAATACTCACTCTCCTCCTGATCGAGGAGCAGAGAATTGAGCATACTCATTCCGCACATCAGATCGGGATTTTTTCTGATATCCTCCCTTGGCAATGCCAGATAAAACTTGCGCAGTTCAAAGTAATGCCCTGACCCCGGATCAATTCTTGCATTTTCGGCCAGCAGACAAAGTATTCGATCATTTGCCTGCCCCTTCTGATACATCTCAAGCGCCCTAAGCGGTTCATTGTTCATCTCATAGTACAAACCGGCATTACAATACAGCGTTCTGATTCTTTCTTCATCATATTTTTTATACATCCATCTGCGCAGGGATAAAAGCAATGGCCTTCGCATTTCGTAAGAGACTGATGCAGGATCGTTTTCACAAATACCGCCCTCCACATGCTCAATCAAAAAATTGCCGATCTCCATAGCTTGACGCAGCAGATATTCCGCATCATTCTTTCCTGTAATCATTCTGGCCATCGGAACTGTAAAGCGCTCCACGATCGAAAGCCTGAGCAGGAAATCCTGCATCTGCGGCTCCCACTGTTCATAGACATGCAGCTCCAGATAATCCCAAAACTGCTGCTGCACCACCTTCAGAAGCGACGTCTTATATTCCTCGCCCTTTGACAGATGCGCCAGTGTCAGACTGATAAAATAAGCATTGTGCGACGCACTTACACTAAGCGCTGTCACCTGCTCCTCTGTAAGATGGACTTCCCACTTCTGAATCAGTTTCTCAATTTCGGCATCGGATAATTCCAGATCCTTCTCTTCAATAACCGTAAAACGATGCTTGATAAAAGTGCCATGCAACCACTTCGGGATTTTTCCTCGCGAAATTAAAATAAGCCATGCATCTTCTTTCATGACAAGCTTTTCTATGGCTTTCCAGATATCCTGACAGATATCCGGACACAGCAAGGTCTGCAGATCGTCGATCACAATGGTACCACGCAACTCCTCCGAAGTGATCAGATCTGCCTCCTGCAACTGATTTGCCGAAAAATATGTGATATGACGGTTCCCAAAATAGGAATTGATGAAGCTGGTCTTTCCATAACTGGTCGCGCCATACAGCCATACAGTTTTCCCGCTCTCTTCCGCCAGCTTCATCTTACTGTAAGCCAGATGCGGTCTCACATAATGTTTTTGGTCAAAGCTCTCCATCCGTTCTTGTCTTGAAACGTGCATCCTTCCACCTTTTTCTTTTTAAGATATTTTTTATCATCACAGCTTTTGTTTCCATTTTTCTGTTCTGATAAGACCACATACCCAGCTATGCCTTGCGAACAATGTACAACCTTTGCAGTCAGATTTGTAGCCCTGTTTTTCTACGCATGCCCCAAGTCGCCTACTCGATCGTGATCACATCCTGCAAAATATAGTGAAAGGTTGGAGCCGAGCTTGTTTCATTCTCAACATATCCTTCGCTCAGATCAATCCTGTCATCCGGATGCTCCGGGTCTACACCGATATAGTCTCCCTGAAAGACAGTGATCTTGTTCTGCCGAAAGTCATGTATCAGTTCCTCGATCCGCTGCGCTGATCCCTTTGCAGCCACGAATTCATTCAGCTCAAGCATCTGTACCCATCCCTGCTCAAAGCCTGCTCCGGCGTCATTTCCGTTAATCGTTGCCCCTACGCACTTCTCAATCGCTTTATCCGAAAGAACAGCCTCTGTCGCCTGCATGATATAGGGTTCCCAGTCAATCTTTGAACCTGTCAGATAGGTAGTGGGAGCGATATCCCGCATACTTTCATTGTAGCTGACATAATAGACGATCTGTGAACGTTCCGTCTCCTCGCAGGCCATCGCCGGACCTGACGTATCGGAATGCTGCGAAATAATGATACACCCCTCCTCGATCAGCTGCTTCGCACACTGCTTCTCGAGATGAAAATCCCCCCAGGAATTTGTATACTTCACTGTCATGGTAGCCTCCGGCACTACAGACCGGACACCAAGAAAGAAGGCCGTATACCCCGAAATCACTTCCGCATACGGATATGCACCGACATATCCGATTTTTGCCTGCTTGGGCGTAATTTTTCCTGTATCGATAAGCTCCTGAAGTTTCATACCCGCAACAACACCGCTGATATATCTCCCCTGATATATTTTCCCCATAAAGGTATGATAATTGGCAAGGTGCGGCTCTTCATTGGCATTGCTGCAGGTTGCCTGACAGAACTGGATATCCGGATATTTCGCGGCATATTCCTTTGCCTTTACGCCGTATCCGTAGCTCGTTGTGAAAATAACATCACAGTCTGCGTCAACCAGCTCCTGCAAGGAGCCTTCCACCGCATCCTCCGGCACATTGAATTTGGAAACAATCTCCACGCGTCCCTCATATGCTTTTTCTACTGCGTTCTGCGCATTGACAAAATTGTTGGTATAGCCGGTGCTGGTATCACCCACGAAGATAAATCCGACCTTGACAGTCTTCCCTTCATCCCTGCCATGTAGGAAAAAATGGAGCACAAATGCAAATAAAATGACAACGACTGCACTCATTATTGTAATTACATAGTTTCGTTTATTCTCAGCCTTCATCTTTCGTCTCCCTACTGTCACTTGTCTGATACATGCGTTTGACATCAATTGTGCCATCCTCAATCAGTCCGAGCAAAATATCCACAAGCTTTGGATCAAACTGTGTTCCTTTTCCCTTTTCCATTTCAGAAAGCACATGCGAAAAATCAAGCTTTTTGCGGTAAACACGGTTAGCAGTCATCGCATCAAATGCATCGGCAATTCCGATAATCCGCGCATTGATAGGAATTTCCTCACCCTTGAGGCCATGCGTATAACCTCGACCGTCATACCGCTCATGGTGGTATAGGACACCCTCCTCCACATGGTCGATCAGCGTAAAGTTTTTAAGGATCTCCGCGCCTCTTTCCACATGTGATTTCATGATGACATATTCCTCATCCGTCAGTTTCCCCGGTTTATTCAGTACGCGGTCCGGTATTCCGATCTTTCCGATATCATGCAGGATTGCCGTCCGTCGCAGCTGCTCACACGCCTCATCGTCATAGCCGAGCCTGCGCGCGATCATCACTGAGTATTCCGATACGCGGACGGAATGCTGGCTGGTATTTTCGTCCTTTGCATCGACCGCCTGCGCGATAGTCATAATCGTCTCATTGCCCATCTGCACCTGGCGCTTTGTCCACTCCAGTTCCATCCGCTGCATACGGAGCGTTTTCTGGATCTGTGTCCGGAAAAACAGCCATGTCAGATACGCTATGAACAATACGGCCACGCAGCCCACGTAGAGACGGAACCACCAGTTATCGTAGATTTCTTTTTCCTTAATAATCTGATAAGAGTTTTCTGCGATCACACCACCTGTCTTACTGTCAAGCACCGCAATGTGGAACCGGTACTCCCCGGAAGGCAGATTCGTGTAAATGATGTGATTCATTTCGCTCTGCAGCATACTGCTCCCCATTTTGTCAATCCCTTCCAGATAGATGCGGATTTTAGGATCATGAATCGAGAAATTAACAATCTCGGGCGTTATATCAATCTTCTTCGCACCGCGTGGAATATGGATGGCCTCTCCCTTTTCCACGGGATAGACTTCCCCATCCACCTCAATCTGCGTAAGCAGCATGCGATAGGATCTCTCGGTGATATCATAATGGTTCAGATTAATGCAAACCACTCCTCTGTCACCACACAGATACAGTTCGTCCTCCTCATTCATATACGGAAAGGAATTTGGTGTCAGTCCGAGACGCAGACCTTTTCTGGCATCCAACAGTTCGTAGCTGATCTGACCGCCCGCCAGGAGTTCCTCCTTGTCAACCACATAGATTCCTGCAGAACTGAGCACAAACAATTCACCGTTGTTTCCCTCAATGACATCAAAGTTATTGTAATACGGAAAATTGTCCAAAATACGGATGCTACCATCCTCCTGCGCGTAGCACAATCCGTTCGATGTTACAATAAACAAACCGTTATCATCAGAATTGGGGACAATCTTCAAAATGATATCTGAACTGAGCCCGTCCTCCTGCCTGATTGTATCTGTCACACGACCATCCTTGATCACTGCAACGCCGTTCCCATCCGTTCCCGCCAGAATACTGCCGTCCGCACACTCATACAGTGTCAGTACCTTTTGATTTGCAAGCCCTTCCGCAGAGCCGATCGTATCCGTCACAACACCGTCTTTGATAAGTGAAATTCCGGAATCTCCTGCCACAACAATGGTTCCGTCCGCAGTCTCCATGGCAGAACGCATTTTGTCTCCCCGTATACCTGTTTTGCTGTCATAGATTTTTACCTCTCCATCCTCAGACACTTCAAAAATTCCCTTACCCGAGGTACAAATCCACAAATGGTTTGCAGAATCCACCATCAGACAACGTATTCTGACACCGGAGAGCATCTGTGTGATCGCATTCTTCTTTGCAATCAGAAACTTTGCGCTCATTGCATCCAGCCCGCTATCTGTTCCAAAATACAAATCTCCCTGCCATTTGGTAATCGTGTTCACCACATTCTCTTCAAGCCCGGCTTCTTCATATATCTCCGAAAAAACACACGGACACATACGAAGCAGCCCAAGTCTGGAGGAAGTAAACCACAGATTGCCCTGATAATCAATCAGCATATGGTCAATAGAGCTGTTAAAGCTGTCCGTATCAATGGAACAGTAATTTCCCCTTGTCCGAAGATACCCGATACCGTTATCCGCGCAGACAAAGATGACATGATCTTCCGATATGGTAATGGAATTGATATCCTTCAGCTTGCCGCATACCAATGTTGTCTGTTTTTCTATTCTGTTTTCAGCAATCTCGTAGACCTCTATCCGGTTTGAAGAAGTACCAAGGTACAGCCTTCCCTCTTCGTCAAAAGCACAACAGTTGTAGAATTCTCCCGCTTTTTCGGCCGTCATGCATGTGACAATCTGCGTACCGTGCAAAAGATAGAAATCACCCTCGTTTGTAACCGCCGCAACATTACCGCTTTGATCGGCGCTGATACTGTCAGCATACACAATTTCCGGTATCGTCTCATACACCTTCAAACCGCCGAGCAGCGTCATGACGACAAGACTGTCTGTTGTGCCGACATAGTAATACCCCTCCGAGCTCTCCGTGATACAACGGACAGAATCTGAAGGAAGCCCTTCCTTGCGACCGACCACATTGACAATCTTCTGGTTGGTGCAGATGGCAATTCCGTTGTCATTCGTCCCAATCCATAATCTCCCTGCTTCATCCGTATAGAGACAATTCACTGTCTTTACTGCCTCAAATTCGTTCATCCACTTAAAGTCTTTTCCGCTGTAACGATACAGACCACCATAGGTACCGATCCACAGAACACCATCCTTTGTCTGCACAATATCATTGGACGCGCCACCTGGCAGTCCGTTTTCCCCATTGTAAACAGTCTGGATATAACGACTGAAATCAGACTGCACTGTTTTCTCGTCTAAATCACTGTTCTCGGCATAAGCCGTAGTACTTGTCAAAAACATCAAAAATGCAGGCAGTAAAAGTAACAGCCTTGCAACACTTTTTTCCGTCCTATCGGCACTACTCTTATGCCCTTTTTCCGTATCCGTCTCGCCCTTGTGCTTTCTCACTCTAATCAAGCGAACCGCAAAAAATAATAAAAGGAGCGTTAGCACCTTATCCAAAAAATCCGTATAAAACTCTCCCACGATATTGCTGATCACAGTATGACATCCCATCTCCTGCAGCATTTTTGACACGCCGTCTCCCCATGTATTCCCGGTCATGCCGTCTGCAAGGATATAATTTAGGGGTGTGGAAATTGCAATCGAAAGCACAGTGACAACAAATGCAGTGGATAGCACCCCAAAAACGCTCCGCAGAAACCCTTTTCTTGCACAAATTCCTACCGTGACACCGACAGCAATATTGGTAAGGCAGTATAACAACGCAATCGGAGCGTGCAGGCTGTAAATGATATTGGCAGTCGCCCCCACAATCGCGCCACATACCGGTCCAAACACATATGCCGTAAAAACGGTTCCGACCGAATCCAGCCAGATAGGCAATGCCAATTTTTCAGCCACCATCTTTCCCGCATAATTCATGAGAATGCATCCCACAATAAAAAAACTGATTTCAAAATCTTTTTTCCGATTCATCCTGTGTTCCTTCTGTGTCCTTCTCTTCTGCTTACGAAAAAAGCCATGTCATCCAAATTTTTTCAGTTCCATGAGATATCTGCGTAAGGTGCAACTCCCGGATGCAGATTATATGACCCTGCCGAATATAAGAAAGCACTTTTACAGAAATCTCGTCTTATTCGAACCATAATAACATACACAGTTCCAAAATAGAACTAGACGAAAGTATAGTCTTGGCCACTATTTTAGAGAAGCCTTTCAGAAAGCTTCTCCCTAAAAAATGAAATGATTTCATCCCAAACTTCCTGCTGGAAGAAACGGATATCCGCATGCTCTGCGCCTGTCAGTTCCAAAAGGGCAGCATCACAGCCTTTTCAGTTTCCTCTCCAGTTTGAGGTCTACACACAACTTAATATTTTTGTAACATCTGCCAGCTATCTTTATCAAAATTTTTTATATTAGTACTTGACAGATACAAAAAAATGTGCGGCCACCTTGTTACCCTTAGTTTATCAAGGTAATTGATTCCACCACGAATCATACAATCACCAAACTAAGGAGGCACATTTTTATTATGAACAATTTTCCATCAAATGTAAACAAAATCTTAACTCTATTATTCAGGATATGTCTGATCATCATTGGCTCTTTACCCAAAATCCCGGTCATGATTTCTCCCGTCAGCATCTTGGCAAACTTTCCTTCTATGATACTAAGCGCATGATTATCGGCATGGGAAAAGGCAGCACCTCTGATGAAATCATGGATTATTTATCGAACATCTGGCTTAATGGCATTGTGATTTCCTGCTTTTTTTGTCGGGCAATTCTGAAAACGAAAAAACAGAGGGGCCCGTCGCCGGGCACATTGCTTTCCCGGGCAGAACTCCTCTGTTTTGGTTTCAACAATCCGAACATCGGTATCTCTTTCTTATGCGCACTACTCCGAATCGGAACCGGCAAACTCCTGCCGGTAAAAGGTCTCCAGTTTCTCCCGCGCCGCCGCAAAACAGGGCTGGAGCTTTCCGTCAAACTGGGTTCCCATCCCCTCCATAATAATCTCATAGGCGCGCTCGAAGCTCAGGCTTTCCTTATAACAGCGCTTGCTCACGAGTGCATCGTATACATCCGCCACAGCCATGATGCGTGCCTCCAGCGGAATCTCTTCTCCTTTCAGTCCGCAGGGATAACCGGTCCCATCCACTCTCTCATGATGAAAATGCGCGACATTCTCCGCAATCTTCGCAAAATAATCATCCTCCATGTCGGACAGAAGCTTTTTCACGATCTTGCTTCCCTCCTCGGCATGCGTCTTCATTTTGTCAAACTCTTCGGGCGTAAACCTGCCCGGCTTCCTGAGGATGTCGTCGTCGACCGCGATCTTCCCCAGATCATGCATGGGTGCCGCTTTGATCATCGCCTGACAGAACTTCTTATCCGGCGCAAGGGTAGGATCCTTCTTCATCTCATCCACAAGAATACGAACGACCTGACTGGTTCTCTTGATATGACCGCCGGTCGAAGGGTCCCTGCTCTCAACCATGTCCGCCATGCCCTGCACCAGACGCTGGTGCATCTCGCGAAGGTTCTGCGTCTTCTCCTCGACCTTTTCCTCCAGCTCGTTATTGTATTGATTGATCAGCTTGATATACTTCTGCTCCTGCGTCACATCGCGCATGGCAAACTGAAAGCCCTTGACTTTTCCGCGGTCGTGGAAATATCCGCCGCTCACTTTATAGATGTTCTCGCCCTTCGTGTAGAAAAATTCCGCGCTTCCGCCGTTTTTCCTGATGGTCTCCATCCATTCCGCAATGGTATGCAGGATGGGGATGTTATGGTTCTTCGGCATTCCCCGGTCTACCCTCAGCTGCACAAGCTCCGGGATCCAGCCTTCTGCGATCTTGTTGCAGCCTAAGTATTTCCCGGAGAGCGTGAACGAAAAGCAGCCCATCTCACCTTTGGATAAAAGCGCGTTCATCACGGTGTTATCCACATCATACAGGCAGATACGATCGAGTATCGACAGTACGATGACCTGCGCCCCCACATAGGAAATCGCCGTAAGCTGGATGGCGTCCGGGAATATCTTCTGGAAGAAATAGACCGCAATCGAGATCATTTCCACCAAAGCCAGAAGAAGGATATTCTTGACGGAGGCTTCCCGCTTCTTCGCCAGGGCATATCCCAATATGGCTACATCCAGAACAAAATAGCCGATGATCATGACATAAAATACCGTGTGAAATGCGCCGTATTCCTTCGTCAGAATCGTGATTCCCTCCCAGGACATCCTCTGTACGCTGCGATAAAACAGATGCGTCCAGGGGTCCGTCACAATGATTGCGTACATCAAAAGTCCCGGCAATACCATCAGAAGCTTCCAGAACTTATGCAGATGAATCCTGGAAAGCGACAAAATGCAGAAGGTTATCGTCGCCTGCAGAAAGCAGGCCCCGATATATGAGATGATGTTCCAGATGACCGCCTCGTCCAGGGTGTCTGCAGCGGAACGCAGCAATGCCCCCATATCGGATATCACCACCAGTATATTCATGGCAGCGTAGCTGATGTCCAGCTGCTTCTTCCACTTCCACAGAAGCAGAAGGCAGCACACCACAGACGCCGCAAATGTGAGCTGATAATATAGCATCCTTCGTTCCTTTCCGAATCATTCCTCGCCCAGTTCCATGATCCTCTTCATCATTGCGATATAATCCTCTGTCCGCCTGACAGAGAAATTCAGGCAGCCGTACCCGTCGAGCACCTGAAGCTGCGCAAAGGGATACGCCTTTTCCACAGACTTCCGGAACAGTCTGCAGGCGATATCCTTCCTGCCGTAGAAAAAATACAGTCTTCTCTGCAGATTCTCCATCAGGACCGGAAACTCATAGGAGAAGATTGCCGCCGTTTCCTTGCGCATCGTCTCCTCGCTTAAGACCGGTACCACCTTCCTGATTCCCTCCAGCACATGCCGAAGGCTCTCAGGGTCACCGTTGGTCAGCAAATGGATCCATTTCTTTTTTAAAAGCCTGTCCGTCGGCTTCCTGCGAATCAGGTTCACAAACCTCCTGACAAGGTAAAATAAGAGCAGGCTGACATACTTTGACCCTCTTTTGCAGGCCGCTGCGTCAAAAAAGGCTCTGTGAACGACAATCTCCGTCCCCGCCAGCTGTCTTAGCAGTTCAATGCCGATGCCCGCTCCGACGGACTGTCCGTAGATCATTGCGACCCTGTCGATCCCCCGCTCCTTCAGAAACAGGACGATCTTGGCCGCTTCCTCCTTCGCCGTAGAGAACTCGCTGTAGGAGGCGCTCTCATACTGCCCCGAATACTCGGGGATGATGATATCATATTCTTTCTGTAATCTCTCGTAGAGATAAGCCAGACTCTCCCCCGGGCAAAGCGCACCGGGCAGCATTACCATAACAGGGTTTTGTCTGTCTCCGTACTCTTCAAACTTCATACGGACCGCTCCTTCTGCTTTCTTTCCTGCTCAGATTCCTATTTCACAAGCTCACTGACCAGGGCGTCGATCTGCTTCTTTGTCTCGTCATTCATCACAGAGCGGATGGTGACCACAGTCTCAGGGATGGTAATGTTCTTCATCGCCTCGAGCGCGGTGCGCATCGCCTTCGCCGCCATGGGCGCCCAGGTCCCATTCTCCATCAAAGCGACGGTACGATTCTGAAAGCCCTTGGATTTGAGGTGCGCAAGAAAGGCTTCCGCGGGCGGGAACACGCCGCCGTCATAGGTGCTCGCGCAAATGACAGTCCTGTCATATCTGAACGCCTTCTCCACTGCCTCGGCGATATCATCGCGCGTCAGGTCCGTAAACTCTACCGTCTCGCCTGCTGCCTCAAGCTTCTCAACAAGCGTAAGCGCTGCCACCTTCGTATTGCCGTAGATGGAAGCGCATGCGACAAGCACGCCCTTATCCTCAGGCTCGTAGCTGCTCCAGACCTTGTATTTGTCGAGATAGAATCCCAGGTTCTCCCGAAGAACCGGTCCGTGAAGAGGGCAGATGGTCTGAATGTCCAAAGCTGCTGCCTTCTTCAGAAGCGCCTGTACCTGCATACCGTACTTGCCGACGATATTGAAGTAATATCTTCTCGCCTCG
Organism: Acetatifactor sp.; assembly: GCA_016293615.1. GTDB lineage: Bacteria > Bacillota > Clostridia > Lachnospirales > Lachnospiraceae > Acetatifactor. Next base: position 32,126 of record JAEDDX010000022.1, read on the forward strand.
CAGGTCCATTCCTCATCGGTGCCGAGTGCGCCGAACTTGCCGAATCCGTCGGCGGAGAACAGCACCTTCTCAGAAGACTCATATGTAACCATAACCTCGGGCCAGTGCACCATGGGTGCCATCACAAAGGTAAGCTCATGGGTTCCCAGGGACAGCTTGTCGCCTTCCTTGACCTCGAGGGTGCGCCCCGTGACATCGATTGCAAAAAACTGCTTCAGCATCTGGAAGGTCTTCGCGTTTCCGACCAGAGTCATGCCGGGATACTTCATGGCTGCCGTCGCGATATTTGCCGCATGATCCGGCTCCATGTGGGAAATGACAAGATAATCCGGCTGTCTGTCTCCCAGCGCCAGGGCTAAATTCTCCAGCCACTGCGTCGTCTTTCTCGCATCCACGGTATCCATGACGGCTACCTTCTCGTCCAGAATCACATAAGAGTTGTAAGAAACTCCGTTCGGAACCTCATACTGGCCCTCAAACAGGTCGATGTCGGTATCGTCCGCTCCGATATAACGAATTGCATCAGAAATCATTATGCTCATATTCCTCTTCCTTTCATCTTCAGCGGCCAAAAAGGCTGCCCGCTTAAGCCCTCCGGGCCGCCCCGCAGCTTCTGTGTATGGTGTTGCGCCTATTATACCATATTCCGGGTGGATGTCACAGTCTTTTTATGAGGGGTCATGCACGATTGTTTCCTCCGTGTATTTGCGTGACATGTCATGGCGTATTTTTCTTTCCTCGACAGAATCAAACACGATCGAGAAGTCGTAATCCTCCGGATACAGCTCCTCCGCCTTCACATGCAGCCGCACTCTCTTATGATTGATCCAGATCTTCCTGCCCGCAACCTGCACACGAAGCACGCCCTTCTCATTGACGGGTTCACAGACAATGCCGATCTTTTTGTCCGGGAGAAGCATCACGCTGTCTCCGATCGCAAATTTATCCGCAAGCTGCGCATTCGCCGCGGGTTTCTTTGCCCTGGTAAGCTTCGGGGCGCTTTTCTTCTGAATGTTTTTCTGTGTATGGAACCGATACTCTGAGACCGCCTCTTTTCCGTAGGCTTTCTCCACGGCCAAACGAAGCATGGATTCCGGCATTCCGAGTCTGTCGGCAATGTAGAAGGCGCAGCTCTCCCCGGCCTCGCCGATCACCATCTGATAGGTCGGCATGAGGGTCTCCCGGTCGAAGGTCATTCTGGCGTTGACAATGGCCGGTGTCTTGGCCGCGTACTCCTTCACCTCGGGATAGTGCGTTGTCACCAGAAAATTCGCTCCGCTTTTTCTAAGCTCCTCTAAAATCGCGATCGCTATTCCCATGCCCTCGGCAGGATCGGTGCCGGAGCCCAGCTCATCCATGATTACAAAGCTGTCCCTGTTGATCTCCTCAAGCAGCGCGAGCACATTTCTGATATGCGCCGAGAAGGTGGACAGGTTTTCCGACAGACTCTGTCCGTCTCCGATATCACAAAGATAAGAGCTGTTCATGCAGATATCGGCCTCCCTGCAGGTCACATGCAGACCGCACTGCGCCATAATACAGTTGAGCATCACAGTCTTGATGGCAACCGTTTTGCCGCCGGTGTTCGGACCTGTGATCACGATGCCTCTCGTCCCATCCCCGAGCCGAAACTGCAGCGGAACCGCAGTCTCCCTGTCCATCAGAGGGTGTCTCGCATCCGTAAGGACGATTCTCCTCTCCTGATTGATGGCCGGTTCTGTACAATGAAGCGCCAGGCTCAGCTTTCCCTTGGAGAAGATAAAGTCCAGCCGCTCCACCAGACGCAGATTCTCCTGCATCATCGGCGAAGCCTCCGCCACCATCGCCGTCAGCGTATACAGAATGCGGCGGACTTCACTGTCCTCGTCGATTCTCAACAGAGACAGTTCCTCATACATCTTCGCCACGCCGACAGGCTCAATGAAGAAAGTGCTTCCCGTGGAAGACTTGTCGATCACACTGCCGGGGATCCGGAACTTATACTCCTTTTTCACCGGCACACAGATGCGCCCGTTTCGCAGGGTATAGTAGCTGTCCGCCATACATTCCTTGTTGCTCCGGATGATCTGCTCCGCCTTCTGCTTCATCTGTTCCTCACAGCGCAGGATGCTGTTTCTGATGTCAAAGAGAAGCTGGGAGGCCCTGTCCTCCACGGCCTCATTGCGGATCTGCCTGTCGATCTCCTCCCGCAGATGGTCTGTCTCCTCGAGGTTTTCATCGTAAAAAGCCAGGGAATTTTCAAACTGCCTTCCCCTGCGCAAGTAACTTTTCAGTCTCTGCGTCAGCACCAGAACCTTCTGCACTCTCTCCAGCTGATACGGGCTTAAGCAGTCTCCTCTCTCGGCAATCGCCAGAATCTCTTTGATTTCCGTCACATCCTGCAGGGGCGGGTTCCCCAGCTTCTCTATCATCTCCCTGCCGTCGGTGGTATCCCGCAGTTCCTTTCTAAGCTCCGTCTCGTTTAAAAACCACACCGTGTTTCTGATTCTCTCTTTCGCATGTTCCGTGGCTGCCAGCTGCATCCATATGTCCTTGATCCTGTCAAATTCAATCTGTTTTTCTATCTTCATGATCCTTCTCCTTCACGGGCGGCCTGACCATCTGTTCCCTGCGCACTGTAAAAAAGATAAAAAACGCACAAAGACCATGGTCCCTATTTCAGTTACCATGGTCTTACTCTCTTCCTGTCATATCTTATCCGAAATCTGAAAGTCTCCGGGGTTGCCGGATCACCATACTATAAAGCGAAAATTGGGCGCGGGTCGACAACCGCCGCTGTCGACAGATGGGCAGACTCTTAGTATATCTACTAAAAATCAAGCCTTGCAATATTTATTTTGCACAGGCAACAACTGCCACGCTCAACATAAACCATCCTCCGCATAACGCTTTATAATATACTTTATCGTAGCACAGAAGCATGTGTGAAATCAAGAAGTTTTACAGAACCGTATCCTCCCATTCTTCACACCTGTCAGCTTCGAATGAACTTCCTGTCACTTGCGGGAATTTCATCCTCTGCCAAATATCTCTCAACCCTCATATGCAGCTGATACTTTTCTCTCAACTCCAGAATGGTCCTCATCATCGGGGACTCGTGATGGGCGTCAATCGCCTCCTGATTTTCCCAGCTGTCAATCAGCAGGACAGTCTCCGCATCGTCCGCCGAGAAGAAGTAATCATATCTCAAATTCCCTTTCTCCTGACGGATCCGTTCCACGGTTTTGCCGGCAATCATCTCCTCAACAAACTTCACGGCAGCTCCGTTTACTCCCGTATAGTAAATATTAACTGTAATAGCCATGTGCTTTCCTCCAAAAAGAGGCAGCCTTTTCGCCGCCTCTCATTCAGTCCTTTAGACAACTATTGATTTACAAAATCCTTAATCTTTTCTCTCTTATCGATCTGCAGCTTGTTCAGAATGTCAGAGACATAATGCTTCACCGTGTTGACGGACAGACCCATATGCTGCGCAATCTCCTGATTGGTCCAGTCGCGGCAGGCCAGCATGGCAATTGAAAATTCCAGGGGCGTCAAAACATCCGTCACATCCTTGTTCATCTGTGAATTATGGACCTCCATCCAGCCCCGGCTGAACGAGATGATGCCGTCGGTCAGCTTCTTATAGATCTCCGGTTCGCTCTTTCGCAGGCAAACCTCCAAAACGCCCTGCAGCAGGCCGTGGTATTCGATAAATGGTTCAAACAGCCGGTCCTCTCTTGCCAGCGACATTGCGCTGCGGATCGATTGTACCGCACTCTTCTGATCCTTGCGGTTGATCTGGCACATGGCGGCAATACAGTGCAGATAGATAAAGGGAATCGGATAGATTCTCTCTGTCAGCAGCATCGCTGTCTGTACAACGCCCTGCGCCTTCTCATAATTCTGATGTAAATACATACCGTGAGACAAAACACTGAGTGCAAACAGTCTCTGTCCGATGGGGAGATAGGGAATATAGGTTTCCAGAGAAGGCATTTCCGCTCCGGTCCGAATATGTAAAAACGTATTGATCAGATAATTCACAAACACACAGTTTGCCTTGATCTCCTCTTTCGCATTGTCCCGGAAGGCTTTTTGAAGACACTGTCCCGCATCCAGACGCGCCCTTTGCGTTTCCTTCGCGTTCTTCAATGTCAGATTCCCGAATACGCACAGGCTGTCTGCAGACAGGCGTAACATCACATCCTCACTTTGCAGATATTTTGTTACGATCTCCACGCACCCCTTCGCATCGGCCGAAAAATAGCATGCTTCCGCACGCGCTATTTCTGCCAAATGCGCGTCTTCTATCGAAGCGATCGCCTCGTCCATTTTGCCAAGTTCAAAGGAACTTCCGACCAACGGTAATACAGTCCGCCCTTTTTCAAAATGCAACTCATCCATAACCGGGGTTCTCCTATGCCTATATTGTAATTATAGCATACGGAGCGGAGATTGCAAACCATTATGGTCGCGCTTTCCTATCAGGCAGCCTCTTCCTACCGGTCATTGCCCCTTCTCTTCTTTATGACAAAGAAAATGAAGCCTGCTGCCGCACCTGCTGCCGGTATCAGCAGCAAAAGCCACCAGAAATTGAAACCCTTCTTCTCCACAACGACGGTCACACTGTCTGCAGCTGTTACCTGCTCGGACTCTTCCCGGGAATCGTCCGGATTGCTTTCTTGCTGAGAGCCACTGCTCTCCCCCTGCCCGCTCTCTGTTTCGGAGCTTTCCGGCTCATTTTCTTCCGTGCCGGAGGGTTCTGTTGCAGGTTCCTGAGAAGGCTTGGGCGTTAC
>JAEDDX010000023.1 GCA_016293615.1 Acetatifactor sp.
AATATCATATGAGGTATACTAATGATTAAGTAATATGACAATTGTCATTGAGGCGCGGCGCTTGACACCTGGGTAGAAACAGGCTCCTTTTGCTGACGATTGTAGCAATGTGAATGGAAGGAGGGGATTCCGTTGCAGAGTTGACAATTATATTCATAGAACTACGATTGAAGAAAAACAAGTTACGGACCCTTATAAGCCGGTTTCCGTTGTACCGCCATAAACTCTAGCAGAGAATTTAGGCGCAGAGGCAGAATCTCTGTGCAAGGCAACTGGTTAAGCTGGCGAAAATTATTGGTGCCAGACACCAATATCTATATTATTAGGGATGGAAATTCATTGTGGGATATATAGGATTATGTTTTGAAAAGATGGAGGAAGTAGAAAAATATGAATAAGAAGATATTATTGTCAATGACTATATTGTGTGCTACTTTATTGATGGGAATGACTGCATCTGCAGCAGTGAATTATGTTCCTGTTTATTGTGATCAGTGTTCTGCGGTTTTAAACACTGGTTCTCATGTAGTGGAGCAATACCAGTCCACACATCTGGTGCCCACAAATTATGTGGATTCAAATGGTAAACCTGTTTATGAGGTATGTACTGTCCGTCATGTGAGAACTTCCGTAGGAAAAACATGTCCGAATGGTCATGGTGTTAAGTTTAACGGTATTTGTCATGATGAGTACCATTCTGTATGCGCTGATAAACACTATTACGAATAAGCAACCTATATCCCTTATTATCCCACAATATTTTCTTCATCAAAGGAATTATAGTTATGAAAAGAGCGTTTGCAATTCGTGTATTTTTATTACTGGTATGTATGACAATCATCACAGGCTGTGGAAAAGGCGGGAATGACCCTGAGCCGACAGAGCAGCCGGAGAAACAAATCGATTGGAAAACAGAAGGCTTCAAGGCTTCGGAAACCATGGAAGAAAAACAGTTGTTTTGGATAGAGAAGAACATCCCCTGGAACTATGAAGCAGTGACACCGGATATTGCGTCTGAACAGTTAAGCTTTGTCACAGGGACTTATGCGTCCTGCTTTCGCGGCGGAAAAATATACAGACTTCACTCAGTCATCCGACCTCCGCAATTGCATGCTGTCAGGTGGGTGCTGGAGATTTATGATACTGAGACCGGAAATGTCGTTAATAGGGAAATATCGTATGAGCAGTTGGAACAGAAGGATTCGGGGAATACTTTTATCGTTGCCATGGATGTGATGGATGATGACCATCTTGTGTTTGAATGGGTGGAGATGGAGTGGAATGATGACGGATTTTTTCATCAGACAGCTGATAGGATGATATTCCTGGATAGCGACGGAGGAGTTCAGGTTGTCGATTTGTGGGATTTGTTTTTGGAAAAAGGGATCGTCAGAGAGAACTTCAGCGAAGTAATGCTATTGCCGGAAGGATATTGCGTGTGCGACAGCGCAGGTAATATTTATGCCAAGGCCGGAATAGAGTGGGATGGTTTTACAAAACTCTATGTGATAGATAGAGAGGGTAACATTATAGTCGAACATCAGACCGCAGCAGATGAGGTGCTGGGAGAACCCATGCGTACTGAGAGCGGAGAATTCATATATCCTGCTTATGATCATCAGAAGAAGTGCTATCGGTTCTTGTGGGCGGATACAGAGAATCGCCAAATGCGTGTCGTGGGAGAAATGAATGGTGAGCCGCAGATCAATCAACTGTTTGGCATGCAGGGGAATGACATATACTATGAAACAGATCAGGGAATTGTAAAGTGGAATATCCTAAGCGGAAACAGGACACTTGTTTTCAGTTATCGGGAGAATGCTATTGGCGGAAAGTATGATCCGGTAATGGTGCTCAGAAAGGGACAGAACCCGATTCTTTGGCTGAAGAACGGTCAAGAAGAAATGGAATGGTTGTCCGTACTTGATACGAAACCCAAAGCGGAGGAAAAAATTCGTGTGGCAGATCTTGTGGATGGTAATCCGGGGAGCAGGCAGGTGTCCGAGTGCACGGCTCTGCTGATGAGAAAGGATCTGAACCAGGCGCTGACTTACGAGAAAGGAACATCTGAAGGATATCGTTCCAGAATCTTGGCGGAGTTGGTTGAGGGAGAGGGACCGGACATCCTCTATGTATCGATGTCAGATATGGAGATGCTCTATGAGAAAGGCCTGTTATTGGATGTCAGGGAATTGATTTCACAGGAAACATATGACAAGTTGTTGCCGGGGGCGATAGGACTGGGTACGATTGAGGGCAAGCTTGTGGGAATTCCGGGGAATGTAACAGCTACAACCATAACAGTTCCCAAGGATGTTTGGGCAGAAGACAGCTGGGATTTAGAGGATATGATAGAACTGATGGAAGACGGCATTCTGGAGCCTTCCATCTACTATTCGGCTACAGAGACCTATTTTGCACCGCTGGCCTGTATGCTTCAACTGACCCGGTACAGCCTGAATCATTCCTTTTTGATCGATTGGGATAAGAGAGAGAGTCATTTTGATGATGAGAGATTCCTCAGATTGCTGGAGGTTACCAATGTCAGCATGGAAAATCGCAAAGATGAGTCAAAACCTCAGGATAATGACAAAAGAGCAACTTTTTTTGCACTTGATTCAGTCGATAGTATCTGTAGCTTCGGCATCGATATGTATAAAACGAACAGTTCTTTTGTGGGATTTCCCACAAACGGAACAAGTGGTAATTATCTGAACACAAAAGGGGTGCTGGTGGTCAATGCAAATACAAAGAATGCACAGAAAATCGGCGCCTATCTGGAATGCTTCCTGAGCGAAGAGATTCAGAAAATCAGTTGGAGCAATGTCGTTCACTCTGCCCTGAGTGCCTGCAGGCTTTCCGAATATGAAATTGAAACCTTGCCGGAGGGCGGACAGGTTTGGTGCGGACAGGAATTGCCTGTGACGGAGGATGGTACCGTATCGATTGACAAAGCCGGTGCCTTTTTAGAGAGCTGCGTACCGGCACCCAAAGAGTATCCGGAACTGAGCGCAATCATTTTAGAAGAATTGGAGGCAATGTATGCGGGAGACAAATCTCCCGGACAAGTGGCACAGAATATTGATCATCGAATTCAATTGTTTCTGGATGAGTAGACCTGAGGTCAGGCCTGACGGATTGACCTCAAAGGAACGGAACGCAAATCAGCTAGGATTGGATGATTCATCTTGCCAAGTTATCAATAATGAAGTCAAAAGCCCCCGGTGCGCGGCACCGGGGGCTTTGCTGTGGGGAGGCTTTGCTTTTCGTGTGCGAAAAGTATAAAGTGAATTTACAACAACCTTTGCAATGGAGTCCTTTTTTTGATATAGTGGTAGATAGAGATGAGGGCAATTCTGACGGAAATGAGGAGCATGGGACATGGCATTTGCACACTTACACGTTCATACGGAATATTCGCTTTTGGACGGTTCCAATAAGATAAAAGAATATGTTGCCAGGGTGAAGGAGCTGGGGATGGACAGCGCTGCCATCACCGACCATGGAGTGATGTACGGTGTGATCGATTTTTACCGGGCAGCCCGTGCGGAGGGAATCAAGCCCATCCTGGGCTGTGAGGTGTATGTTGCACCCAATTCCAGATTTGATAAGGAGACGACCGGAGGCGAGGACAGGTACTATCACCTGGTCCTGCTGGCGGAGAACAATACCGGCTACGCGAACCTGATGAAGATCGTCAGCAAGGGTTTCACGGAAGGGTATTATTATAAGCCCAGAGTGGATATGGAGATCCTGAACCGATACCACGAGGGCATCATTGCGCTCTCTGCCTGCCTTGCGGGAGAGGTGCAGAGATATATTGTGAAGGGGCTTTTTGACGAGGCGAGGAAGGCGGCCCGAAAGTACGAGGCATGCTTCGGCAAGGGAAATTACTTCCTGGAGCTGCAGGACCATGGCATTCCCGAGCAGAGAACCGTAAATATGGAGCTTCTGCGGATGAGCAGGGAAATGGATATCCCTTTGGTCGCCACCAACGATGTGCATTATACTTATGCCGAGGATGCAGATTCACACGACATTCTGCTTTGCCTGCAGACCGGTAAGAAACTGTCCGACACCGACAGAATGCGCTACGAGGGCGGACAATATTATGTCAAGAGCGAAGAGGAGATGAAGGGACTCTTTCCCTATGCGTGGGAGGCGGTTGAAAATACGCAGGTGATAGCCGACCGCTGCAATGTCGAGATTGAGTTCGGCGTGACCAAGCTGCCGAAGTATGAGGTGCCGGAGGGATATGATTCCTGGACCTATTTAAATAAGCTTTGCTATGAAGGTCTTTTGGAGCGCTATGGGAAAGATGCGGAGAATACAGCAATTGACCAGACGGGTCAAACCCTGAAGGAACGCCTCGATTATGAGCTGGGCGTCATCCGCAGGATGGGGTATGTGGATTATTTCCTCATCGTCTGGGACTTTATCAATTATGCGAAGTCGAACGGTATTCCGGTGGGCCCCGGCAGAGGCTCTGCGGCGGGAAGTATTGTCTCCTATTGTCTGCGGATTACTAACATCGACCCGATCCGGTATCAGCTTCTGTTTGAACGGTTCTTAAATCCGGAACGAGTATCCATGCCCGATATCGATATTGACTTCTGCTACAACAGACGTCAGGAAGTCATTGATTATGTCGGCAGAAAATACGGTGCTGACAAAGTGGTGCAGATCGTTACCTTCGGTACGCTTGCTGCCAAGGGCGTTATCAGGGATGTCGGCCGTGTGATGGATCTGCCGTATGCGGTATGTGATTCTATCGCCAAAATGATTCCCAATGAATTGAATATCACCCTGGAGCGTGCCCTCGAGATGAACCCGGAGCTTCGCAAACTCTATCAGGAGGACGAGCAGGTGCAGCGTCTGATCGATATGAGTAAGCGTCTGGAGGGTTTGCCCAGACATACTTCGATGCATGCGGCGGGTGTCGTGATCTGTCAGAAGTCTGCGGATGAGTTCGTGCCGCTTTCCAGAGGAAGCGACGGCTCTATTACGACGCAGTTTACCATGACGACCCTGGAAGAACTGGGCCTTTTGAAAATGGACTTCCTCGGGCTGCGAACACTGACCGTGATTCAGGATGCGATTCAGTTCATCAGGCAGACGACGGGGAAACAGATCGATATCGATGCAATTGATTATAATGATCCGCAGGTACTGGATCTGATCGGTTCAGGCAGGACGGAGGGTATCTTCCAGCTGGAAAGTGCCGGTATGAAGAGCTTTATGAAGGAACTTCGCCCGCAGAACCTGGAGGACATCATTGCGGGTATTTCCCTGTATCGCCCCGGTCCCATGGATTTTATCCCGAAATATATCAGAGGCAAGACCAACCATGATGCTGTCGTGTATTCCTGCCCTCAGCTGGAGCCGATACTTGCCCCGACCTACGGCTGTATCGTATATCAGGAGCAGGTCATGCAGATCGTGCGTGATCTGGGGGGATATACGCTCGGACGAAGCGATCTGGTGCGTCGTGCGATGAGTAAGAAGAAGCAGTCTGTCATGGAGAAGGAACGACAGAACTTTATCTACGGAAATGAAGAGGAAGGGGTTCCCGGCTGTATTTCCAAGGGGATCAGCGAACAGGTGGCCGGCTCCATCTACGACGATATGATGGACTTTGCAAAATATGCGTTCAATAAGTCCCATGCGGCGTGCTATGCGGTCGTTGCGCTGCAGACGGCTTATTTGAAGTATTATTATCCCGTGGAGTATATGGCGGCTCTTATGACCTCTGTGATTGATAACCCCAAGAAGGTTGCAGAGTATATTCTGACCTGCCGGAACATGGGAATCGAATTGCTGCCTCCCGATATCAATGAGGGGCAGAGCGGCTTCTCTGTCTCCGACGGCAAAATCCGGTATGCCCTCACGGCCATCAAGAGCGTCGGCAGAAATGTCATTGAATCTATCGTGGAGGAGCGAAGGCTGAGAGGTGTTTTCACAACCCTGAACGACTTCATCACCAGAATGGCGCAGCAGGATATGAATAAGCGTGCCGTGGAGAATTTTATCAAAGCGGGAGCGCTGGACAGCCTCGGAGGCAACAGACAGCAGTTTATGACAATTTACGGTCAGCTGATGGATCGTGTCTCGAAGGACAAGAAGAATCACCTCGCAGGGCAGCTTTCTCTGTTTGATATTGTGGACGACTCCCAGAAGGAAGAGTTCGACATCAGAATGCCAGATGTGGGCGAATATCCCAAGGAGATGGTTCTGGCCTTTGAGAAGGAAGTGCTGGGCATCTACCTCAGCGGGCACCCGCTGGAGAGCTATCAGGAGCTTTGGCAGAAGAATATTACCAACACCACCGCAGACTTTGCCCTGGATGAAGAGACAGGCGCGGTGCGGGCACAGGATGGCGCGATTGCCGTCGTGGGCGGCATGATTGCGGACAAGACGGTGAAGTATACCAAGAATGACAAGGTGATGGCTTTTCTGAACCTGGAGGATCTGGTCGGCAATGTGGAGATCGTGGTTTTCCCGAGAGATTACGAGAGGTTTGCCGCACTTTTGGTCGAGGATGCGAAGATCTTCGTCAAGGGGCGTATCTCGGTTGAAGAGGACAAGGACGGTAAGCTGATCTGTGAGCAGATCGTCGGCTTTGACGAGGCGTTGCAGAAGGAAGGCAGACCGTTGTTTGCGGGCGGCTACGGAAAGCGGGACTATCATGCGTCAGATGACAGAGGCGGATACAATGCAGCGGGAGGAAGCTTTGCCAGAACGGCCCGCTCCGACGGTGCGGCGTATGGGCAGAGCGTTCCGAGGACGGAGACAAAGAGCGTGGTGCCGAACGGAATCTGGCTGCAGTTCGAGGATGTGGACAGTTACCTTGCCAGAGAGAAGGAGCTGCTCGGGCTTATCGCTGATTCGGACGGAAACGACGATGTGGTCATTTTTTTGAGAAAGACAAAAAACATCAAGGTGCTTCCCCCGAATCGGAGAGTGTGCGCGAGCACGGAATTGCTTGAGAAGCTTAAGGCTGTTTTTGGTGAGGGCAATGTGAGGGTCAAGTAGACAAAAGCCTTAAAAAAGTTATGATTTCGACTGATAAAACCATTGAAAACGATTAAGAAATAGTATAAAATACAGTATTGTCAGAGTTTTGAGAAGTAAGCTTTGGATTCATTGTCATCAGGAGGTAGAGGACATGGCAGGCGAAATTAAAACAATTGCGGTATTGACCAGCGGAGGAGATGCACCCGGCATGAATGCAGCCATTCGTTCGGTTGTTCGTACTGCGATTTCCAGAGGTTTGAAAGTAAAAGGAATCAAGAGAGGCTACAACGGCCTGTTAAATGAAGAGATCATAGATATGGAAGCAAGAAATGTTTCCGATATTATTCAGCGCGGCGGAACCATTCTCGGCACGGCGAGATGTCTTGAATTCAAAAAGGCCGAGTATCAGAAGAAGGGCGCTGAAATCTGCAGAAAGCATGGTATCGACGGCATAGTTGTCATCGGCGGAGACGGTTCTTATCGCGGCGCGCAGGCGCTTTCCAGACTGGGCATCAATACCGTGGGTCTTCCCGGAACCATTGACCTGGATATCGCATGTACCGAGTATACCATAGGTTTTGATACGGCAGTCAACACTGCGATGGAAGCAATCGACAAGGTTAAGGATACTTCCTCCTCTCATGAGCGCTGCAGTATCATTGAGGTAATGGGCCGCAACGCGGGATATATTGCGCTGTGGTGTGCCATTGCGAACGGCGCTGAGGATGTCCTGATTCCCGAGAAATACGATTATAACGAGCAGGAGATCATCAACCATATCATCGAGAGCCGTAAGAAGGGCAAGAGCCATCATATCATTATCAATGCAGAGGGCATCGGCCATTCCACTTCCATGGCGAGAAGAATCGAGGCGGCTACCGGTATTGAGACCAGAGCTACCATCCTCGGATACATGCAGAGAGGCGGAAACCCTACTGCCATGGACCGTTATTATGCTTCTATCATGGGAGCGTACGCGGTAGACATTATGCTCGAGGGTAAGACCAACCGAGTGGTCGGATACCGCAACGGTGAGTTTGTCGATTACGACATTGAGGAAGCACTGAAGATGGAGAAGGGCATCGACGAGTATCAGTTCGAGGTTGCCCAGCTCCTGACTGTATAAGTATTTTGAATGGAAGTAGCAAGCAGACGGCTGCCCGTGTTCCGGACAGCCGTTTTCCTATAGGAGAACGCATGATAACCAGCAGTTCAAATGCAAAAGTAAAACAGGTCATACAGTGGCAGAATAAGGCGAAGGAGAGACGCGCCGCAGGCGTGTTCCTGACGGAAGGCAGCAAAATGTTCGAGGAGGCACCTGTTTCTTCTATAATAGAAGTGTATGTCGCGCAGAGTGCATTGGAGAAAATAACGGAACAGGCTAAGAGAAGGGACAAACTGCTTCAGACCGGTTACGAGGTCGTCACAGATGCCCTTTTTGCCAAAATGTCCGATACACAGACGCCGCAGGGAATCCTCTGCGTCATCAAACGACCGGAATATACACTGGATGGGCTCCTCGAGCAGGAGAAACCGCTCCTGGTCGTCCTGGAGAATCTGCAGGATCCGGGCAATCTCGGGACCATTCTCAGAACCGGCGAGGGCGCAGGCGTGACGGGCGTTATCATGAGCCGGCAGACCGTCGATATTTTCAACCCCAAAACCATTCGGGCAACGATGGGGTCCGTATTCAGAGTACCCTTTGTGTATGTGGACGATCTGGGGGAGACGATACAGCGGCTGCATGCCGCGAACATTCACACCTATGCCGCGCATCTGGCGGGGGAGCGGTATTATGACAGCTTTTCCTTCCGGGAAGGGACGGCGTTTCTGATCGGCAATGAGGGAAACGGACTGACGAAGGAGACGGCCGATCTGGCCATGGATTACCTGAAGATTCCGATGGAGGGCAGAGTGGAATCCTTAAACGCCGCCATCGCAACTTCACTGCTGATGTATGAGGCACACAGACAGAGACACAGCTTTTGACAGGAGGGATAAAGATATGAAGATAGGATTTATCGGACTTGGAAATATGGCAGACGCAATGATCGGAGGTATGCTCGGAAAGCAGCTTGTCACTGCCGGAGAGATGGCGGGAAGTGCGCGAACCGCGGCTACCTTGGAGAAGATGCGTGAGAAATACGGCATGGTCACATTTGAGGACAATTGCGGGACTGCCGCCTGGGCGGACATCCTGTTTTTGGCAGTCAAACCGGTCTTTTTGCCGGAAGTGATTGCACAGATCAAAGATGCGGTGAGGCCTGAGACGATCGTGGTCAGCATTGCGGCCGGCAAGACGCTGGCGTTTCTGAAGGAAGCCTTCGGCAGACCCGAACTGAAAATCGTCCGCTGCATGCCTAACACACCGGCACTTGTCCTGGAGGGCTGCACCGGCGTCTGCGCAGACAGCGATGTGCCTGCGAAGGATCTGGAGACGGTCGTATCCCTGATGCAGTCCTTCGGCAGGGCGAGCATCGTGCCCGAGAGACTGATGGATGTGGTCGTCGGCGTCAGCGGAAGCTCTCCCGCCTATGTGTTCCTGTTTATCGAGGCAATGGCGGACGGAGCGGTTGCGGCGGGAATGCCCCGCGCTCAGGCGTATGAGTTCGCGGCGCAGTCGGTGCTCGGAAGTGCGAAGCTGATGCTCGAGACCGGGCTTCACCCCGGCGTGCTGAAGGATATGGTGTGCTCCCCCGGCGGAACCACCATTGAGGCAGTCAGGGTATTGGAGGAAAAGGGTCTGCGCGCGGCTGTCATCGATGCCGTGGGGGCATGCATTGAGAAGTCGAAAAGACTGTAAAACGGTTGTAACTGTTCAGAGCCAGCCTCCAAAATACTTTGCATTTTGGAGGTGTGGCGTATCCGCCGGATAAAATTTCAAAAACAGTCTTAAAAATGCAAGCATTTTACAACTGTTTTATGAAATTTTGCCCGGCTCTGAACAGTCACAAATTGTTACATAAAATGTCACAATCAGGTGCCCCGGGACGAGGAAGTCCGGGGCATCTTTTTTGCGCCTGATACGGTGTTGATTTTTATGAAAAAAAGCATGTTTTTTCGGAGAAAAAGACGGTAAAAGAAACAGAAAAAGACACAATACAGAACATGAAAAAGGGGTAAAATTAAGTAAAAAATATTGCGCTTTTTTGTTCTTTACGCTATACCGAATACACAAAAACCACGGAAATACTGCAAAAAACTGCCGAATATAGCAAAATTGAGATAAAAACTTGACAAACTTTTTCGCTTCTGCTATGATACCACTTACAATGTTTGAAAAAGTTAACAAATTTGTAATAATTTATTCAAATGTTGTAATAAATATCCATAGAGACGATATTTGGAGGTAAAAATAATGGCAAGAAGCAGAAGGCTGTTTGCCGCAGTGTTATCCGTGATGTTATCACTTGTTTTGACACTGCAGACAGACATGACCGTTCGGGCGGCTGGCAGCAGTGATTACCTGCAGGATCTGCGAGGGGGCGTGGCGGCTCTCCTGAATCCCGGTGCGGCGAACTCCACCGAGATCGTAAATGCCCAGGCAAAACAATGGAACCTCGATTTTTCCAAGGAGGAAAAGGAAGAGGAAGAAGAGAACTTTGAAAACCTTGTCATGGTAAATGTCAAGAAAGTTCTGAATGTCAGAAGTGAAGCCCGAGATGACGCCGAGAAGATCGGCAAGATTTACAAGGATGGCGGCGGTACCATCTTAGAGCGAAAGGACGGATGGACCAAGATTCAGTCCGGCAATGTAATCGGATGGGCATCCGATGCGTACCTGCTCTTTGACGAAGAGGCAGTTGCCCTCGCAAAGGATGTGGGTAAAACCGTTGCAACCATCGAAGCGGAGACGCTCCGCGTCAGACAAAAGCCTGAACCGGATGCAGAGGTTCTGGGTCTGCTCCCCGGCGGTGAAATCGTGGATGTCCTTAGTCAGGACAGGGAGAATGGATGGATCTGCATCGATTACAGCGGCAAAGAGGGATATGTTTCCGCAGAGTTCGTATCCTTAAAGTTTACGATTGATGTGGGCGAGACCATGGAAGAATACAAGGCCCGCCTCAAGGCAGAGAAAGAAGCTGCCAGAAATGTCAACTATGGTGCGTATACCGCAGATGCTGACACCACACTTCTTCTGGCTGCACTGATTCACTGTGAGGCCGGCGGAGAACCCTACGAGGGTCAGGTCGCAGTCGGCGCAGTCGTTATGAACCGTGTGAGAAGCTCTGCATACCCGGATACCATTCACGGCGTTATCTACGCCTCCGGTCAGTTCACACCTGCGATGAGCGGCAAGGTGAACCGTGTGCTTGAGTCCGGTAAGATCTACGAGAGCTGTATCAAGGCGGCCGAAGAGGCACTGTCCGGTGTTTCAAATGTCGGAGATCTGACGCATTTCCGCCGTGTGAACGGAAGAGAGGGACTGGTCATCGGCAACCATGTATTTTACTAAAAAATGAGTTTGACCCTAAGAAAAGCGATACGGAAGCATTCCGTGTCGCTTTTTTGCACATTATGGTGTTTTATCGTGGCGTTGTTGCCATTGTACGGAAGAAAAAAAGAGATTATAATAAGCATAAATCCATTGCATAAGAGCAATGTCATAGTGTATATTATTTTTAGGAGGGTTAAGAGTATGAGTGAGATGATGATTTTCTGGCTCGTTGTTCTGATCGTGGCGGTTGTCATTGAAGCAGCGACGCTTGGACTTGCGACCATATGGTTTGCAGGAGGCGCGCTGATCGCGATTCTTGCCACGATGCTGCATGCACCGATCTGGCTGCAGATTCTGATTTTCCTAGTTGTTTCCATTCTCCTTCTGGTTTTTACCAGACCGATTGCCGTGAAGTACTTCAACATCAATCGTGTCAGAACCAATGCCGAAGGGCTTGTCGGAAAGCAGGCGATTGTTCTGACGGATATCGATAATCTGCAGGCTGTCGGAACTGTTACCGTAAACGGTCAGGAGTGGAGTGCCAGAAGTTTTGACGACAAGGTACGAATCAAGGCCGGCGCCGTTGTCGATGTGCAAGCCATCAACGGAGTCAGACTGATTGTGAAGGCCAACGCCCAGATGAAGGATTTTCTGGAAGAGGCGAAGGCAGAACCGCAGAGCGTACTGCAGGATGAAGTGTAATCTCGAAAGCTTAGAAAAGTGAAAAAGAGATCACATAAAAAATGTGCGTACTGTCACACATACAGTACAGAAAGAGGGGTATTATGCCGTATATTATTATTGCTTTAGTTGTTGTTGCGCTGTGGATATTGATCTCCTGCGTAAAAATCGTTCCCCAGGCTCAGGCCTATGTCATCGAGCGTCTTGGTGCATACCAGGGAACCTGGTCAGTTGGTTTCCATACCAAACTGCCCATCATTGATAAGGTTGCAAGAAAAGTCAACCTGAAGGAACAGGTTGCCGACTTCCCGCCTCAGCCCGTAATCACCAAGGATAACGTTACCATGAGAATCGATACGGTTGTATTCTATCAGATTACCGATCCCAAGCTCTTCACCTACGGTGTTGAGAATCCTATGATGGCTATCGAGAACCTGACAGCAACTACACTTCGTAACATCATCGGTGACCTGGAACTTGACCAGACACTGACAAGCCGTGAAACCATCAACACCAAGATGCGTGCGCAGCTGGATATCGCAACCGACCCTTGGGGTATCAAGGTGAACCGTGTCGAGCTGAAGAACATCATTCCTCCCGCAGAGATTCAGAATGCGATGGAGAAGCAGATGAAGGCAGAGCGTGAAAGACGTGAAGCCGTTACCCGTGCAGAAGGTGAAAAGAAGGCAAGCATCCTTTCCGCAGAAGGTGAAAAGGAATCCGCAATTCTTCGTGCAGAGGCTGATAAGCAGTCAGCTATCCTCCGTGCAGAAGCACAGAAGGAGAGAATGATCCGTGAGGCAGAAGGTGAAGCGGAAGCGATTCTGAAGGTGCAGCAGGCGAACGCCGAAGGTATCCGTCTCCTGAAGGAGGCAGGCGCTGACGAAGCAGTCTTGAAGATCAAGAGCCTTGAGGCATTTGAGAAGGTTGCTGACGGTCAGGCTACCACCATTCTTCTTCCCGCAGAGCTTCAGGGTATCGCAAGCCTTGCAACAGCCTGGAAGGAAGCAGGAACCAAGTAAATAGGTTGATTCAAAACGCTGTGAAGCCGGTCTCTGTAAGGGGCCGGCTTTTTTACGGATATCTGCCGCATCTCCCCGTCCCGGAGGGAATGCCTTGTCCCGTCTATGCTCCCACGGGAAACCATTGAGCATATCTCTCCGCACGGAGGAATGTCTGTCAAAATGTGTGCAGAAAAGGAAAAAGGGAGTTGTTTCGTCGGTGTGAAAGTGCTATAATCGCCTTTGCTTTCAACAAAAGGACCGGAGGAACGGCCGGCAGAGGTTTTTTGGCGTGCGCATCGCACGGAGGTAGAGTATGGCTGAGAAGAAAAAACTGGTAATAGATGAAAAGACGCCGCTTCTGATCATTGCGGGACCCATGTTTATGGAATTATTCCTGAATATCTTTCTCAACAATGTGGATACGATGATGCTGAGTCATTATTCGGAATTTGCGGTGGGCTCGGTCGGAAATGCCAACCAGGTCATGTTTTTGATGATTATTATGTTCAACATCATCGCGACGGCAACCAGCGTCGTCGTTGCGCAGTATCTGGGGGCAAAGCAATATGACAGGATGAACATGATCTATACCCTGGCGCTGACGGTGAATCTGGTGATCGGAATTGTGCTCAGCACGGCGCTGGTGCTCGGCAAAGACTTGTTGATGACGCTTCTGCATGTGTCGCCGGAGATGAAGCCGGACGCCATGCTGTATATCAATATTGTGGGCGGCGGTTTGTTCCTGCAGGCCTGCTACAATGTCATGCTGCAGATACTGCGGTGCAACGGTTATACCAGAATCGGTATGTATGTCTCTGTAATCATCAACCTGATCAATATCGCGGGCAACTATATTTTCCTGTATGGACCGTTAAAGCACCTGGATCTGGGAGTCGCAGGCGTTGCGATTTCCACCGTTGCCGCCAGAGTGGTTGCCCTGATCGTAGCCCTCGGCTTCTTCTACCGCATGAAGATCGGACGGCTTTCGTTAAGATTTTTGAAGCCTTTCCCCGGGAAACTTCTGCTACAGATGGTTAAGATCGGTCTGCCTTCCGCGGGCGAGAATATCTGTTACAATATGTACCAGATGGTTTTGCTATCCCTCATCAACAGCATGGGCAATGACGCCGTCAATGCGAGAGTTTACTGCAATTCCCTGATTTCCTTCGCGATGGTGTTTTCCAATGCGGCAGCGATGGCGACGCAGATCATCACGGGGCATCTGGTCGGCGCAGGCAAGGAGGATGCGGCGTATAAGAGAGTCTTTGGCACGCTGAGAGTGACGCTGCCGATCACGGTGGCGCTTGCCACGATCAACTGGCTTCTCTGCCCGTACACCCTTCGCATCTTCACGACCAACCGGGCAGTTCTGGAACTGGCCCGCTATATCATGCTGGTGGATATCTTCATTGAGTTCGGGCGTTGTCTGAACATGACTTTTGTGAACAGTCTGAAGGCGGCGGGGGACTATGTATTCCCGCTGCTGGTCGGAATCTGTACGATGTGGCTGCTCGGCGCAGGCGTCGGATACGGCATGGGCGTGCTCGCCGGCATCGGCGTCGCGGGCGTCTATATGGGCACCGCTTCGGATGAATGCATCAGAGGCTTTATCGTTCTGGGCCGGTGGCGCAGCAGAAAATGGTGCGGTAAGGCCCTTGTAAAGAAGTGACAAAGCATTCTCTCAGGGCCCCGGTCTGTTCCGGGGCTTGTCGAATTTTCTGACAGAAAAAGCAGAAACACTGGAAAAAATAAACTGTTTCTGATATGATGTAAAAAAGTATGGGAAAACGGAGGAGAACATATGAGACAGGTTCTGGATGCGATCGGCGCGAGAAGCTCGATCAGAGGGTACACCGCAGAGGATTTGACGAAAGAGGAGCTGGAACTGATCCTGCAGGCAGGACTTCAGGCACCTACGGCGACCAACCGGCAGGAGATTCACTTTACGGTCGTGAAGCGTGACGCCGAGGTGTTAAAAGAGCTGGATGCAGAGAAAAATGCACTGCGCGGTATCACGGATGCCCCCAATGTATTCTACTACAATGCCCCCGTTGTGATTTTCCTGAGCGCGGAGAAGGAGTTCCGGTGGAACAGTGTGGATGCGGGCATAGCGGTGGAAAACATGGCACTTGCGGCTGAGGGACTGGGGCTGGGAAGCCTGATTATCGGCTGCGTCTATGATGCGCTGCACGGCGAGAAGGAACGCTATTTTGGCGAGAAACTTGCTTTTCCCGAGGGTTACGGATTTGAGATCGCGATTGCGGTGGGCCACAAGGCAGTGACCAAGGAGCCGCATACCTACGAACAGGACAGACAGGTGACCTTCCTGTAGGGGCAAAGGAGCCGAATGGAATGTTGTATATCCTTTTGAGTAAGGCGGGATATTTGGCAGAATAAAAAAACGATGTGAGGGGGAATTCTTCACATACGGAAGGTACTTCCGAAGGAGGAGAAAAAGATGGATGTTTACGGAACTTTTTGGGCCCTGGTGCCGCCGATCATTGCAATTTTGCTGGCGCTGATCACCAAGGAAGTGTACAGCTCGCTGTTTGTGGGCATTCTTGTGGGAGCTTTGTTCTACTCGGGCTTTGGGTTCGAGGGAACCGTGACGCACATTGTCGAGGATGGCTTCATCAGTGTGCTCTCGGATTCCTACAATGTCGGAATTCTGGTATTTCTGGTCATTCTGGGCACTATGGTCGCCCTGATGAACAAGGCGGGCGGCTCCCAGGCGTTCGGCCGCTGGGCAAGCACACACATTAAGACCAGAGTCGGGGCGCAGCTTGCCACGATTCTCCTGGGCGGATTGATATTTATCGACGACTACTTTAACTGTCTGACGGTCGGAAGCGTCATGCGTCCCGTGACGGACAAGCATCAGATTTCCCGCGCAAAACTCGCGTACCTCATCGACGCGACTGCGGCACCGGTCTGTATCATCGCACCGATTTCTTCCTGGGCAGCAGCTGTCAGCGGATTCGTGGAGGGTGAGAACGGTTTTTCCCTCTTCATCAAGGCGATTCCCTACAACTTCTACGCCCTGTTAACCATTGTTATGATGGTTTCTCTGTCACTGATGAAGTTTGATTTTGGCCCTATGGCAAAGCATGAGAAGAATGCACTCGCAGGCGATCTGTTCTCCTACAAGGACCGTGTGGCCCGCGAGGAGGAAGAGGAAGGCGCGAAGAAGGGAAAAGTAATCGACCTGCTGATTCCTATCATCTGTCTCATTATCTGCTGTGTCATCGGCATGATCTACACCGGCGGCTTTTTTGAAGGAACTAGCTTTAAAGAAGCTTTTTCCGGCTGTGATGCTTCTGTGGGCCTTGCCATCGGCAGCATCATCGGACTCATTCTGACCATCCTTCTGTATCTGGTAAGAAGAGTGCTCAGCTTCAAGGATTGCATGGAGTGCCTGCCGGAAGGCTTTAAGGCAATGGTACCCGCTATCCTGATTCTGACCTTTGCATGGACTCTGAAGGCCATGACGGACAGCCTTGGTGCGAGGGAATTCGTGGCAACGATGGTAAAGGAAAACGCGAGCGGTCTGATGGGATTCATGCCTGCCGTGATTTTCCTGGTCGGCTGTTTCCTTGCATTTGCAACCGGTACCAGCTGGGGAACCTTCGGTATCCTCATCCCCATCGTAGTGGAGGCGTTCTACGCAACCGATGCCGAGCTGATGATCATTGCAATCTCTGCCTGCATGGCAGGCGCTGTCTGCGGTGACCACTGCTCACCGATTTCCGACACCACCATCATGGCTTCCGCGGGAGCCCAGTGCGACCATGTGAACCATGTATCCACACAGCTGCCCTACGCCATCGTGGCGGCGGCAGTATCCTTTGCGTCCTATCTGATCGCAGGCTTTGTGCGCAGTTGGCTCATTGCATTACCGCTTGCGATCGCTCTGATGATCGTCACTCTGTTGGTTATGAGAGCCGTAACATCTGACAAAGCAGCGCAGGCGTAGTCGATTGCAGGGAGAGCCTGTTTGGAGAATGTTTGTAAGAAAACGACAAATTTTAGAATTTATGGTTGACAACGATTTCGCGCGTCAATATAATAAAGCATAAATAAATCATTACCCCAAATACAATGATGGAGACAGTACTTTTATTTTGAAAGTCACAGAGAGCCGCAGTCAGCTGAGAAGCGGTACCGGTAGAGTAAAAGGAATATCCCTCCTGAGTAGCAGCACGAAAGCGCTTCGCAAGTAGATGCTGACGGGATCCTCCCGTGACAGAGGACGCATATGATGGTATGTCGTAAATGGATTGTAAGGAAATTTTTCAGCCTCTGCCGTTTACGGTGGAGGCGTTTTTCATTGTATAGGAAACTTCGTTCCTGATACAATGAAAAACGCTCTGCGAGGATGCGCACTCGCGCGAACTGAAATATGTCGCATGTGGACCGCGCTCGGCGCGAGAGTTTCGCAAGCGAAACTCTTTGTTCCGGAAAGATCATATTCATTGCGGCAGGTACAAGGAAAGGACAATAGTTATGAGACATTTGACTGAAATCAGATGGCACGGTCGAGGAGGCCAGGGTGCCAAGACGGCAGCACTTTTGCTTGCGGATGTAGCATTTGAAGCCGGAAAGCATGTACAGGGCTTTCCTGAGTACGGTCCCGAGCGAATGGGTGCTCCCATCACTGCTTATGACCGTATCAGCGACAACCCGATCAGAGTACATTCCAACATCTACTCGCCCGACTTTGTGGCAGTAGTGGATGATACCCTGCTTTCTTCCGTTGATGTGACTGCGGGACTCAAGGCAGACGGAGCCATTCTGGTAAACACCCAGAAGACACCCGAAGAGATCCTGCCCCTGTTGAAGGGATATCCCGGAAAGGTCTTCCTTTTAAATGCACATGATGTGTGTATGGCGACCCTCGGAAAGTATTTCCCCAACACGCCCATGCTGGCAGCAATGGTGAAAATCTCCGGCGTTATGGATATCAATGAATTCCTGACACAGATGGAAACTTCTCTGAAGCACAAATTTGCCAGAAAGCCCGAGGTGCTTGAGGGTAACTTAAAAGCGCTGAGAGTCGCAATCGAGGAGGTAGTAGAATGTCGTTAAAAGCTTCTGAAATCAATGAAAAGACAAGATGGCAGGACCTGACGGAGGGACTGCAGATCTATGAGGGCGGAACCTCAAAGCAGTTTGAAACCGGTGAGTGGAGAACCCAGACGCCCGTGATGAACTGGGAGAAGTGCAGGCAGTGCCTGCTCTGTGTTCCCTACTGTCCCGACAGCTGTATTTTGGTGAAGAACAACCAGAGACAGGAATTTGACTATGATCACTGCAAGGGCTGCGGCATCTGCGCCAAGGCGTGTCCCTTCGGTGCAATTGAAATGAAGGAGGGCAAGTAGTATGGCGATCAGAACACGTATGTCCGGAAACGAGGCAGTCGCACATGCCATCAGACAGATCAACCCTGATGTCATGCCCGCGTTCCCGATTACCCCTTCCACAGAGATTCCCCAGTTTGTGGCTTCGATGATTGCAAACGGTGAGATCGATACCGAGTTTATTCCCGTAGAAAGCGAACACAGCGCGATGAGTGCAACCATGGGCGCATCCGCGGCAGGTGCGAGAGCAATCACCGCAACCTCCTCCTGCGGTCTGGCTCTGATGTGGGAGATGCTTTATGTCTCCGCGTCCAGCAGACTTCCCATCGTAATGGCACTGGTCAACAGAGGTCTGACAGGCCCTCTGAACATCAACGCCGAGCATTCCGACAGCATGGGTGCAAGAGATTCCGGCTGGATTCAGATTTATGCAGAGAACAATCAGGAGGCTTATGATAACTTCCTGCAGGCGCATCGTATTGCCGAGCATCCCGAGGTACACCTTCCCGTGATGATCTGCCAGGATGGATTTATCACAAGCCACGCAGTCGAGAACATCACTCTCTGGGAGGATGAGCCCATCAAGAAGTTCGTGGGCGAGTACAATCCCGAGCACTATCTGTTAAAAGAAGACGAAGCAATGGCTGTCGGTCCTTACGCAGTTTCCAACTACTGTATGGAAGCCAAGAAGGCACAGGCACAGGCCATGATCAATGCCAAGAAGGTCATCCTTGAGGTAGCGGCTGAGTTCGAGGCAATCACAGGACAGAAATACGGTTTCTTCGAGGAGTACTTTATGGAGGACGCTGAGTTCGCAGTCGTAGCCATCGGTTCCGTCTGCGGCACCGCGAAGGACGCAGTCGACGAACTGCGTGCGAAGGGCGTAAAGGCAGGCCTTTTGAAGGTCAGAGTCTTCAGACCCTTCCCCGGAGAAGAGCTGGCTAAGGCTTTGAAGCACTGCAGGGCAATCGCCATCATGGACCGCTCCGAGAGCTACAGCGGCAACGGCGGCCCCCTGGGCGCTGAGTTGACAGCGGCCCTTTACAAAGAAAAGGTGACTGCTGAGGTTGTCAATGTGATGTACGGTCTTTCCGGTCGTGACATCAGAGTAAGCGATATGGAGGAGGTATTCGGCTGGCTGGAGAAGATGGCGGCAGGCGAGCTTACCTTTGACGAGTATCCTTACCTGGGTCTTCGCAGCGAATAGACTTAAGGTGTGAGAAAAGCAACTTGACCGGCCGGTAGTCTGACCGGTGCAGTGATTGGAAAGGCATGGAAATAGTATATGAGTCAGAATGCATTTAATTTCAGAGAAATACAGGAGAGACCGGAGCGACTGGCGCCCGGCCACAGAATGTGTGCAGGCTGCGGCGGCTCCATCGCAGTGCGCAACGTCCTGAAGGCTCTCCACCCCGGTGATAAGGCAGTTGTAGGCAACGCGACAGGCTGTCTGGAGGTTTCCACCTATATGTACCCTTACACCGCTTACGAGGACAGTTATATCCACAGCGCGTTTGAAAATGCAGGCGCAACCCTCTCCGGCGTTGAGACTGCGTATCATGTGCTGAAAAAGAAGGGCAAGATCTCTTCCGATTACAAATTCATTACCTTCGGCGGTGACGGAGGAACCTACGATATCGGTCTGCAGTCCCTCTCCGGCGCAATGGAGAGAGGCCATGACATGGTATATGTCTGCTACGACAACGGCGCATACATGAACACCGGCGTGCAGCGCTCGTCCGCAACCCCTATGTACGCGGACACCACCACCACGCCCAGCGGCACCGTTTCTGACGGTAAGACCCAGGCACGCAAGGACCTGGCGGCAGTGATGGCCGCGCACAACATACCCTATGTGGCGCAGACCACCTTTATCGGCAACATGAAGGACCTCTATGTCAAGAGCGAGAAGGCAATCTACACCCCCGGCCCCGCGTTTGTCAACATCCTCGCACCCTGCCCCAGAGGCTGGAAGTACGAGTCCCCCGACATCATCGAAATCTGCAAGCTGGCAGTGGAGACCTGCTACTGGCCGCTCTTTGAAGTGGTGGATGGAAAGTGGATCCTTAACTACAAGCCGAAGAACAAGCTTCCCCTGGAGGACTTTTTAAAGAAGCAGGGAAGATTTAAGCACCTCTTCGCACCCGGCAACGAACACCTCCTCGAGGCCTTCCAGAAGGAGACCGACAGAAGATGGGAAGAGCTGCTGAAGAAGTGTGAAGCATAGGACGGGCGCGTATCACAGCCCGACAAAGAAATGAGAATGTCCCTTGTGCCGTTTGGGCGGTACAAGGGATTTTTTGCGCGCTGTTCCATGCTTTTCCTGCAGGCGTAACCCATGCGGCATCAAAACCTACAAATGTAAATTTTTACAAAAATAGCATTGCAATCCGAACGATTTTATGAAAAAATGAAAGTATCGGGGAGTGTGCACACGCACAGTACCATGACGGACGGGAATTGTTGGAGAAATACGGATGAAGAAATCTGTAGGTATCATGATACAGGATACTGTAAGAGATAAGAATATAAAGCAGAGGGCGCTGGGAAGAGGACTATGTTCCATTGGCGATTTGTCCAAATTTTTGAACGGAACGAAGCGGATGGACAGTCTGCTCATGACTGCCCTTCTGCAGAGAATCGGAAAATCTGCGTCGAATTTCTCTGTGCTGTTAACGGAGGAAGAATACATTTATTTTGACTGGAGGCATCAGATGTGCCTTGCACAGCTGGAGCGGGATTGGAAACGGATGGAGCAGCTGTTGGAGGAGAATGCAGAGATTTACAGAAGCTTCAATGAAACCCTGCAAAGGCAGTATGTGCTGCTGATTCGGGCGATTCTGGAAGAAAAACGATATCACAACCGGGCACAGGCAGAGAAGCTTCTGTTTGAGGCAATCAGGATGACGATACCGGGGTTTGCCGGAACGCTTCCCGACGACACGCTCCTGTGCAGGCAGGAGCTGTATGCCATCCTGTTGTGGCAAAAGCTTCAGCCGGACGAAGCGTGCTCCGCGCATCTCTTAGAACAGCTGCTTTTGTATCTTGAAAAGAGCGATGTTGACAGGTCTGAATTTGCCAGGATCTATCCCAGGGTTGCACTGCAATATCTGAATCTTCTCAAGGGCAGGGAAGCATTCGAGACCTGCCTGATGCTTTCTGGCCGGGTGATAGACCTGATCGTCAAGACGGGGTACGCAGAGGGACTGGAGCAGTTTCTGGATATCTATGTGGCAAGCGCAGAGAAAATAGGTCATTTACAGAAAGCCGGTAAGCGTAAAAAGCAGCTGGATGCATTGAGGGAGCTGCTGTCGGTTCTGGGAGAAAATCCAATCAACAGTGAGGAGACACTTTTTCTGATGGATGCCGGTCAGGAAGTGGAGCTGCTGCAGCAGACTTTGTCGGTGAGCAGGCAGGAGCAGAAAAGAACCCAGGAAAGCTTGTGCGAAGGGATTTGCGAACCTGAGACAATCTCACGGCTTGAACGGGGAAAGCACATGCCCCATCCAAAAACCTATGCGGCCCTGGCAGAACGATTGAATCTCCCGACGCAAAAATACTACTCTTCGATAGAAACCGGGGATTTTAGGATTCTGGAATTGTTATGGAAGATGGAGAACCATATTTCGCGAAGAAAATGGGAAGATGCTGAGATGGAACTTCAGATGATTCGAGACAGGCTGGAGATCATGACGGACAGAAACAGACAGTATTTGGAAGAAATTCAATATCTCATTGACAAACAGAGCGATGCCGGTGATTTTCAGCAAAGAATGGAACGAATGCTGTTTATACTAAGAATCACTATGCCCAAAACTGAATTGTGGTCATGGGAACGGGATGAATTCTGGAAGCATTTCTTTACGAAGACTGAGATGAGTGTCTTGATGGATATTTCAGATGAAATATATCGTCACAAAGAATATGCCAAAGCAGCACAGCTTCTGGAGAGAATGTATTCCTATTATGTGCGAAAAAATGTGGCGCAGGAGTTCCATTACAAGATTACTCTGTTGATTGTTGCGAGACTGACATCAGCGTTATTAAGATGCAAGGAATATGAAAAGGCGATTACTTATATAGAACAGGGAATCAATATTTCATTCAAATGCTGCAATCAGTCGCTGATAGGAGGGCTGGTAAACAATTGGGCGGATGCACTTGAACAATTAGGACAGCAAAAAAAGGCCTTGGAGCTGTACAGATTGGCATACTATTACGACAAACTGATGGAGAGTGGATATGCACAGGTGTCGAAAGCATCTTATGAAAACCTTCTTGGCAGACAGGTGGACTGGGATTAGCTAATCTTGTTTGACCAATCGTCAATCGTGGAGCAATATTGCATATCTGCTGCAGGACAATTGGAGACGATCTGGGAAAAGTATTTTTGCGGGCGAGTGAATAATCCTAACGAGATAAATATGATAGATAGAACGAGAACTGTTTTTTTCATGGCTTCCCTCCTTTTTTTCATATTGTAGAAAGAAAGCCCTGTGTGCTCCATGACATTAAAAGAAAATAAAAGTTTCCAAAAATGTCATGTTAAGTCGATGATTTTTATGATATGACTTTCATTAGAACTATCTATAGTTCAGTAATCATTCGAAGGTAAAAGATGAAGAATTGAACCTCGAGTTATGCATGAGCATATAGAAAAAGCCTAATACTACAAAAAACATGAACAGGGGTAACCTGATATGGTTCCATATCTATGTTTGTTGCAATGCAAGGATAGCTTAATGCAGTAACAATGTGGTTTACAGCCACTTTCGCGGCGCAGACATGGATAATTAAAGCTTATTGTTTTTTATGAAACCAGGGGAGTAAAGTAGTCAATAATGTATGACGAAGAACATAACGCTATTGTGAAAGGAGAGAAGTAATGAAAAAAATCAAAAGAAGCATGATTACATTTGCGCTGATTGGGGTTATGACCATATCGAGCGGAATAGTTGCCCAAGCGGTAGTATGCAGTAATGCGCCTGACGAAGTTCATCATTTTGAACATGTGGAACAGCCGATGGGGTACAGTGTGTATAAGGGAACACATGAGTATTTATTTGGTTATGATACCGATGGCAGACCTGTCTATCATGATGATTGTAAACTCTATGATGCTTATGCATATTGTAGAAATTTGTGCTCGTACTGTCAGGCTAGAGATGGAGCTTCAGACCATGCACATTATAAGTATACATATCATACTGTTAGCCATTAATCGTTCTTAGGAGGAATCGACAATGAGAAAGTTATGTTTGAGGATTACAGTATTGGCTATTTTACTCTGCCTATGCGGCTGTAGCAGGGTGAGCGAGAATGAGACTGGTTCAAGTGACCAAACGGAAGAAATGTTCATCGAGACTGACCTGGTTTGGAAGGACAATTCATTAGATGCTTATTCTGCA
This sequence comes from Acetatifactor sp., assembly GCA_016293615.1. Classification (GTDB taxonomy): domain Bacteria; phylum Bacillota; class Clostridia; order Lachnospirales; family Lachnospiraceae; genus Acetatifactor. The sequence continues at coordinate 23,903 of JAEDDX010000023.1, forward strand.
GCAAAAGAGACGATTGTGATATCGGAAACCAAAGACGAAAAGGCTTTGAACGGCGGAGCTACAATGGCGGCTATGAGTAAGGAAGGAGTGGCAGTCTTAAAAAAACATCTCTATGAAAAAGCCGACGATAGTTGGGATGAAATCACGTATTTGAATCGTTCCGGTGAGCTGAATCGTGTGAGGATTGCCGAAGGAATCCAAAAACAGGCTTGGGGAATCGGCAGTGTGGCAGATAGTAATCATTATGTCCTTTTTATGACGGAAAAAAATAAAGAAGTGTCAGAGGAATTACATTACCTTTTAGTGGAACTGGATGAGAATCTGAAAGAGATTCGTAATACAGAGATTGCGTATTTGTCAAAAGAGCAGTATGAGTTCCCGCTGTCCATTATGGTGGATGCAAACGGATATTGTCATATGATTACCGAGAATTATGATGCGGGAGAAGTATGTTACTATATTAGTGATTCCGATGGAAAACTGATGCAGAAAATGCAGCAGAGCCAGAAGGAAGGAATTTATCTGCAGTTATTGCCGGATGGAAGTGTTGCTTTGCATACAGAGAAGGGAGTGAATGCTTATTCCCCCGTCAGCGGAGAAGCAACCCGTTTTTCTGATCTGGAGGTGGAGAACTCCTATTGCATGGATTGGAATCAGAAAGAAATCCTGTTACTCACGAGGCAGGGAATCTATCGGAAGGAACGCCTGACGGAAAACAAAGAGCCGCTATATGTTTGGCTGAATCACGGAATCAGTGTTTCAGGAATTGCAACCGCACGAATTGACGACAGTAAGGGTATCAGTGTTTTATTCACCGGTGAGCAGGGGTATCAGTATGTACATTTGGTTCCTACGGAGAATGAGGTCACTGTTGTGAAAATCCCTTTTGCAGTCAGCAGGTCCGGCAAAGAAATGTATGCCGAAGCGGTTACGCAGTTTAATAAAGCATATCCGGCATATCACATCACCTTAGAAGAGTATCAATATGCTGACTCCAAGCTGTTGACAAAAATAACAACAGGGGAAGGCCCGATTCTGATTGATGCCGATTTGCTGGAATGGGAGACTCAGACGAAATATTTAGAACCATTGAGCAGTGCCTTTGAACAGATCGGATTGTCGGAGGTCATGGTTCCTGAAGTGATAGAACTCGGCAAATCCAAAGAAGAAATATATGCGGTCCCGACGAACTTTTATATCAGGACTGTAGTCAGCGGCAAGGTCCCCGCATGCGACTGGAATTATGAGCAGTTTTTAAGCGCAATTCAAAAAGAAGAATCGCTTGAGGCCATCTTCAATTCGTCTTCATTGGATTATGGGAACGTATTCGTAACGAAACTGTTTATGCACGGAGTAGATGACAGCTTCTTATGGGATTCCGATTCAAAAGAGGTTTATTTTGATTCGGAAGCATTTCGAACGATTCTGAGGTTGGGGAAAGAGTATGAGAATAAGAATTGCGCATATGAGCAGCTTATGGATGGTACGATGCTGTGCATGGCGATAGAGATTATGAGGCCCCAGCAGATTGCATTCACCCGGGTATTAATGGGCGATCATGCCAACTATGTGGGTTATCCGTCCTCAGACGGTGCGAAACACTATCTGTCAACGAGGTCCCCGATCGCAATGAGTGCAGCTGCGACAGAAGAGGAGAGAAAAATCGCACATACTTTTATAAAGACGGTTCTTTCGTATGACACACAGGCTGCTATGGCAAAAAGTAGATCTTTTTGTATGAGTGTCCGAGAGGATGTGCTGGATGAGCAGGTTGATGCCATAAATACTCATGACGATGTGCCTATTTTGCATTTTCCTCAGATACAGTTGGAAGAGGACCAGATTGATAACGAAGCAGATCGGAAAACACTGAGGGAATTGATGGAGGGAGCGATCCCGGAGAAGAAGATGCCGAGAGAATTGCAAATGCTGATGATTGAGGAGCTGGAAGGGTATTTTACGGATGCAATTGATGAGAATACCATAATCAACAATTTGACAAATCGGGTTTCTTTGTACCTGGCTGAATAATGAAGAAAGGAACGATTTTTCCTGGAGAATTTCTGAAAGAAGCAGGGAAGATTGAAACACCTCTTCGCACCCGGCAACGAACATCTCCTCGAGACCTTCCGGAAGGAGACCGACAGAAGATGGGTGGCAATCACGCGCATATTCTGCCTGCCGGGCTTGCTTTACAACCGTTATAGATTATATTCTCGGGAATGTTGTACTGCAGTACAACAATTCACGAATCATAAACAGGTTTTGTTGTAATATGAAAGCAGGAAAGCGTGATTCCCGGGCGATTTGCAACAATGGCAGGAGAGGAATCTAGAATTGTTGTAATGCTGTACAACCAATCAGACAAGCATGCACACATTTGTTGCATCGTGACGGAAATGACGGGCAGGCAGGGACGCAGCTTTCGGATACAGAGCACATGGTAGTGAAATCCTGTTCAGTGGCACAAAATATGAGAATAAATCAATCCTTTCGTAGAATAGGACATTTACTTTGCCGGCGGGTCTGTTACAATGAAAGTACACTAAAACTTTCAAGAGGGGGTAGAAAATTATGAGAGAACTCAAGGGAAGTGCCGTAAAGGTTTATGAAGGCGAGTTGATTCGCCGTGAGGAGAGAAACAGACAATATCTGATGAAACTTCAAAATGTGCATCTGCTGCGCAATTTTCAGCTGGAGGCCGGACGATACACCGGAAGAGGTTCCGACAGAGAGGCAATGAACGGCTGGGAGGATCCGAGCTGTCAGCTCAGGGGACATTTTCTGGGACACTGGCTGTCTGCGGCAGCGTTTCGCTACGAGGAGACCGGTGACAGAGAGATCAAGGCGAAGACGGAGGCGATCATCGATGAACTCGCGCTTTGTCAGAAGGACAACGGCGGGCAGTGGGCTTGTTCTATTCCGGAGAAGTATATGCACTGGCTCGGCGTCGGCAAGATGGTGTGGGCGCCCCAGTACACCGTTCACAAGCTGTTTATGGGGCTTATCGATGTGTATCGTCTGATGGGATATGAGAAGGCGCTGGAGATCGCTGACAAGCTCGCCGACTGGTTCTATGACTGGAGCGGCAAGTACACCAGGGAAGAGTTTGACAATATCTTAGACTGCGAGACCGGAGGTATGCTGGAGTCTTGGACTGACCTGTACGAGATCACCGGCAAGGAAAAGTACAAGACTTTGATGGACCGTTATTATCGCGCCAGACTCTTTGACCCTCTGGTGGAAGGTAAGGATGTGCTGACCAACATGCACGCCAATACAACGATTCCTGAGGCGATGGGTTGCGCGAGAGCCTATGAGGTGACCGGCGACGAGAAGTGGCTTCGCATTGCGGAGAGCTATTGGAAGTGCGCTGTAACCGACAGAGGCTATTTTGCGACCAGAGGCCAGACCCAGGGTGAAATCTGGACGCCTAAGTATAAGCTGAAGGCTCGCCTGGGCGACAAGAACCAGGAGCACTGCACTGTTTACAACATGATCCGCCTGGCAGAGTTTCTGTTCCGCCAGACCGGAGATCCCAAATATATGCACTATATCGAATACAATGTGCAGAACGGTATTTTTGCGCAGACTTACTGGCAGGGAATGCCGGTTGACAACAAGCCCGGCTTCGGACTTCTGACCTACTTCCTTCCTATGAAGGCAGCCTCCAGAAAAGACTGGGCGGGTGAGATGGACAGCTTTTTCTGCTGCCACGGCACCATGGTACAGGCAAATGCCGCCTGGAACCGCCGCATGTACTATCAGGGGGAGAAGGAGCTGTTCGTGACCATGTACTTCAATTCCTCCGCAGAGTTTGAGGTGGACGGAACCGGGATCACGCTCGGTATGAGGCAGGATTACATGAACGGCAGTCTGATGACTTCCTCCGAGAACAATGCGCGCCAGACCCTCGGTGATATCGCAAGTGTCTATGCGAACAAGCCTGACTTCCGAAAGTATATTCTGACCCTGCACATGGAAAAGGATACGGACTTTGCGGTTTCTCTTCGTATTCCGGACTGGATCACGGACAAGGCGAAGGTATTTGTGAACGATGCGCTTGTGGCGGAGACGATGGACTCCGACCACTTTGTGAGAGTGGAGAGAACCTGGAAGGACGGCGATACGATCATCCTGACGCTGCCGATCGGCTTGAAGACCGTCGGGCTGCCTGACGATGAGACCATGATCGCTTACCTGTACGGCCCCGATGTTCTGGCCGGCATCACAGGGGAGGAGAGAGTCTTAAAGCTCGAGGACGAGGATCCCACGAAGGAGCTTTCCGCTGATACGGAAAGACAGTGGGGAGACTTCAGAACCTTCTACCGCACGGAGAATCAGGACCCCGGCATCAGCTTTAAGAAGCTCAACGAAGTCGGTTATGAGCCTTATCAGATTTACTTTAAGACGAAGAAGCAGTAAGATGATATCAGAAGAAAGCCCGGCGGAAGGAGCGAAAGAATTCATGCAGATTGAGGATAAGGAAGCAGCTTTAATGGCTTTTCTGCAAGAAAAGGGTAAAATTGCCATCGCTTTTTCCGGCGGAACGGACTCCGCGTATTTACTGTATGCTGCGGCAAAAAGCGGAGCAGAAGTGAAAGCCTACACCGTGAAGTCTGCCTTTCAGCCCGCGTTTGAAACAGCGGATGCGAAGCGCTTAGCCGACGGATTGTCTGTTGCATCGGAAGTGATTCCCGTGGATATATTACAGGATGAGTCGATAGCGGAGAATCCCGCCAACCGCTGTTATCATTGCAAGAAGAGAATATTCCGTGCGATTCTCGAGCATGCCGTGCGGGATGGTTTTGCCTTCCTGTGCGACGGGACGAACGCCTCGGATGACGCGAAGGACCGTCCTGGAATGGCGGCGCTTCGCGAGCTGGAGGTCCTGTCACCGCTTCAAAGTGTGGGACTGACGAAGAGTGAGGTGCGCGAACTGTCGAAGCGGGCTGGTCTCTTTACCTGGGACAAGCCGGCGTATGCCTGCCTCGCAACCAGAATCCCGACCGGAACCGTGATTACGAGAGAGGATCTTGCGAGGACCGAGCATGCGGAAGACTATCTGAGCGGACTCGGCTTCAGGGACTTTCGTGTGAGGCTGGCAGGGGAGGCGGCGAAGCTGCAGATTCCGGCGGCCGGGTTTGAACTGCTGGTGCGAAAGCGCAGGGAAATACTCAGCGAACTGAAACAGTATTATAAAGAGGTGCTTGTGGATCTGGAGGAGAGAGGATGAATACAGAGATCAGAATCATCCTGGAGCAGGTGAAACGGGGAGAACTGTCTGTGGACGATGCGCTCCTTGCCATCAAAAAGGAGCCCTTCGTGGAGCTTGGTTATGCGAAGGTCGATACACACAGAAAGGTGCGACAGGGAGCCGCCGAGGTGATCTACGGAGCGGGGAAAACTGCGGAGCAGATCACAGGAATCGTACAGTCGATGCAGGCGGCCGGGCAGAGGACGATATTGATCACCAGAATGTCCGAAGAAAAGGCAGCCAAAGTACAGGAAAGCGTCTCTCTTTCCTATCACCCGGAGGCCGGAGTCGGTATTGTCGGCGAAATGCCTGCACCGGACGGAGCCGGCAGAATCGTGGTAGCCACCGGAGGAACCAGCGATATTCCCGTGGCGGAGGAAGCCGCATTGACGGCAGAGGTGCTCGGCAACGAGGTTGTGCGCCTTTATGATGTGGGCGTAGCGGGACTGCACAGGCTGCTTGCTCATATGGACGAGATTATGAGTGCGCAGGTCATCATCGCAATCGCAGGCATGGAAGGAGCGCTTGCAAGCGTCATCGGCGGACTCGCGGACTGCCCTGTCATCGCAGTACCCACCAGCGTCGGATACGGCGCTTCCTTTCAGGGACTGTCGGCACTGCTTTCCATGCTGAATTCCTGTGCCAGCGGCGTGTCGGTCGTAAACATCGACAACGGCTTCGGTGCGGGATATCTGGCCGGTATGATGAACCATATGAACCGTTGAAATTAGAGACGGAAAACAGGCTCCTCGCCGCAAGGGATGCGGAACCAACCGGAGAATTTTTATGAAGAATTATAAGATGATCATAGCCTATGACGGCACAAGATATTACGGATGGCAGAGACAGCCTGACCAGAACACCATACAGGGCAAGCTGGAGAGTGTTTTGTCGGTACTGTGCGGCAGAGAAGTCGAGGTCATCGGCGCCGGACGAACCGATGCGGGCGTACATGCGCGGGGGATGGTTGCGAATGCAAATCTGGAGACGGAGCTGGAGCCGCTGCAGATCCGGGAGTATCTGAACCGTTATCTGCCGGACGATATCTCGGTGCTCGAGGTCAGGGAGGCTTCTCCCAGATTTCACGCCAGATACAATGCCATCGGCAAAACCTATCGATACACCTGCTTTGACGGGGATGTGAAGTCTGTCTTTGACAGGAAATATGTTGCCCGGCTGGAGGAAAAGCCGGATGTGGAGAAAATGCGCGCGGCAGCCGAAGTGCTGCGGGGAGAGCATGATTTCCGCAATTTCTGCGTCAATCCCCGCATGAAGAAATCCACGGTTCGCTGTGTGGACCGGATTGAGATCGTAAGAGACGGTGATTACATCCTGTTTACCTTCCATGGGACGGGTTTTCTGCAGAATATGGTGCGCATCATGGTGGGGACACTGCTGGAGGTCGGCATGGGCCGGACCGGGGTGGAGCAGGTCCGCGCTGCACTGGAAAATCCGGACAGACAAAAGGCCGGTCCCACTGCTCCGGCCCAGGGTCTGTGTATGATGCATGTGGATTATGACTGATTCGTATCGGAATTCAGTTCTTCCAGCTCCTGCTCTGCTTCCAGCATGCGCTCCAGGAGGGTTTCCTGTGTGTGTTCCTCCTCTTCCAGCTGCTTCTGAAGCTCCATGAGCTTTTCGTAGTCGGTACCGAGCGAAGGATCCATCAGCTGAAGCTTCAGCCCGGAAGCCTTTTCCTCGCTGGCGGCGAGCTGGGTTTCATATTTTTCCAGTTGTTTGATCAGCCGGGAACGGATCTTCCCGGGGTTATAGTAGGTCTTTTTATCAAACACATCCGAAAGTGTAGGGGTGCCGTCTGCGGCATCCTTTTGTGTTTTTTCCGGCGCCTGCGTGGCCTTAGCGGCGGCGGCAGCAGTGCGCTTGCCCTTCTCGTACAGGTAATCCTCGTAGTTGTTGGGATAGCATGTCACGACGCCGCCTTCGAACTCAAGAATACCGGTTGCAATCTGGCGGATAAAGTATCGGTCGTGGGAGACGAAGAGAACGGTGCCGGTAAAGTCATTCAGCATACGCTCCAGGGCTTCTTTGCCGAGAATGTCCATGTGGTTGGTGGGCTCGTCGAGGATTAAGAGGTTCGGTCTGGTCTGGAACATTTTACAGAGTGCCAGACGCACCTTCTCGCCGCCGGAGAGCTGTCCCATCTTGCGCTCGACTTCCTCCTGCGAAAACAGAAAGCTTCCGAGGGCGCTTCGCACCTGCTCCCTGAGCAGAGTCGGGTATTCTTCCCAGAAGTTCTCCAGGACAGTCTGCTCGGGGTCGGCGTCGTTGACAACAGCCTTCTGCTGGTCAAAGTACCCCCATTCCACATTTGTGCCGAAGGAGAAGCTTCCGCCCAGGGGCTTTACGAGACCTACGATGGTCTTAAGGAGGGTGGACTTGCCCATGCCGTTCTCGCCGATGATGGCGAGGCGTTCGCCTCTGCGCAGTGTGAAGGATACCTTGCTTAACTCCGTGTCATAACCGATGCGGAGGTTTTTGGCAGTCAGCACCTCGTTGTAGCTCTCAATGCGGGGCTCGAAGAGGGCGCGGAAGGTTTTGGTGTCGAAGCGGCGGGGCTTCTCCACTAAAACCATATGCTGCAGCGCCATCTGCTTGGAGTGTGCGGAGGCAACCTTGGTAGGGGTGTTCTTCCACTTTTCGATCCATTCGGTCAGGCGTTTGATCTCTTTCTGCTGTTCCTCGTAATCTTTTTCCTGCTTGATCAGGTCTTCTTCCTTGCGCTTCATGAAGGCAGAATAGTTGCCCGGATAGCGCTTGATGCGGTGATACTCGATCTCGTAGGTCACATCGATGACACGGTCTAAGAACATTCTGTCGTGGGAGACGATGACCACGGCGCGGTCGTAGTTCTGCAGATATCCCTCCAGCCATTCGATGGTAGGAAGGTCCAGATGGTTGGTCGGCTCGTCTAAAAGCATGATGTCGGGGCGGGAGAGCAGAAGCTTGATAAAGGCGATCTTGGTCTGCTGTCCTCCCGAGAAGCTGCCGATGGGGCGCTTTAAGTCTTCCAGAGGGAATCCGAATCGCTGGAACATGATCTCCATATCCTTTCTCCAGGTGTAGCCGCGGAGCGCCTCCATCTGCTTCTGCAGCCTGTCATATTCATTTAAAACGGACTGGTCGTGGTTGCTCGCCAGGAGTTCCTCCACTTCCTTCATGCGTGCCTCACAGGCAAAAATCGGTTCGAAGGTCTTCCTGATCTCCTCCTCCACGGTGGTCTGCGTCTCTGTGAAGCTGACCTGTCTGAGGAAACCGATGCGCTGTTTGCCGGCCATGAAAATGCCGCATTCCTCGTCGCTGTCCAGGTTGCTCATCGTAAGCTCGCCTGTGATGAGTTTTAACAGTGTGGTCTTACCACAGCCGTTTCTGCCGACGACGGCAATTTTCTCTGTATCGTGAATCTCGAAATTCACATCTTCCAAAATAGTATCTGCACCGTACTGTACCAGTGCATGTTTGATCTGATATCTCATAAGCACTTCCTGTAATTGTATCGGAAACCTGCGGAGAGCGCTTAGCGGGTAAGCCCGTCCACCAGGGAATCCAGTGTTTCAAAATAAGCTTCAAAGGTCTTGCGGCAGCAGCCGGGGTCGTTGACCACGATACCGTCGCTGCGCAGTCCGATCAGAGAGAAGCCCATCGCCATGCGGTGGTCGTCGTAGGTCTCGACCAGACCGGGCTTGGGAGTCCCCGGATAAATGGTCACGGAGCTTTCGTCGGATGTGACCCGGATGCCCAGTCTGCTCAGCTCGTTCGTGATGGCGGCGATGCGGTCGCTTTCCTGAAGGCGGATATGGCCGATGTTTGTGATCGTTGTGGGACTGTCGGCAAACGGGGCAATGGCGGCAAGCGTGATTGCCTGGTCGGAGCAGGCTGACATATCCACCGTGACGCCATGGAAGGTGCCGTCGGCGGGAGGGGTTACCAGAATCCCCGCTTCGGTTTCGTCAGCACGGCATCCCATCTGTTCGAGGATGCGGATAAAAGCAATGTCTCCCTGCAAAGAGGCAGAGCGGACATGCTCAACCAGAACCGGAATGCCGAGCAGCGGACTCATGGCATAGAAATAGCATGCCGCGGAGACATCCGGTTCGATTTGGTAGTCTAAGGCATTGTAAATCTGACCGGCGGGCACCATATAAGCGTAGGGTCTTGTGCTGTTCTCACAGCCGGCGCAGTCATGGTTTTGGGCATTGCCGCCGCAGTAGTACTGCGGGACGGCGCGAACGCCGAACTGCTGCATCATGCGCACGGTCATGTCGATATAGGCGGTTCCGTGGGAACCTTCCATGACAACCGTAAAGTCCCGCTCGGACAGACAGGCGGAGATGAGCAGGGCGCTCATAAACTGGCTGCTGGAATCAATGTTGATGGTGATGGAATCTTTCTGCAGTCCGTGCCCCGACAGGGTAAAGGGAAAATGCCCCGGCTCTTCTTCGCAGTCGATCTCACAGCCCAGCTCCTGCAGGGATTGTAACAGCGGTGCCATGGGACGCCGTCTCATCTGCGCGGAGGCGTCCATGTGATAGGTGCCGTCCGAGATGCCCAGATAAGCCGTTAAAAACCTGGCAGCAGTGCCGGCGCTGCCGACATACAGGGACGCCTGCTTTTTCGCAACGGCGCCGCCTAAGCCCCTGACGGTGATAGTGGTATGCTCCTCGTCCACGGTCGTTTCAAACCCTAATTCCTGCACGCATTTTAAAAAATGTCTGGAATCGTCGGAGAAGAGCACGCCGCGAAGCGTTGAAGTGCCTTCTGCCAGCGTGGCCAGGAGCAGGGCTCTGTTGGTGACGCTTTTGGAACCGGGAACCCTGGCGATCAGGGGTTTTGTCCGGTCCTTGATATGCGCTGCAATATTCGCAACCCTGTAGGTGGTGTCTCCGGGAGCGTATTTTTTTCTCTGTGTCATGTGGGTGAAAACCTTCGCTTTCTTCTGACGGGGATCGTGCAGCTTCCCAATCCGCACAAAACCCCATCCTATATGTATGTCCAGTATACTTTAGGTGAAAAACGGTGTCAACGAAAGAAATGGACAGGCCTGTAAAAACATTCTCCTTCCGGCCGCAGGACATAAAAACAAAACGAGTCAGGTTTCGGAGACATTGCAGGTTTTCGGGCGGTATGGTACTATGAAGAGAGAGAATCTGCAGCGTGGAGGAGAGTATGATGCTGACAAGAGAGGAAGTTATCCGGTATGGGCTGTCCTTTCCCGACACTTATCAGGAAGCACCTTTTCATGATCCGAACTGGCAGCTTGTGCGGGTGAGGAAGGGCAAGAAAGCCTTCTTGTGGACCTACGAAAGAGACGGTTACTTAAATCTGAATGTAAAGGTGAATCCGGAGTGGAGAGATTTCTGGAGATCGGTATATCCGTCCGTAGTGCCCGGGTATCATCAGAACAAAGAACACTGGAACACGATTATCATCGACGGCGGGGTACCCGATGAGGTGGTGCTGCAGATGATTGCGGAGAGCTATGCGCTGGTCACGGACAGTCCGACGAAGCGTATCTATGAGGCGGTAAAACAGATTCCCAAAGGCAGGGTTGCCACCTATGGTCAGATTGCGGAGCTTGCCGGGGATAAGAAGATGTGCAGGGCGGTCGGCAATGCCCTTCATAAAAATCCGGACCCGGATGAGATTCCCTGCTACAGGGTAGTGAATGCGGCCGGCGCACTCTCCGGGGAGTTCGCCTTCGGCGGAAGCGGCGCCCAGCAGAGCCTCCTGGAAGCCGACGGAATCAAAGTGAAGGATGGGCGCGTCGATTTGAACCTCTATGGCATCCGGGTGGCGGACGGCAGAATCCTGCAGGACCCCTGACACCCTTTCGCGGGAATACCGGGGGCTAAGACCTGCGTTTTCGGTTGCAGACACCACAGGTTTCGCCGGGAATACCCCGGGCAAGCCCTGTGTGTCTGTTGCAGACTGTAGTGAGTCGTCGGTACTTAGGACTCGTACTTTGAGTCCTTATGTACCGCTACGACGAACTCCAAGCGAGAGCGTGTCTGCAATCGGACATGCAGGGCTTAGGCTCGGGGTATTCCCGCACCGCCGCCCTTTCGCAGCTGCAGCCGGGAACGCAGGGCGCATACCCACACCGCCGCAATTCAAAACTCCCTTTTCGGAATTGCGTGTCTGAGGTGTAAGTGTGAATAATTCGACATTTCAAATGAGTAAATCTACATTGCATAGAATCTAACTGCTAAAGATTTAGGAATTGCACTAATTAAATATAAAATTTGGTGAATACATTTAGGTTTGTTCCAAAATATGAAATGAGTCTATTTTTCTACTTGAAAATATAGATAAGTGTAATATTTAATAAAGATTTTATGAAGTATATTGTCAAAGATACTTCATCATGTAAAATTTAAATAACAAAGAAGAATTAGGCAAACTTGAATTGACCGAGCTCTTTCGAGCGAGGGATGACAATTGAACGTAAGCCCTCAATT
>JAEDDX010000024.1 GCA_016293615.1 Acetatifactor sp.
TGGAAGGCAACTATGTGGCAGGCGCCAACATCGCAGGCTTCTTAAAGGTTGCAGATGCCATGAAGGCACAGGGGATCGTGTAACGAGGAAGGAAAACAGGCGCGAGCGAAGCGAGCAGTTGACGAATGAAACAGGTATCGTTTTGATGATATGCGAAGCCCCGGAAATCCTGAGTGATTTCCGGGGCTGTTTTTGGCTCGCAAGGCTTTGCGGTACCTAAGAATCTAGCAGACATATTTGCCGAGAACCGGGCACTTTTTCAGTATCAGGCTTACGATGAGGCACAGTACAAAGGTCGTGAGGACCAGTGTCGGAATCGCTGCGACAAGAGGGAGCTCTTTTATGGCAGACAGCAGCGGATTGGGATGCTCTAAAAATACCAGATGCATGGCGTAGATGCCAAGGGTTGCGTCTGAGATCTTAGTGAGCCGTTTTTCTGAGCGCGAAGGCAGCTGAACGGTCTTGAGCTTGTTGGTGAAAAGATAAAACAGCGAGACGGTAATCGCGAATCCGCCGAGGCTGAAGACATCCACAACATCATTGCAGGGCGTCTGCCTTTTCCTTGAAATATAGGTGCTAAGGAGCGGATTGATGATACAGAACACCGGTAAAGCATAGGAGAGGAGCTTTTGAAACCGCCGCGACAGCTCAAACTCCGTCAAATAGTATCCGAGAACGAAGTAACCGATGTAGCCGCAGACCATTTCAATGCGGAAGTTTTGATACAAAGTGTGCAATTCTTCCACCCGGATGTAGCATAAAGTGGTATTGGCAAGCACCTGCCATCCGAAGAAGAGTCCCAGAAAGTATTCGAGTTCTTTTCTGGAGGCATGCTTGACCCAGGTGCGCAGAATCGGAACCAGAAAGTAGATGCCGATGATCAGGGACAGAAACCACAGATGGTATTTCGCAGTCAGGAAGCGCTTCAGAATCTCTTTTACGGTCATGTTTTCAAAACCGGTAACCTGACAGTATAAAAGGCCGTATACGATCGACCAGAAAGCATACACACAAAGAAGGTGAAGCACATTGTGCTTCAGCAGGCGTTCGGGTTTGACTTCTCTGGAAGGGGAGAGGAATAAAGCACCGCTGATCATAACAAATATCGGAACACAAAACCGGTTCAGTGCGATGAACAGGTTGGAATAGAACCACCCGGAGGTATTTACCGGGAGGGTATACCAGTAATTGGCGGCGGAATGGAGTGCGATGACAGACAGTGTCGCTATGATTCGAAGCATATCAAACGGGAGAAAACGCTTTTTGGAAATACCCATGACAGAATTCCTTTCGTCGAAAAGTGATTGGGGCAACACGATGCCGCCAATCCTTTTTATTATTGCACAGGTAAGAATTGTTTGTCAATTCAACCGCAGGAAAGCATATCGTTCGGAGCGGAAGTCCCGGACAGGTTGCCATCAGCCTGATGGGTGAGACCGGGTTTGGATGCGGGGCGTGCATTTTTTTGCCTTCAGCTATGGCAATTAGGACCGATAACTGGTATAATATTCTGGCGATTTCGAATGAGCCTGTTTTGACCGGACAGGATGTTGGAAGACAGGAGACTGTGTATGGCAGCGAAAAAAGTATATGCGGTAAAAAAAGGGAAAACTCCCGGTATCTTCGACAATTGGGAGCAGTGTAAGGCTTCCGTGGAAGGGGTTCCCGGGGCAGAATACAAAGGATTTACCAATCGAAAGGAAGCACTGGCGTATCTCGGATGGGAGGCAAAAGAGGATGCACCGGATGAGTTGCCGCCTGCCGGACGGGTGCTGGCTTATGTGGACGGAAGCTACGAGGACTCTGTCAGACGATATGCGTTCGGGTGTGTGTTTATCCTGCCGGACGGCAGGATTTTCGTGCGGCACGGAAACGGCAACAATGAGGAATCCCTTGCACACCGGAATGTGACCGGCGAGATGCTTGGCGCAATGTACGCCGTGCGATGTGCAATCGAGAGTGGTTTTCGAGAGATAGAGATCCGCTATGATTACGAGGGAATTGAAAAGTGGGTCACCGGCGCGTGGCGTGCGAAAAATGACCACACGGTGAAATACGCCCGGGCAATGAGAGGCTGGGGTACAAAGATACAGATTCGGTTTACGAAGGTTGTTGCCCACACGAATGTGAAATACAATGAACTGGCTGACCGGATGGCAAAGAAAGGTCTTGAGGAGGGGGAAGGCGTGCCTCCCATCTGCATAATCGAGGAGATGACAGTATGGAATCCATGCGAATAAATAAGTTTCTTGCCCACGGCGGCGTCTGCTCCAGAAGAGATGCGGACAAACTTATAGAACAGGGAAGAGTCCTGGTAAACGGCAGTATTGCGAGACCCGGCCAGCTTATCGGAAGGGAAGATACCGTCGTTGTGAACGGGAAGACGGTAGCGGGGCAGGAGAAAAAGGTTGTGCTGGCCTACTATAAACCGGTCGGTGTGACCTGCACCGAGCGGGATGCGCATGCCGCGAAGGTGCTCACGAAACTGATTGAGTATCCGATCCGGGTGACCTATGCGGGACGCCTGGACAAGGATTCGGAAGGACTTTTGCTATTGACCAACGACGGTGACCTGATCCAGGGAATGATGCGCGGGGCGAACCGTCATGAGAAAGAATATATCGTGAAGACGGACAAAGAGATCACAGAAGAATTCCTAAGCAAAATGAGTCAGGGACTCTATTTGAAAGACCTCGATGCAACCACAAGACCCTGCGAGACACAAAAGCTTGGAAAATATTCGTTCCGCATCATACTGACCCAGGGGCTGAACCGGCAGATCCGCAGAATGTGCGCAGCCTGCGGCTATGAAGTGAAGAAACTGAAGCGGGTTCGCGTGATGCATGTGACGATTGGCAGTCTGCTGCCGGGGCAATATGTGGAGCTGGGCGGGGAGGACATTCAGAGACTGTACAGAGACTGCGGGTTAAAATAAGCGGGAAGCATTTTTGGAGATTTGCGTACCGCTGCGTCGTATGATTGTGCCGGAACCAAGTCCCGGCAATGGAGTATTCAGATTCAGGACGAAATGAACCGCAATGAAACGGAGGAAACCCATGGAACAGACGAAGCTTCAGAGAATGAAGGAACTCGTTGTCATTTTGAAGGAAGCGGCGAGGGCATATTATGCCGAGGACCGCGAGATTATGAGCAATTTTGAATATGACGCTCTGTATGATGAGCTGCTTGCGCTGGAGGAGGCGACCGGGGTGGTCTTAACCGACAGTCCGACCGTGAATGTCGGATATGAAGCGGTCGAAGAACTTCCCAAAGAGCGGCATGAAAGTCCGATGCTCTCCCTGGGAAAGACCAAGAGCCGGGAGGAGCTGCGCGACTGGCTGCAGGGACATGAAGGACTGCTCAGCTGGAAGCTGGACGGGCTGACCGTTGTTTTGACTTATCGGGAGGGAAAACTTGCCAAGGCGGTAACCAGAGGTAACGGTGAGATCGGGGAAGTCGTTACCAATAATGCCAGGACATTCAAAAACATTCCGGTGTCCATTCCCTATACCGGGGAGCTGGTGCTCCGCGGCGAGGCCGTGATCACCTATTCCGACTTTGAGCGGATGAATGCCGAGATTCATGATGAGGAGGCTAAGTATAAGAATCCGAGAAATCTCTGCAGCGGCTCCGTGCGGCAGCTGAACAACGAGATCACGGCGAAGAGAAATGTGCGATTCTATGCATTTTCTCTCGTCAAAGCGGAAGGTGCGGAGTTTGAAAACTCCAGGAAAGCGCAATACGCCTTCCTACAGAAGCAGGGCTTTGAGACAGTGCCGTATCGCGCCGTGACCGAAGAAACGATATTGGAGACGATCGAAGCGTTTGAGCGGGAGATCGAAACCTATGATGTGCCTTCGGACGGCCTGGTTTTGACCTATGAAGACATTGCATACGGACAGTCCCTCGGCAGAACGGCAAAGTTTCCGAGACATTCCATTGCTTTCAAATGGGCAGATGAACTGAGGGAGACGACCCTGCTTGCCGTGGAGTGGAGCGCCAGCAGAACCGGACTGATCAACCCTGTTGCAGTCTTTGAACCGGTGGAGTTAGAGGGCACGACCGTCAGCCGCGCATCAGTACACAATGTGAGCATCGTAAAGAGTCTGAAGCTTGGCATTGGGGATACAATCACTGTCTATAAGGCCAATATGATCATTCCGCAGATTGCCCGGAATCTGACGGAGAGCGGCACCCTGGAGATTCCTGCTGTATGTCCCGTGTGCGGTGAGCGGACACAGATCAAGCAGGTGAACGATGTGCAGTCCCTTTACTGTGTCAATGAGAAGTGTGCGGCGAAGAGGATCAAGTCCTTTACCCTTTTTGTAAGCCGCGATGCCATGAATATCGAAGGGCTCTCAGAGGCAACGCTTGAGAAATTTGTTGACATGGGCTTCATTCGTGAGTATGCTGACTTATATCATCTGGAAATGCATCGCAGCGAGATCGTGGAGCTGGAAGGCTTCGGGGAGAAGTCCTATCGCAACCTGATTGAAAGTATCGATCGTTCCAGACAGACGACGCTACCGAGAGTGATCTATGCGCTGGGCATCGCCAATATCGGCGCAGCGAATGCAAAAATGATCTGTAAACACTTTGATTACGATCTCGAAGCGATGAAGCAGGCTACCGTAGAGACGCTGAGTGCCATCGAAGGTATCGGTGAGGTGATTGCCGGTACATTTGCGGAGTATATGCAGGATGCGGAAAACCGACAGAAAATGGACAGGCTGATGTCCGAGCTTAAGGTTGAAGTGCCCGAAACGAAGGCCGGAAGCCAGACATTGGAGGGGCTGGTGTTTGTAATCACCGGCAGTCTGAATCATTTTGAAAACAGAAATGAGCTGAAGGACCTGATCGAGTCTAGGGGCGGGAAGGTCACGGGAAGCGTGACGGCTAAGACCACCTGCCTGATCAACAATGATGTGACATCGTCTTCTTCCAAGAATAAGAAAGCGAAGGAACTTGGGGTAACCATTCTTTCGGAGGATGATTTCCTGGCAGAATATGGTCTTGCATAAAGAAATCCCAAAAAGGGAGAAAACAAAATGAGGAGAGAGTATGAAAAAAAGAGTTTTGACACTGTTGTTGACGGTTGTGATGTGCACGGCACTGTGCGCCTGCGGTGGGGATCCGGTGAAGGGCAGCACCACGATCGGTGAAGAGAAGTCTCCCGCCGGCAGCGTGACAGAGAGCTCCGTGTCAGAGAGCACAGCCGAAGAGAGTAAGACGGAAGAAGTGCAGGAGAGTCAAAGTGAGGCATCCTCTGAAACATCGGATGAAGAGGCTGCACTGACATTCGGCAGTGTAAACGGTTCTGTCTATGTTTCTGATTGGGCGGGCCTGAAGGTGGAGTTTGATGAGACCTGGGTTCTGGCGAATGAAGAGCAGCTTGCACAGATGAACGGATATGCGGTGGATACTGTCACGGATGATAATCTGAAGACGATTCTGGAAAATTCCGATCTTATCTATGATATGTATGCCCAGAATCTGGTAAACGGAAGCTCCATGAATGTAATCTACCAGAAGGTGAATCCGCTGATGGGCGCAATCGCGAATGATGAGTCGATCGTGGACGCCAATCTTACGCAGTACAAGGATATTCTGCTCGGCAGCGGTTATCAGGAGGTCTCAGTTGCAGAGAAGAGAACCATGACGATTGCCGGTCAGGAGAAAAAGGTCATTTATTGTGAAGCAACGATCCAGAATGTGCATGTAAAGCTGGTACAGTTCTTTTATTTGAAGGGCAACTATATTTGGTGCGCAACCGTCGGCCTGGTTGAGGAAATGGCAGGCGAGACCACCATAGACGAACTGATGGCTATGTTTGAAGCCAACTAAAGAACAAATCAAGGAGAGTATTTTGTCATGCCGATTAAAACACAGAGCGATCTTCCCGCATTGGAAATTCTGGAGAATGAAAATATATTTGTGATGGACGAAAACAGGGCCATCCACCAGGATATTCGTCCCTTGCAGGTACTGATCCTGAATAATATGCCGATCAAGCAGGATACGGAGCTGCAGCTTCTGAGGGCACTTTCCAACACGCCGCTGCAGGTGGATGTCACATTTATGAATGTGCGCAGCCATGTGTCTGTGAACACATCGGCAAGTCATCTGAATAAGTTCTATACTTCTCTGGACGAGATCAGGGACCGTAAATTTGACGGTATGATCGTGACGGGCGCACCCGTGGAGGATATCTCCTTCGAGGAAGTAGATTACTGGAAGGAGACCTGTGAGATCTTTGACTGGGCAGAGACACATGTCACCTCGACCCTGCATATCTGCTGGGCAGCGCAGGCGGGCTTCTATTACTATTACGGAATCAATAAGAAGCTTCTGCCGAAGAAGCTGTTCGGTATTTACGAGCACAAGGTGTCCAACCGCAAGATACCGCTGGTTCGCGGCTTCGACGATGTTTTCCTCGCACCTCACAGCAGACACACCGAGACTCCGGCCGATGCAATTCATGCATGTAAAGAGCTGACAGTGCTGGCGGAATCCGATGTGGCAGGCGTATTTTTGGCAATCGCAGAGGGCGGTAAGAAGATTTTTGTCACAGGACATCCCGAATACGACAGATACACCTTGAACAATGAGTATTTCAGAGATCTGAACAAGGGACTGCCCATTCAGGTACCCTACAATTACTATCCGGACGACAATCCCGAGAACAGACCGCTGCTTCAGTGGCGCTCACACAGCAACAATCTCTACAGCAACTGGCTCAATTATTATGTCTACCAGATGACACCCTATGATTTGACCTGAGAGAATTCTTAAAAGGGATGTATATTTTTTCCAACTTGTCCATATACTGGTAAAAAAGGATGTAACAATCCTGTGAAAGGAGACAGTTATGGCGAGAGGTCAGAGAAAAACGATTGAGGAGAAAATTGCGGCAAAACAGGAGCTGATTGACGCACTGATGATGCGCGTGGAATCGGAAAAGCGCGAACTGGAAGAATTGTACAGGGAGAAAAAGCAGAAAGAACTGGAGACTGTCAGCGAGCTGATCACGGATGCGGGATTGCAGCCGGAGGAAGTGGCAGACCTGCTGAAACAGTATCTGGAGACGAAGGCAGCTTCATAAAACCAATCAAAAAGGGCGCTTCCCAAAACGGGAGGTGCCCTTTTTGTATCCCTTTACTTTTTGTCCAGATTCTTTGCCGCGGTGGAGAGCATCAGCTTGATACGGTTTAGCTGGTTTACTTCGCTGGCACCGGGGTCGTAGTCGATGGCGACAATGTTTGACTCGGGGTAAGCCTTGCGAAGGGCCTTGATGACGCCCTTACCTACTACATGGTTGGGGAGGCATCCGAAGGGCTGTGTACATACAATGTTGGGAACATCGTCATGGATCAGCTCGATCATTTCACCGGTCAAAAACCACCCTTCACCGGTCTGGTTTCCGATTGATACGATGGATTCGGCATACCCGGCGATCTCTCTGATGGGTGTGGGAGCAGAGAAGTGTCTGCTCTTTTGAAACTCCTTCACGGCTGTCTTTCGCAGGATGTGTTCAATAGCCCAGATGCCGAGGGAGGAAACGAGCGCGGCCTTTTTACCGGTGCCCAGATGGTCCGCCTTATATATCTGGTTGTAGAAGCAGTAGAGCATGAAATCGATCAGATCAGGAACCACGGCCTCTGCGCCTTCGCTTTCGAGAAGCTCGACCAGATGATTGTTGCCGGCCGGGGAGAATTTTACCAGAATCTCGCCGACGATTCCGACACGGGGCTTTTTAATATCACGAAGCTCGATCTTATCAAAGTCGCGGATGATGTCGCGGCAGAGCTGATTGAATTTCCGTAAGCTTAAGTGCCTGCGTGTGACAAATTCCTTCACGACGGCAAGCCATTTTTGATGAACGGCCTCCACACTTCCGGGAACGGCCTCGTAGGGGCGCATCCGATAGACGCACCGCATGAAGATATCGCCAAACTCTGCGGCGAGGGCGGCGCGAATCAGAAGGTTCGCATTTAAGTGGAACCCGGGGTTGCTCTCGATGCCGGCCAGATTCAGGGAGATGACGGGAATCTGTTCCATGTCGGCCTTTTTGAGCGCACGTCGGATAAAACCGACATAGTTGGTGGCACGACATCCGCCGCCGGTCTGTGTCATGATGATCGCAGTCTTGTTCAAGTCGTATTTTCCGGAAAGCAGTGCTTCCATGATCTGACCGACCACCAGAAGGGAAGGATAGCACGCATCGTTGTTTACATATTTCAGGCCGACATCTACGGAATGCTTGTTGTCATTGTTCAGTACCACAAAGTTGTAGCCGCAGGATGCAAAAGCAGGTTCAAAGATCTCGAAATGAATCGGTGACATCTGCGGGCAGATGATGGTGTAATCCCTGCGCATTTCCTCGGTAAACATCACACGCTCGACGGCCGAGGAACGGATGGTGCGCTCTTTCTTCTGCTTCTCGCGAACCTTGATCGCGGAGAGCAGGGAGCGAATGCGGATCCTTGCGGCGCCGAGGTTGTTGACCTCGTCGATCTTTAAGCAGGTGTATATTTTGTCGGCGCCGGAGAGGATATCATTCACCTGGTCGGTGGTCACGGCATCCAGTCCGCAGCCGAAGGAGTTAAGCTGAATCAGGTCAAGATTCTCCACCGTTTTGACATAGCTTGCCGCGGCATACAGTCTGGAGTGGTACATCCACTGGTCGGAGACGATCAGCGGACGCTCCGGCCTGCCCAGATGGGAGATGGAATCCTCCGTCAGAACCGCAAGGTCAAAGGAGGTAATGAGCTCCGGAATACCGTGATTGATCTCCGGATCAATGTGATAGGGACGGCCTGCGAGGACGATGCCGCGCTTGCCGGTCTCTTCGAGGTATTTTAAGGTCTCCTCGCCTTTTTTCATGATATCCTCACGGACCAGGGCGAGCTCGTCCCAGGCGGCGGAGGCAGCTTCCTTTACTTCTTTAGCGGGAAGTTCGGCAAACTCCTTTAACAGGGCCATCGTTACGGTGCCAAGGTCGCGGAAGGAAAGGAACGGATTGCGCAGGCGCATCTGACCGCCTGTGATCTCCTCCACATTGTTCTTGATATTTTCGGAATAAGAGGTCACGATAGGGCAGTTATAGTGGTTGTTTGCGCCCTCCACCTCGTCGCGCTCGTAGAACACGGCAGGGTAGAAGATAAAATCCACATTCTGCCTGATCAGCCAGGTGACATGACCGTGCGCAAGCTTCGCGGGATAGCACTCGGACTCGCTGGGGATGGATTCAATGCCGAGCTCATAGATCTTACGGTTGGAGCCGGGAGAAAGAATCACGCGGTAGCCTAATTTTGTGAAAAATACATGCCAGAACGGGTAGTTCTCGTACATATTCAGGACTCTGGGAATACCGACGGTACCGCGGGGCGCCTTGTCGGGCTCCAGGGCCGGATAGGAGAAGAGCCTCTGCATCTTGTATTCAAACAGGTTCGGAACATTGGAAGCATTCTTCTGACCGCCGATGCCCCGCTCGCAGCGGTTGCCGGAGACATAGGTACGACCGCCGGAGAACTTGTTGACGGTGAGACGGCAGTTGTTGGTACAGCCGCGGCATTTCGCCATGCTGGTCTCGTATTTGAGCTCACAGAGCTTCTCGTAGCTAAGCATCTGTGTCTCGTACCCTGACTCATAACGCTCACGGGCGATCAGCGCAGCACCGAAGGCGCCCATGATGCCTGCAATGTCGGGACGAATGGCTTCACAGCCTGCGATGCGCTCGAAGCTTCGCAGTACGGCGTCGTTGTAGAAGGTACCGCCCTGCACGACGATGTTTTTGCCAAGCTCAGAGGCGTCGGATACCTTGATTACCTTGAAAAGGGCGTTTTTGATGACGGAATAGGCAAGTCCGGCAGAGATGTCGGCGACGCTGGCACCTTCCTTCTGTGCCTGTTTTACCTTGGAATTCATGAATACGGTACAGCGGGTGCCAAGGTCGATCGGGTGCTTTGCGAAGAGCGCAGCCTTTGCAAAGTCCTGTACGCTGTAGTTCAGGGATTTCGCGAAGGTCTCGATAAAGGAGCCGCAGCCGGACGAGCAGGCTTCATTCAGCTGCACGCTGTCCACGGTCTGGTTCTTGATCTTGATGCATTTCATGTCCTGACCGCCGATATCGAGGATACAGTCGACCTTCGGGTCGAAGAACGCGGCGGCATAGTAGTGCGCAACGGTCTCAACCTCGCCGTCATCGAGCAAAAAGGCAGCTTTCATCAGTGCTTCCCCGTAGCCGGTGGAGCAGGAGCGCACGATCTTGACATCGGCGGGAAGCTGTGCATAGATTTCCTTGAGCGAGCGGATGGCTGTCTTGAGAGGGCTGCCGTCGTTGCTGCTGTAGAAGGAATAGAGCAGAGAACCGTCCTCGCCGACCAGAGCGATTTTGGTCGTGGTGGAGCCGGCGTCAATACCGAGGTAGGCATTGCCGTGATAAGAGGCAAGGTCTGCGGTGCCGACGCGGTGCGCCTCGTGACGCTTTTTGAACGCATCATAAGAAGCCTCGTCCGCAAAGAGAGGCTCCATTCGCTCGACTTCGAATTCCATATGTATCTCGCAGGAAAGCTTACCAACCATTTCCTCCAGAGAAAATGTGACATCCTCCCCGGCGTTCAACGCGGAGCCGATGGCTGCAAAGAGGTGAGAGTTGTCCGTATCGATGATATGCTCCTCATCCAGCTTCAGGGTGCGGATAAAAGCAGCCTTAAGTTCAGAGAGGAAGTGAAGCGGTCCGCCCAGAAAGGCAACATGACCGCGGATGGGCTTACCGCAGGCAAGGCCGGAGATGGTCTGGTTGACCACGGCCTGGAAAATGGATGCGGCGAGGTCTTCCTTGGTTGCGCCCTCGTTGATCAACGGCTGAATATCGGTTTTGGCGAAGACGCCGCATCTTGCCGCGATGGTATAGAGAGAACTGTAACCTTTGGCGTATTCATTTAAGCCGGAAGCATCGGTCTGCAGCAGGGACGCCATCTGGTCGATGAAGGAACCGGTACCGCCTGCGCAGATACCGTTCATTCGCTGCTCTACATTGCCGCCCTCGAAATAGATGATTTTCGCATCCTCGCCGCCCAACTCGATGGCGACATCAGTTTTGGGGGCAAGCTCTTTCAATGCAGTTGCTACCGCGATGACCTCCTGCGTAAAGGGGACGCCCAGGTGATTTGCCAGAGTGAGTCCGCCCGAGCCCGTGATCATGGGATGCAGGGAGATGTTGCCGAGTTCGGAGAAGGCCTTCTGCAGCAGGGCGGAGAGCGTTTCTCTGATGTTGGCAAAATGCCGCTCATAGTCCGAGAAGAGGATTGTGTGGTTTTCATCCAGAATAGCGATCTTGACGGTCGTGGAACCGATGTCAATGCCAAGAGTGCAGACTTTGTCAGTTTGGTTCATAGGGTATTACCTCCCGCCTTTTCCATAGCCTATGCGGACATGCGGAAGGCTATGAAAGGCTGATGTTTTGATTGTAAACAAATTTCGTAACTGTTCAGAGCCAACCTCCAAAATGCTTTGCATTTCGTCGGTGTGGCGTATCCGCCAAATAAGATTTCAAAAACAGTCTTAAAAATGCAAGCATTTTTCACCTGTTTTATGAAATTTTGCTTGGCTCTGAACAGGTACCAAATTTCAATGAATCAATATATTATACGACAGCGAAGGGGAAAAAGCAACGCGAAAAGCGCGAAGCGTGCCATTATTTAGAAAGTGTTTAGAATGATGAATGGGTAGAAAAGTTCGAAAATTTACAGAAAAATTTGATTTATACAGAAAAAAGGGAATAGTTGAAATATTTTGGCGTATATGGTAGAATAAAATCAAAATATGGATTACTATGCACTTTTTTGAGTTTGCCCGATGCGGTGCCGTTAGGAACAATGGAAGGAGGGAGCCCGATGAGAATGTCAACACGATGGAAACGTAAGTGGATACTCGCCCTGCTTGTCCTTCTGATTGCGGCTGCGTCCATGACTACGGCGACCTTCGCCTGGTATATTTATCAGACAAGCGCACATACCACAAGCATACATATGGCGGTGGGCACGGGTGCCACGCTTCAGATATCGACGGATAAGGACGATACGGCTTCCTTCCGTTCCAAGACAGAGATGAAATCCTTCAACGGCAGGCTAAACCCTGTTTCCACCAACAGGATCACGGGGGGCTTCCAGAGGGCGCAGGCGTACCATTTTACGGAGGGTACCGCTGAGAGACCTTTCATGCTGGCGAAGTTCTTCGAGCCCAGTGTGGAGAATGTGGATTATTATAAGACAACACTGTATCTTCGCGCCAACGGTGAGAAGAGAGGCATATATGTGTCTGCGATAGACGGAGATGACGCCGATGCATCCAAACCGATCAAGACGGCCATCCGGGTCGGCCTGGTCGTTCATGAGCCGGGCTTCTACGGTGAGGTCACGGATGCGGACAGGGACCGGGTGAAGGAATTCATTTTTGAACTGAGCAGTGAAAGCAATACGACCGGCAGATACAACACCTACTACGGCGAGCCCGGCCATGTGCTTGACTGCGACAAAACGGATGGCTCCACGGTTTTGTTTGACGCTCTGCTGACGGAAGACAACTACTGCGATTATGACGAAACGACCGGCTATGTCACACTCAAACCCAATACGGTGGAACTGCTTCGGCTGGGAAGTGATGATCCCAATGATCCCAAGGCGTTCTGCGCTCCGGTTCAGATCGATGTCTATGTCTGGCTCGAGGGCTGCGACATAGACTGCACCGAGAATCTGCTGGGAGCGACGCTGGAGAATCTGGCACTTCACTTTGCCGGTGAGAATCAGTAGGCGGAGGTGGAAGTATGAAGAAGATGAAACGATTCGGAACCGTCTGGCTTGCAGTGATCTGGGTGCTGATTGCGCTGATCGGACTCGGCGGGGCAACCTTTGCATGGTTTACCTTCCAACCTGAGACAAATGTGACGCCGATGAGCAGCACCGTCAGCTCCGGCGACACGGCGCTCTATATTTCAACTTCAGCCGACGAGGAGAGCTTTTCCACGGCTTGTGAGCTGCCGCAGTTTGTCGGCGGCAGTCTGGAGCCGGTTACGACGAATGATCTGACAAGATTTTACCAGGCGACCATGCAGGACCGAAACGGAATCTCTTACCGGTTTCGCGAGGTCACGGATTCCCTTGACACCAAGGTGCTGCACGGAGTTTTGTACCTGCAGAGCCTGAAGGACAACTGCGATGTCTATTTTTACCGTCCCTCCATGGGAGTCGGTACCGATATGCAGACTCTGGCGGCACTCCGGCTCGGAATGCGTATCGTGACCGCGGAGGGGATCCAAACCTATATTTTCAGGCTGGATCAGATGGGAGATACCTCGGGAGCGCAGTCTGTCACTACGGTTTCGACTCCGGGAAGTATCGTGGCAGGAATTTCTGCCGACGGTTCTCCGGTCTTTGTGCCGGATATTGCAGTTGACCCGGGAGCGTATTTTGCGGACACCAATAAAACGGAGCCCGGCCCCGGACTTTCCCCTCTTTGCACTATTCAGGCGAAAGAGATCGCACAGGTAGAGTACTGGCTTTACCTGGAGGGCTGCGATGAGAACTGCATCAATTCCGTGCAGAATATCGAAACGGTGCTTCAGCTTTCCTTCGCCGGCGTCAGCCGTTAACGCCTGAACCTGCGGATAGAATTTGTCCGAGCTGTTTTGCAGGAATCATTTTACAATCATTTTGTTTACAAACATTTTGATAGAGAATTTGCTTGATAGAAAATTTTGATAGAAAACTTTGATAGGAAGGAGAGACCCCATGAAGCGAGTCGGAACATACCTGAAAGCTACATATCTGTTCGTTACGACGTTTACAGTGCTTCTGTCCTTGGGAACGGCGACCTACGCATGGTTTTCCGTAAACATGGTCGTGAAGACCAATCAGGTTTCCGCCCGAACCAATGTCGATACCGTGAGCCTTCTCCTGAGCACGGCGGGTGGTGGTTCCTTTCAGGGAAGCGCGGTTGCGAATCTGACGCAGGTGAACAGTCACCCCGTAAACGAGCTTTATCCGGTCTCTACGGCAGATTTGAGAAATTATGTCTTCAGTCCCGGCACTGTGGAAGGGAAGGCAAAATATTTCGAGAAGGTCGAGGACGAAAAATATATCTATCACGGCAGAATCTATGTGAAAGCCGAGGCGACCGCACAGCACGGGAACGCCAGGATGGCGCTTTTCCTGGATGAGAGCATCCAAAACGGCGGAGCTTTTCTTATGAATGCCGGGGCTGTCCCGAATGCAGCGCGCCTGGGAATCCTGATCGATCATGCGAACCCGGTCATTTTGAGATTCGGTGATACCGAGAATCCCGCAGGGGAGCGGGAGAACAACACCTACCCGGACGATACGCTGATGGAGGCGGGAAATGTTCTGGTCATGGATGAGAACGGTACTGTCAAGGCGGTAAAGGATCCTTCCGTGAACTATCAGAATTACCTGGTTCCGGAGGCCGGCGTCTTTTCATCGACCGTACCGCTTTGTTATCTGAATCTGAATCAGATCTATGTGCTGGATGTCTTTTTCTATGTGGAAGGGTGCGACCCGGACTGCACGGACTATATTGAGAATATCGATTTTGACTTTCAGATTGGCCTGTACGGTATTCTGACTGAGGAGGTGCCCTGATGAGTGAAAACAGAAGACAGGACTCTTTTTCGGAACGACAGAAACTGACGATATCCCTGCTGCTTGCAGCCATTGCCTTAGTCAGCATCTCGGCTGCATCCTATGCATGGTTTACCATAGCGGATTTCACGAAGGTCTACAGCATGAGCATGGAAGTGACCTCGGGAAGCAACCTTCGCTTTGACCTCGACGGGCACAGCGAGTTCGAAGAGTATGTGAAGACCCTGGCGTTTGAACAGATCGCGGAGCGCATCAGGCGCGAGAAGGGCTTTGATATGCAGCAGGTGCCGCTGAAGCCGGTCACCACGACGGACTGCGGCAGCTTTGCGCTGGAGGACGGTACATTCGTGGCTGCGGACAGCGGAGCCTATCTGTCCTTCAGACTGCACTTTATGGCAACGGAGGATATGATCGTTCATCTGACCTCGGCAAACAGTGAGGCGGGGAAGGACGGCACTGCAGTCACCTCCTCCAATCAGAGATTGCCGGACGCCATGCGGATTGCCTTTGTGACGGACGGAACCTGCTTCATCTACGACCCGGGAAGCGGGCCCGAAGCGCAGGGAAACGGAGATGTCAGGACCTTCGGCCTCCTGCCTGCGGACGAGATGGTGCTGAGTCAGGACAATGCATTGTTTGCTTTGAAAAAGGGAATCGACAAGCCTGTGGATGTCTACATCTGGCTGGAGGGCAGTGACCCTTCGTGCACGGACGCCATCAGAAAGGCTGATTATCAGATTAAGCTAAGATTTATCGGTACAGACGAGAAGCATAACGTTCTCGATGGCTCCAACCATTGACGAATGATTCATCTGCCGGAAAAATAAACCATGGAGGGTTATCTCATGAAAATTCTAAAAAATGTTCTTTCGGTTATGGCAAGTGTACTGCTCTGGGCAATCATTCTGCTCGCGGCATTGTTTGCCTTTACCACACTTGCAACGAAGGATTCCAAATCGGTCGCAAATCTTGCAGGGTTCACACCATTGTCGGTAATGTCTGAATCCATGGCACCTACCTTCAACGCAGGCGACCTGATCATCATCAAACAGTGTGATACGAAGAAGCTGGAAGCGGGAGACATCATTACCTTCCATACCATCAT
Organism: Acetatifactor sp.; assembly: GCA_016293615.1. Lineage (GTDB taxonomy): Bacteria > Bacillota > Clostridia > Lachnospirales > Lachnospiraceae > Acetatifactor. Next base: position 15,763 of record JAEDDX010000024.1, read on the forward strand.
CAACAACGAATACGCTTTGAACACCCATAGAATCGAATCGATTCAGGAGAGCAACGGCCTTCGAAGCTATGTGACCAAGGGTGATAACAATGCGATGGCTGATACGCATATCATTTCCGACGGAGACATCGTCGGCAAATATCAGTTCAGACTTCCCAAGATCGGATATGTAATGAACTTCCTGTCCGGAAGCACGGGCTTTTTGATCGTGATCGTCCTTCCGATGCTTCTGTTCTTCATTTATCAGATCTACCATCTGATCATGGTAAGCATCAGCCTCAAGAAGGCGATTGCCATCGAACAGGCAGAAGAGGTGGCGAAGGCGACCGGCTCCGACGCGGATGCGAAGCTGGCAGAGGCACAGGCTGCTCTGGCAGAGGCTCAGAGACTGAAGGAAGAGGCAGAGGCAAAGCTTGCAGCTGCCGAGAAGAAGGCTACCGAAGAGTAAGAAACCACTACGAGAGAGATTTGTGACACCGTGAGGGTGCATGAGTCGGGAGGCAGAATATGAGCGAATTTTTGAAACTGGCATATGAACTGATCGCAAAAATCATCTATAACATCGTACAGTGCTTTGTGGCGATCTTCAGATTGTTTTTCACAGGCTGGCCGGAGTATATCATGATCTTCAACACATACTTTTATACCTTGAGCGTTCCGGCTAAGATACTGGCGCTTCTGCTCGTCCTGATTTTGATAGCGATTCCGATTCTGATCATCGTTCTGGCAGTCAAGCGTATCATGTTAAACATCAGACTGCGCGCAGACAATGAAGACAATTCCACCCTCTATCGCGAGATCGGACGCTTAAACCGTCAGGTACTGAATCTGATCGATGAGAAGAATAAACTGTTGGCACTGAAGGTGAATTCCATGGGAGGAACGGAGAGGATCCCGTATATGGGAGCCTCCGCTCTGACAGACGATACCATCCCGACTGTGGCGAATGTGACGGGCGGGGCAGAGACGCCTGTGCCTGCCGGCGTGGCAGTCGGTCCCGATGGCAAGCCCAGAGATTACGGCACCGTCACCGTCAAGAAGGATACCTCAGAGGACAGCTATGCACCCAATGTCATCCGCTTCCCGAAGCTTCGGTTAGTGGACCAGAAGTACGAGACCTATGTACCGCAGACTTATGACAATTCCATTACCCTCCAACAGTTTGCGGAAGGCTACAGACTCTTCGCGGCAAGCCAGATGCACCTGTATTATACCCCTGAGATCGTGCGCCGTTTCGTGGCAGGTCTTGCGGCAAGTAAGATCCTGATCCTGGAAGGTATCTCCGGTACCGGTAAAACATCCCTGCCGTATTCCTTCAGCAGATATATGTTAAATCCCGCAACCATTGTATCCGTTCAGCCTTCCTACCGGGACAGAACGGAGCTGCTTGGTTACTTCAACGAATTCTCCAAGCGTTTCAATGAGACAGAGTTCCTGCGTGCCATGTATGAGGCGGGCTTCCGTGAGGATCCCACCCTCATCGTACTCGACGAGATGAACCTGGCGCGTATCGAGTATTACTTCGCAGAGATGCTGTCCGTTCTGGAAATGCCCAGCAAGGACGAGTGGGTGATCGACCTGGTTCCCACCGCATGGCCGAATGACCCTGCTTTGATGGACAACGGTAAGATTCATGTATCCGATACCCTGTGGTTCATCGGAACCGCGAACAACGACGACTCCACCTTTACCATCACCGATAAGGTATATGACCGTGCGATCCCGATCGAATTGAACGAGAGAGCAAGTGCTTTTGAATGTGAACCTCACCCTGCATGCCCGATTTCCACCACGCATCTGCAGGCGCTGTTTGCAAAGGCGAAGGAGGATTATCCCATCAGCGAAGCAACCATCGAGAAGATGACGAAGCTTGACACCTATCTGCAGACACGATTCCAGCTGGCGTTCGGTAACCGTATTCTGAAGCAGATGTACGAGTTCATTCCCGTCTATGTAGCGTGCGGCGGCACTGAGCTTGACGGCATGGATTACATTATTGCACGTAAGGTTTTGAAGAAGTTCGAGAGTATGAACGTAAGCTTTGTCCGCGACGAGATCAAGGGTCTGATCGCTTATCTGGAGAAGATCTTCGGCAAGACCGCGATGCAGGACAGCAAGGCATATCTGACCAGAATCCAGAACCTGTACTAAGTGTAAGGACTCCACAGAATCGTTATAGCCGGAGGAAGATACAATGGCAAATACAATCAATGATCTGTATCTAAAATATACGAATAAAGTCGGTAAGACGCTGGAGAACGACCGGTATTTCCGGTACCTTTTTGAGATGGTTCAGGCAGGCAACAACCAGTTCCAGCACAACAACAGAATCCTTCACAAGGTCGTGGATGAGAGATGGCTTTCCACCATTGAGGAAAGTCTCGACGCCATCAACACCATCATCGAAAAGCCCAGAAGATTCGTTACCACCAAGGAAGAGGTTGTGCCGGTTGCCCTTGCCAAGAAGATCAGCGCAGACAGCGTGCGTCACCTGAGCATGAACACCCAGTTCATCGCAAGCGACGAGGACGGAGACATCCAGCCGACCAGAATCCTGAATGTGTCCACGGAGGAGACCTACGACCTCTACGAGAACAGATTCATCTATCATCTGATTCAGAGACTGGTAACCTTCATCGATAAGCGTACGGATGTCATCTTCTGGTCTACCGGGGATGAGATCACCAACACCCTGCTGTATCAGAGCAAGGTGGATGACGCCTACGAGGAGATCGAATACAAGATCGAAATGGTCGTGAAAAACCGTCAGAATTTCGCGGAGAATGACACTGACAATATGTCCGTCTTCATGCGAATCGACCGTGTGAGACGTCTGGTGATGGCACTGCGCAACAGTTCCTTCTGCCAGATCATGGCAGGCTGTGCCAAGGTCAGAAGCCCGATTCAGCGTACCAACCTGATCATGAAGGATCCGCACTACCGCACCTGTTATAAGCTGTGGCAGTTCCTGGAGAGCTATGACGAGGTCGGATATACCATCGAGGAGCAGGACACCGCGATGGAATTCGATGAAGAATACCTCATTCAGATGTATACAAACCTGATCACCAACTATACGGTATTCAAGAGCCTGATGGAGACCGACTCCCGCAAGATCGACACGGCGACGAAGAAGCGCAGATCCATCAAGCCGAAGTTTATCAAGAAGGTGGAAGAGCAGATCGTTGATGATTACGATATCCCCGATGTGGAGATACGCAAGGTCATCATCGAAGAAGTGACCCAGGCGCAGCTCGATGCGGAGGCAAAGCTTGCGGAGGAAACCGAAGCACGCCAAAAGGCCGAGCAGGAGCTGGAGGACATGGATGGTCAGATCGTCGGCCTCCAGCAGCAGATTGCAGATCTGATGTACAGACTCCAGCAGGCGGAGATCCGTTCCGCGCAGGACAACGACGCCCGTACCAAGGCGGAAGCCGAGGCACTGGAGGCCGTGACGGCGAGAAAGACCGCTGAAGAGACGGCTAAGCAGGCGATAGACGACAGAGCCGCCATGGAACGAAGCATGGAAGATGCCATTGCAGAGAGGCTTGCCGCTGAGGAAGCTGCGAAGAAGGCGCGCCTGGAGATGGAACAGGCTGTGCGCGAGGCCGCGGCCGACAGACAGGCCAGAGAGCTTGCGGAGACCGCAATGCAGGAGACCAAGGCGGAAGCGGAGGAGACCGTAACAAGGACTCAGGCCGAGGCACAGGAAAGCATTGCAAAGACCAAGGCGGAAGCGGAGGAAACCGTAGCAAGAACTCAGACCGAAGCACAGGAAAGCATCGCGAAGATCAAGGCGGAAGCGGAGGCTATCGTGACCAGGACGCAAAACGATGCCCGTAGCGCGATCAGTCAGACGAAGCAGGATGCGGACAGAATGATTGCAGACGCCAAGGCAGAAGCGGAGGCTCTCGTGATAGAGGCACGCCGTGCGGCGGCCGACACCGTGACCCGGATGGAGCAGGACTGCACGGAACGCCTCGAAAAGATGCAGGCACAGACGCAGGCTCAGGTTGCCGAGATTCAGACACAGGCCGACGAGAAGGTAACAGCCATTCAGACCGAGGCAGAGCAGACCGTTTCGACCATCCGCACCGACGCGGAGAGAAGCGTCGAAGCCATCCATGCCAGAAAGGTACAGGAGGTAGATGCCATTCGCTCCAATGCGGATGCCGAGGTGGAAGCTGCCAGAAAGCAGGCTGAGAGAAAGGTTGCAGAAGTGACTGCCCGCACCAGAAGCGAGGCTGATGAGAGAATCGCACAGATCACAGCCGAGACTGCGAGACAGGTCGAAGAAGCAACGAACAGCATGACCTCCATGGAAAGCCGCATGAACGAGGCGCTCCGTCAGCGGGCGGAGATGGAAGCGCGCATGAACGAGGCGAAGGAAATTGCCGTTACAGCCGAAGAAAAGGCTGCGGGCGCCCTTCGGGAAGCCTTTGAGGCAGAGCGCCGTGCAGAGGAAGCCGAGATCGCAAGAGAGAAGGCGGAAGCCCTGGCAAAGACCTCTTCCGAGAAGGAACAGGCTGCCCTGCAGCGTGCGTTAGACTCCGAAAAGCTTGCACAGGAGGCCTTTGACGCCCGTGATAAGGCACAGGCGAGAGCCGAGGCGAAGACCCTGTCACACTATATCGTCAACGCTTTGAATGAAAGAAAGAAAAAAGATAAAACGGACGGAAATGAATAACCAGTCTATGAAGAAAAAATTTAAGAAGCTTTTGGCCGGAATTGTCAATGCGATCTCGATTCTCGTGATCGTTGCCGCAATCTGGATCCTGCTATCGGTCGTTATGACCAAACCGGGACAGACTCCCAATATCCTTGGCTTTTCCATGTTTCGTGTCATGACCGGAAGCATGGAACCTGAGATTCGCACCGACGCACTCATCGTCGTGAAGAAGCAGGACCCCGGCACCCTTGCAATCGGAGATGTGATCTCCTTTTATTCCCACGATCCGGCGCTTTACGGAATGGTCAACACCCATCGAATCGTGGAGATCGAGGAAGAGAACGGAAGCAGAACCTTTTATACAAAGGGAGACGCCAACCGCATTGCAGACAAATATCCGGTACCGCAGAACGATGTCATCGGCAGAGTGGTGTTTCACTCTTATGGCATCGGGGTCATGGTCAGACTTCTGGCCAATCCGATGATATTCATACCATTGGTACTGATTCCCATGGGCGGAATTATTATATGGAACCTTATCAAATCAGTTTCGCTTGCCCGGAAACTGATGCGCGAGGAAGAGGAAGCCGCAGTCAGAGAGGCTATCGAAACAATCAGACAACGCCGACAAGAGGAAGGAGATGTGACACATGGCGGGAGCCCTGAAGATCAAGAACGGAACGAAACTGAAGATGGCATTTGATGTGCCGGTGGAAGACGACCCCGTCTTTAACATGCTATGTACATTCTACAAATCGCTGGATGAATCAGCCTTTCTGATTTCCATCCCCATGGTGAACGGAAAGCCGCTGGAGGTGGATGATACCAAGAAACTGCTCATCCGCTACGGCGATGGCAAGAACGCCATGATTCTTGCCGGCTATGTGGATGATATCGTCAAGGACGGCATCCGCAGATATCTGAAGATCCGTCGCGTATCCGAGCAGAGACAGTTCTTCCAGCGTGCCGACGAACGTATTAAAGTCGCGCTGAAAGTGGAATATCTGCAGGAGACCTGGCCGGTCAACGAGGACGGCAAGATCGAGCCCGAAGAGGCCATGACCCTCGACGTCTCCGCCGGCGGTGCGGCTCTCTATATCAACAGACGCTTTGACGTCGGTGAAGTGATGGAGCTGAACCTGCCCAGAATCGGCACCTCCGAGAAGGGCAAGGCGATTGACAATATCGTAGCCGCAGTCTGCTGGATGCGTGAGGCGCCCAAGGGCAGCATCTACCGCAACTTCGTCGGCGTACAGTTCCGATTCGGAGAGGCGGACGAGAAGAAGAAAATCCAGGCCTACTTAGAAAACGTAAAGGAAAAATATAAGCTGTGATGAAGAAACGCAAGGACATTGAGGAAACAATGCCCGAAAACAAGCCTGAAAAAAAGAAAAAGAAACGAGGCTCCAACAGTCAGATCGTCAGAATCGAAGAGCTTGAGAAGATCATGGCGGAGAACGGTGATGACATCGACCCTGATAAGATCGTCAGCATGTACATGCCGGCGAGAAGAGCGAAAAGTGTCGGCGCAGCCCTGCTTCGTCTGGACAAGATGTACATTGCCCTGCTTGTGATGCTTCTGCTGATTGCCTTTTTGTTCATTCTGGCGTTCATGCAGGAGAAAATGGGTAATTTTACCATCAATCTGAACCGACTCGAGCTCTACCGCAAGGGTATCGCGATCTCGGCGACCGGCGATTTCGAGGAACCCACGGCGAGACTGGTCGTGGAAACCGTTCAGGACGCCACCAACATTTCCCTCGACCAGCTGCCGGACGATCTGGATGACATCGACGGCGACCACAACGGACGCAACTATATGGCGTACACCTACTATGTCCGAAACGCCGGCAAAGAGGATGTCGGCTATGTCGCCAAAGTGACCCTCGACGGCTGCTCCAAGGGAGCCGAGGAGGCGGTGCGTGTCGCAGTGTGGCGAAACGGCGAGCGCTTCATCTACGCCAAGCCCGCAAAGGACGGCTCCGACGAGGATAACTGTGTCAGCTTTGTAAATGACAGACTCGTCTGCCGGTATGAGGAGGAAAACTTCCTCGTCGGCAATGTGGACAAATATACCATTGTCATCTGGCTCGAGGGCGAGGATCCCGAATGCGTGGATACCATCGTCGGCGGCAGCGTCGAATTTTCCATGACCATCGATGCGCTCACGGAGGATGACACGAGCCTCTTCGCAAAATTCATTCAGGACATCCGCGACACCATCACCGGAAACAAGCCCATCAGCGCAGCCGGCAATGAGGCTCCCAACTACTACAATGCGGGAGAGGTCACCTGGGAGACCAGAAGAAACCAGTAATGTGCGAAGTGTATCTATTGCTTCACTTGTTTGCATAATACGGACTTTTCAAAGGATAGATTCTGCGAAATCTTCATATCTTGCGATTTGTTTATTATTTATTGCTATCTTGCAAAATTTGACAATATATGATAGAATATTCTCAGAGATACTAACGATATCCAACACAACTACATACCGAATTAGGCAGCTCCACAACAGCTGTTTAAGATAATAAAAAGCGACTCGTTTCGAAAGAGCGAGGTGCAAAGCGAGAACCTAAGGTTCGCCAAGGCATACGAGTCCCGTTAAAAGATGAAATCCTCACCACACGGTGAGAGTACTCTTCTTCACCGGGCCCGGTGAGAGTGTCATCTGTTAACAGGCACGATGTCGGAAGGGACTATGGAAATCAGTTGCCGAATGCGTTACCGACTGACAGGCGCATTCGTAGGGTGAACCTGAGATACAGGGCACCCATCCTGGAATGTCAATCACCCTCTTAGGAGAGTGATGGATTCTGAAAGAAAGGGAGGAAAAAATTATGACAGTTAAATCTTTAAAGAAACAGCTCGCAGCAGCAATCGCAATGGTTTGTGTCGCTGCAGTAGCACTGGGAAGTTCAACCTATGCTTGGTTTGTGAGCAACAACCAGGTAACTGCAACAACAGCAAGTATTTCAGCACAGAGTAATGCACCGTTCCTGGTAATTTCAAATGCTGCAATCACAAGCGGTACGACAGATACTGCTGTTACTACTACAGTAGCTGATGCAACCTTGTTCCCGGTACAGATGGTTGAAGCAAATGATGCTGCAACAACATTTAAATGGGAGTCTGCATATGCGGCGGCTTCTGATGCAGCCACAGAAAAGGCTTCTACCCGTTTCGTTGTTCAGAACGCAGATTTGGACAAATACTATGTAAAGCAGACTTTCCATATTGGTACCAATGGTACTACTCAGGGTCAGTTTAAGAACCTGCGTGTAAGTGCAGTTTCCGTTACTCCTGGTGCAGGAACCAATAATGAACTCCAGGAAGCCCTTCGTGTAATGGTTGTTTGTGGTGCAGAAGTTGCTATTTATGATAAATCTGGCATTCTGGTAACCCAGTACACACCTCAGTCCGGTACTGCAACAAATATCGCAGGTCTGACCGCTGCTTCAAGCCGTACTGCAAATAGTGTTGCTACTTCTGCCGCATATCTGACTGCTGAAGCCGATGTGTTCCCGGCTACTTCCGGTACTGTTGGTGACAAGACTGTTGATGTTTACCTTTATTACGATGGTGCTGTTGCAAACATCAATACTGCTAATATCAGCAATCTTGGTAGTGTAAAGGCAACAGTGACCTTCACAGCCGATGACGCTGCTGCACCTACAGGTACTGGTGCATAAGCACAACAAATTAGTACAGATACTGATTTTAATGGATTATAAGTCTCTCATTGTTGTGGAATGAGGACTTTAGGGGGGCAAAAGTGAGAATGATTTTGCTTTTGCCCTCTGCTTTATCAGGAAGAAAGGAGGAGATCGCGAGAATGAGCAGAGATATCAAAAAGCTTAAAAGCCAGTTGTTAGGCGCAATTTTTTCGGTTGCGGTTTCCTTCCTTACTTTGATGAGTTCGACTTACGCATGGTATGTTTCAAGTACTACTGTACATGGAACTACGAGTACCATCAGTGCTTCGGCTGATGGTGCTGTATTACAGATCAATGCAGGAAAGGTTGCGGACCATGATGGTGACGCAGCGACGGTTGCAGTAACCGAAGGCCATGGAATCAGCCCTGCCTCTTCCGAAGATATGATCAACTGGTATGTGCCGGCCGGCTGGACAGACAATTTGTCTAAGGTAAACTCGTATAATCGTGTTGCGCTGGAGACAAATGCAAACGGTGATAAAGACGGAACCTATAAGTTAGGCGGAACCGACTATTATGCATACGCAGTTGGAACATATACCATATTCTCTGTTAAGAATACCGGATTCGCCGATGTGTACTTTGACGGTGCGGCAGATGGTGGTCCGATTCAAGTGACTCGTGCCGGCGAAACAGGAACAGTAACGGACAAAGTCGCTGCGTCTATGCGGGTAGGTATTACCATTGATAATACTTTGGTTGCCGTATTTGCTCCTTCTGAGCCAAGTGGTGCAGGCAATGATGTAAACTATGAAGGTAGCAATCCAACCAATGGATGGAGAGTGGTAAAGGGCGGAGGAGATACATCGTCCACTACTAAGGATGCAGGGTATACTCACATCTCAGGTGATGGCTCCGGGGCTGACGGATGGGCTCTCTGCAAGAATGCCGGCGGTCTCTATAACGAACCCACATCAACCCAGATTAAGATTGCTTCATCTGTTGACTATGACGGTGTTATCATGAAAGTCTATGTCTGGATGGAAGGAACCGATGCGGATTGCCTTGGCTCTATTGTAACAGGCGATGAATCCCTATATGATGTGACTGTACACTTGGTTGGCTTATCAACCGGTAGCAGTTCATAATGAAATTGAAAATAATTTGAGTACGAACGAAGGACAGTCCTTTGGCTCAATCCGATGATACAGGATACCATCACATTTATACTTTTAGTGTGATGGTATCTTTTATTATCGGAAAAACAATTTGAACTGATTCTGAGAAACCGATTTAGCTGTCTGAATGCACTGTTTCTGATGTGTTGAGACATATACATGCTATTGCTTGAATCTAAACTTCATAGTGACTATAAATAAAGGAAAAAACGATAAAAGCCATTGAACAAATGCTTTCTATGTGATACACTCAGGATAGAAAGCATTTTCTTTTGCACTGTGTCGGTGTGTCTGTTTATTCTAAATCTCTAAAGAATTCATGCTTTTCACAAATCAAATCACAAAGTAAAGCAGGGAGTTCTGAGGAGAATGGATACTTTGACGGCTCCCGGAAGGAAAGGAGCCGATATTGAGCAGAGAGTACAAAAGTGATGTGTTCTCTATGTTGATGGAGAACAAAACCTACGCGTTGGAGGTGTACAACGCTCTCAATCACACAAACTACACCGACCCGGAGACGGTGGAAGTGGTGGAGCTGGACAAAGGTGTGTCCCTGTCCATGCGGAATGATGCCTCGTTCATCGTAGATATGAGTATTAATTTTTACGAGCATCAGTCCACCTACAATCCAAACATGCCCTTACGAAGCTTGATTTACATGGTGAATACATTGGAGAATTGGCTGAAGAAGAATGAAAAGGATCTTTTCAGCCGGAAGCTGATTCTGATACCTACGCCCCACTTTGTAACATTTTACAACGGAGTCGAAAACCGGCCCGAGTACGAAGAGCTGCGGTTGTCTCAAGCGTTCTGTCGAAGCACTCAGCGGCCGGAGCTGGAGGTCATCTGCAGTGTATACAATATAAATCCCCCTTTCAATGAGGAACTGAAGGAGCGCTCAAACATTCTGTGGGGTTATACCTGTTTCGTAGAGAAGACCCGGGAATATCGTAGACAGGGCATGGAAGTAAAAGAGGCAGTGGAGACTGCCATAAACGAATGCATCAAGGAACACATTTTAGAGGACTTTTTCAGAATGAGAAAGGACGAGGTGATGAAGATGACACATTTGGATTATACATGGGAAAAGCGCGAGAAAATGATACGGAAGGAAGAATTCGAGGACGGGTTTAAGGAAGGAGAAGCCCGTGGAGAAGCTCGTGGAGAAGCTCGTGGAGAAGCCCGTGGAGAAGCCCGCGGATTTAAAAATGGTATTGCCAAAATAGTTACGAATATGCTGGCACAGAATATGAGTAAGGAAACAATCCTTCAGATGACAGGTCTGACGATAGAGGAACTTCAGGAGATCTGTCCCATTGGCGACTTACAGTGAGAGAATTGAACAGACTGAAGATCTGGTGAGTTACTGCAGCGGAGTCTCCGCCCGGCGACTGCGGAACGGACACCCGCCGCGACACAGAATGGAGAGAGAATTATATGACGATTGAGATGAAGATGGACTTGAGATTTGAAGAGGGCCTTGCCGAGGGCGAGAAAATCGGCCGCCTTGAGGGTGAGGAGAACGGCCGGCTTGAAGGCGAGAAGATCGGTCGCATTGAGGGCGAGAAGAACGGACGGCTTGAAGGCGAGAAGATCGGCCGCCTCGGAATCTTGTCAACCATGCTCGCCTCCGGAATGGAGAAGGAGACCATCCTGAAGGCCGGATTTACGGAGGAAGAGATCGAAAGCCTAAACAGTAAGCCATAAGTGACCATTGAGGATGAAAGGATTCTTCGCCTCTCTGTCGTGAACCTATTCCCGGAAACGATTGCCTGTTTCCGGGAATTCTTGTGTATAAAATATTACATGATTATCCCTGTTTTTCTTGAGAAAGCTCAAGAACTATGCTACAATCAATTCAAGCAGAAAGTCAAAATAACATTTCTTTTTTATCACTTCAGTGATTCTTTTGCACGGACAGTGCAGTCAAAACTTCGCTGCTTACCATCATTTCATTACAAGCAGGGAGGTTTGGCGTAAAAGTGTGGCCTCCCGGAAACAGGAGGAAGCATGACAGATGCAATCAACTTTGACCGTATCGGCATCACCAATGATGTGATGTTCGGCTCGGTGTTTCGGGACGAGGAGGCCTGCAGGGAACTGCTTCAGCGGATTCTCCACCTGGAGATCGCAGAACTGACACTCGTCGAGGAACAGAAGACACTAAACATCACTTTGACCGGAAAGGGGTCGCGGCTGGATATCTATGCGAGGGATGTCTCAGGGAATTCCTACGACATCGAAATGCAGCTGACCAACAGCCGTGAATTAGACCTTCGAAGCCGGTACTATCACAGCGAAATGGACGGCTACCAGATCAGGAAGGGTAAGAAATACAGAGCCCTGAAGCAGTCCATTGTAATATTTATCTGCGGATTTGACTTATTCGGCGAGAACAGAAGCTTCTATACCTTCGAGACAATCTGCCGCGAGAACAGCAGCCTGATACTGCAGGATAAGCGAAAAACAGTTTTCGTAAACATCCACGGCGACAGAGAAGGGTTGGATGAGGCAACGGTGAACCTGCTGGATTACTTCAGGACACAGGAGCCGATAGACGCTTACACACAGGGACTGCAGGAGCGAGTCGACAGGATTCGCCGCGACACAGAATGGAGAGAGAATTATATGACGATTGAGATGAAGATGGACTTGAGATTTGAAGAAGGCCTTGCCGAGGGCGAGAGAATAGGCCGCCTCGAGGGTGAGAAGAACGGACGCCTTGAAGGAGAGAAGATCGGCCGCCTCGGAATCTTGTCAACCATGCTCGCCTCCGGAATGGAGAAGGAGACCATCCTGAAGGCCGGATTTACGGAGGAAGAGATCGAAAGCCTGAAGAAAGGAAGGGATATTAGTCTGTAATTATCTAAACCCGGAAGTTGAGGAGAAAGCAAGGGAAGAAAAGCTATGCATGAGAGAGAAAGTGAGTTTTGAAAGCTTTCATCATGTATATAACTTTATCCGGCGCTTTATCGAGCGAAGCGGCAAGGATATTCAGACGATCCTCTTCACGGTCACGGAGCCTGACGGTGAGGAGATAGAGGTATCGGAGATGGAGAATATACTGGAATTGCTGGAACGGGCGATCTATGTATCGCTTCGGCGGTCTGATGTATCCACCAGATATTCCGGGAAGCAGATGATCGTCCTTTTGATGGATGCGAACCGGAAGGACGGAGAAGCCGTGGCCGCCAGAATCCTGGAATGCTTCCATAAACTGTATACGGGAAAGGTAGAAATAGATTTCGGAATCGCAAAAATGGAAGGGCTGAATGTTGTACATTAATAGAAGGTACTTCCGGAAGAACCCTTTTTACGGAAAGGAAGGTGAAACATGAACTTATACACCGGTGACCTGCATTTTGGCCACAGCAATGTGATCGGATTTGATCACAGGCCGTTTGCGGATTGCAACGAGATGGACCGGGTGATGATTGAGCTTTGGAATGGCCGGGTACAACTGGATGATACGGTTTATATAGTCGGCGACTTTTGTTACCGCAGCCAGCATGACGAGGAGTGGTATTTGCGGCAGCTCAAAGGGCACAAGATACTGATCCTCGGAAATCACGACATCCACATCTTAAACAATCCCAAGGCACTTCAATATATGGAGGGTGTCGAGAAAATGATGCATATTCAGGACGAAGGCAAACAGATCTGCATCTGTCATTTCCCGATTGCGGAGTGGAACGGGTATTTTAAGGGAAGCTGGCACATCTACGGACATATTCATAATCGCAGGAATGAGACATATGAATTTATGAAAAAGAAAGAACGCGCTCTGAATGCCGGCTGCATGATCAACAATTACGCGCCTGTTTCGTTTAAGGAGCTTGTCAGAAACAATGCTTGTTTTAAGCAGCTTGAGGAGGAAGAGCAGTAAAGTCGATCATCGTAGTGTGTTTCCTGTGGGCGATATTATTGAGGGAGCCGGAGGGTGGTATGAGTAAACAGAGTCTCCACTCATCATGAAGATGAGCCGGAGGCTCTTATTTTTTGCGCGCTCACACGGATTAAAATACTCCCTATTCAGGATTGTGTCCCGGATGTCTCATTTACCGGTGTATTTGTGCATATTTTTTGTAGAATTATGTCGATGAAAATGCTATAATATAACGGCGTGTATTATAACCTTGAAAGGCAGAAGCGGCAGAACAGGAAGCTGAGTGGATGAAGCATACGAAGGGCGTGAAGGAACGAAATAGAATAAACGCTATGCGGGCTCCCGTAAGGGATGCGGCATTTTACCGGGCGCAGGCCGGGCTGCACAAAGCGAAACTGCGCAGAACCCGGAGGATTTTTTTGCAGTCTGGTTTGTTTCTGTTGGCTGCGCTGATTGTTGCGGTTCTGAGCAGTCTGGCATGGTTTGCAATCAATACAGGGGTGTTTGGTTCGACTTCCCATGTCTCTTCCAAGAAACATGCTACAAGACTTGCAAGCAAGGGAGAACGGCTCAAAGAGGAAATCGAGGAGCTTGACCTTGCGGTCGGAACCCCTTTTTACTATAATGACGAGACTTATTATTACACCGAAGACGGAGAAATAGCACTGCGCTTTGCAGAGAAGCAGAGTGTCAGCCCGGGGGCCAGAGGACAGGTGGATTTCTATCTGATTCCCGGGGAAAACAGCCCACGACAGGAGACCCTCTGCATCAACTTAAGCTGCTATCAAAAAGGCGAGGGAGAAGGCGGCAGAGCAACGCCTGCAGAGGACGCAGTGTTGAACCGTCTGCTGGGTGGGCACATTTTGTTGTTTGCGAAGTATGAGGATGGGTTCTTTTCAGAGCTTCTGCTGGATACGCAGGCGGAGGAGTTCCCTCACAACCGTATGACGGTGACGATTTCCGAGGATGCCAAGGCAGATGAGCCTATCCCTATCAGGATATACTGGGTCTGGCCAAAACGATATGAGAACCTGATCAGTCAACGGAGCGGAAAAGGGGATATTTTTGCTCCGGAGAGTGCGGAATATGAGGATGTTTTTGCCCCTCTGTTGGAAGCCCAGAATCAGAAGTGGGAGACGGTTTCCGGAACCTCGGAGCACTCCGACTATTCTTACAATGCTTTCTTCCTTGCGGGAGGAAATCTGCCGAACACGACAGAGACCAGGGAAAAAGCATACAACCTTGCGGACGAATATATCGGTACCAACGCGGATTATCTGTATCTGACCATCAGTACGCAGCACAGAGACTGATCCGCCATAAACGATCGAAAGGAGAGCGAGATGCATGAAAGACAGAATGAAGCTTTCGATACAGATACTGTCGGCAGTACTTCTGCTGGTGGCTGTAGCAGGGCTGACCTATGCATGGTTCATGCATAACGCGGCGCTGAGCACACTGATACCCATCGAAAAGCCTGATACCATCACGCTCAGCAATCTGGACGGTACCGATATGATAGAGCTGGATCTGGACTATCGCGAAGGTCAGGACAGCAAGGACGAAGCCGGCTGGATACATATTTACCGGCCGATCTGTATACGAAGTACAGGAAAAAGCCACCAACTGGAGATTGCGCATACCACCAATCTTGTAAGTCTGAAATTTGAGATTTATCCGGTATCCCCCGAACAGGCAGACCCGGAGCAGGTATTTGACCGGTCCGTACTCAAAACGCCTCTGCGCGGTCGCAGGGAAGGGGCCGGAGATACCCGAGTCTATGAGAACCCAATAGACAAAAACGATCAGAGCATTCGGATTGCACAGGCAGAATTGCTGGATAACTACAAGGCTGACGACAGTGTGAATTCATATGCCTATCCGTTGTATTGGATCGCGGAACCCTGCACGAGTTCAGAACTTGTCAGCTACCGCAAGGTGCAGACCATAGAGAAGTCGGAATTCGATGTGGCATCCAAGAGAAACATCACCTTTTATTATACATACTACTATCTGGAGATCAGCTGGAAGGAAACGACTAAGGAAACAGACCTTTTCTATGTACTGGCAAGAAATGTTGAGTAATACAGGAGAAAGACGATGAGACAGGGAACCTCCCCGACAAAAAACTTCATCTTATCCATACTGCTGCTTGCGGCGGCACTTTCGGTCGCGGCGGGTGCTGCGCTGTCTGTCTATACCAGCCAGGACCATCAGAGAAGCGTGGTGCGAAACCGCGATACGGACACCATCCGTTTCAGCTCTGACAAGCTCTACCGGGTGACGGGAGGGGAACCGCAGAAGTACTTTTATTCCGCGACGAAAAGTCAGCGGGAGATGCAGTTCTATGTCTGCAACTATGATCAGGAAAGACCTACTTTGTTCTGCGAAAAAGACATCGAATACCTTCTGGAGTTTCGTCTGAACAATACTTCCCTGGATGCGAATCAATATGCTGTGCGCAGTGCAGACAGCACATACCGATTTGAAAACGGAGTCTGCACCTTCACGGATAGTCTGCCCGGCGGAGACAGATCCCTGAAGACCTATTCTCTGGATTTCGGGGAGGGAGACTTTGAACAACTTGAGTGGACGGTCAAAGTAACGCCGGTGAATCCTACCGTTACACAGGGGCGTTTTCTGCAGGCCGTTCTGATCCCGGTGGAATACATACCGATACAGGGAGTGTCCGTGAAAGCAGAATTTTCGGACAGCAGCAGAGGAAAGGCGCCATCTGCCTATGCGGCTTACAATGTCACAATCACGATCCGGGGAGGAGCCGGCAGAGTAAAGCTGACCTGGGACAAAGAGAAATTGAATATTGATCCTTATTTTACCGCAAGAGTCAATGGAACTGAGACGGACGGAGGAATCGTGATACCCATGAATCCGGAGGATGAAACCGGGACCTGCCAGGTTACTTTTTTCAATCATCTGAGTCAAATGCAGACATGGTCAGATTGGAATGAGTTGTGGCAGTACATCCATGTGGAGCTGATAGATAGTACAGAAAATACCTAGAAAAAGGATAGTTTGCATGAAATACATGAAGAAGAGAATTGCGGCATTGCTGGCAGTCATTTTACTGGTGAATACGATACCTCTTCCGGTATGGGCAGAGGAAGGCACACAGCCTCCTACTCTGGCGAATGAAGCGACAGGGTCGGAGATCACCTCCGACAGTACCGTTGTGCCCGAAAACGGTCTTCAGACAGAGGACACCGAAGCAGCGAAGCCCGAAAATGCGGAAAACGCGGAAAACGCTGAAAATGCAGAAAATGAGCAGGATACTGTTGATAATGTGAATGGTGGTGAAAGCACCCCGGAGGCAGGGACCGGTGAAAGCACCCCGGATGCGGGGACCGGAGAGGACACCCCGGATGAGGGGACCGGTGAAGGCACCCCGGAGGCAGGTTCGGCTGATTCGGCTGGTGCGGCGTTTGCGGAACAATTTAAACTTACGCTTGCTGAGAATGGGTATACCCAGGAGCAGATCGGGAACATCATAACCGTCGGAACGACTGCAGTAACACTTTTGATCAACGACGGTAACAGTCAGATTCTGGAGTTGCTTTCCGCGCAGACACAGACGGCGGAGGCAAATTATCAAAATTGGAATCTGGAATTTGTCATTACCGGCGGGCTGACACTGTCCGAGAGTTTTGCGGGACTTGGTGATACCGATTATCCTTTTAGCGGGAAGTTTACACAGCAAAGTATTACGATTACAACCAAAAGAACGCTGTTTAAGGAGCTCTCTTCCAAAGCGGAACTGAACGGAGTGCAGATTTTCTGGAAGGGAGAGGCTGACATCCCGATTCTTACGAAACGATTGGTGACCGACAGCGACGCCGCAACGATAAACATGCCTTTGTCCGGCGCCGCCCATTTTAGCCCGTATATCGGAGAAGTGATTTTGACGCCCGGTGCTGACGCTTCGGGTGTCATTGTACTGCCTTCCCTGAACTATTCAGCCGCTCAGGAATCGCAGAAGAAGTATGCCGATGACCTGGGGCTTGTCTGCGGAAAAATGGGAGCCGGTACGAAGCTTCAGATGAGCAGTTTGCGGCTGCCGGAGGGGGAAAGCTATTTTGAAGGCGACAAGAATGTAGGAACCCTGATCGGTTCCATGGAAAAGGGCGCCGAACTCACTGTTCCTGACGAGAATCTGACATTGTACACCGGTTTGGCAGGAAAAAATGTAGGCGGATTGGTTGGTTCTATGAACGAAGCGACCATTTTCGCTGCAGAGAACAGCAGCATCCTTTTGAACACGACGCTGATCGCAGATGAAAATGCAGGGGGGATTGCGGGCGTCAGGACCGTTACGGGCGAAGCAGCGCCCAATACCTGCAAAGTACTCATCCAAGCGGTTGACGCAAAGGGAAAGTTCAATACTTCGAATGCCGGTGTGCTATACGGTACCTGCAGGGTGGGAAATGCTGAGAGCAGCGGGGAGACAGTATGGTTTGAGCCTTTCGCAGGCATTTCCTATGCGGAGAATCCGGTTTGTAAGGTTTCGGGACCGGGAAACTGCGGCGGGGTGTTTGGTACCTTGTCGTTGGCCGGAAACGGCAGCTGCCGTATTACGGGCACTGAAGATGCTGCGAAGACTCTTTGTGCTTCTCTGGCAGAGGCAGCCAATACGACCGCCTATGGAGGAGTGGCAGGATATCTGGTGGGGAAGGGCAATAGAAATGCACTTCAGCTTCAGCGTTGTCAAGTAACTTCATCCATCAATGTCGGTGTGGATATGGCGAATTATCCGGCCTATCTGGGTGGTATCGCTGCAAAGCAGGAGAAGGCAACCCTGGATGTCTCCCATGTTTCAACAGACATTGCAGATCCCAAGACGAAGAAGGCTGGCGACTATGGGTTTGGAGGAATCACCGCTTATCTGGGAGACGGGGCACTTCTGCTCGCAAATAACATCACAGTCATAACGAACAATTATACAACAAATCCTGGTGGGGGAGGTGTTGTTGGGTCTGCACATCAGGGAAGTGTTGTCCGGTTGCAGGAGGAAATCGACCTGTCTCAGTGTCAGTTGTATACCAATGATACAACAGGCCAGATTGTCGGTCATCAGGACTGCTCTCTGATCTATGCCCCGGATGCCAGGATCAGCAGACTGTCTTATGGCAATTATAAGGGAATGGAACTGGATGATATCGGCAATTATGGGGAATTGTATCGAATTGCAGGCTTCCTGACGATAGGGGATGATTACGCCATCAGCTTTCCTAAACTTGAACTGTCCATGACAGAGGGGGCATATGTTCTAAGCAGTCCGCTGGACTATGCCTGTCTGGCACTCGCATGGCAGTCGAGAGGATATTTTCCGACGGTTGATGGAATTGATAACAAAAATTGGTCAACTACGAATCTTAAGTCAAGTAAGATTCGGTTAGGCGCTGATATCGTCTTGACCGGATGCGGAATCGGCGGATTGACAAGGGATGTCGTTTCAGGGGATGTCGATTCTGCAGACGATGCTTTCTCAGGTACTTTTGATGGACAGGGACATACCCTTACACTCGATATCGGTGCGCAGAATCAGGCGAATTCGGTAACACTAGGCGACGGACGAATCTACCGGCACAATGCGACCGGTTTGTTTGCGGTACTTTCAAACAGTGCTAAAGTGCAGAATTTGACACTGGCGGGCAGTATCCGAATCAGCAATAAAGCAGCAAATATGCGCGCCGGTGGATTGGCGGCCATGCTTTCCTGTGGAGGGAATCAAGAGCAGGATGTGAAATTGCTTGATAAGGTTTCTGCTGAAGTCGCTTACAACATCATCGCCGCCGGAGGAACTGCATTCTATGTGGGAGGAATATTTGGATATGTTTCCGGAAGCAAGGAAACGAAGATCGTTCTGAACGAAGGAACAAGTCTTGCATCCTCGATGGAAATTGAAATAAGCGGCAACGGCTGCTACAATCATTTCGGTGGTTTCATCGGTGCGATTGAAAATGCAGCAAATGTTAATTTGGTCTGCAATGGAGCTACATTAGGTGGTTCGATTCAGGTTACAGGTGCTGAGAACTGCTACGCGGGCGGATTCATCGGAACGATTATGCCCGGCGGCTCAGGAAAACGGACGATTACATTCACTGACTTAACAGTTAGAGGCTTTTCTTTCGAATCTAATGCCACAACCCGCATGGGCGGAATCCTGGGCGGTATCTGGGCAAATACGGATGTGACAATCAAGAAGCTGACTGTTGCAGGTTCGACCCTTACGGCAAGCGGAAATGCTGAATTAGGAGGTCTGGTATATCGCGGTGAGGGAAAATGGACGGTCAGCAGCATCGACCTGAGTGGGCTCACTGTTTCTGCAGAAAATGCCGGTGCCCTCGGTTTATTGGTCTGCCACGGAGAGCCCTATA
>JAEDDX010000084.1 GCA_016293615.1 Acetatifactor sp.
GGAACTCGGGCTGTGCGGGGTTCTGTGCTACGATTCTCTCGTAAACCTCATCAACATATGACATGATATGTCCTCCTTTAAATTATGAATACATGTATACAATACAAGTGTGAAAGGAAAGCACAGAGGATTCCTCTATGCTTTCTAACCTGTAGTTGTACACATTATATACTGATTCGCTTCAGAACGCAAGATGCTTTATCTCACTAAATTGCAAAAGTTTTTGATTGCATAGAATTTATTCCTGCGTTACGAACTCAGCCTTCACATAGGCAACCTGGCCATTGTATTTTACCTTACACCAGTCGCCTTCCACTGCAATCAGTTCAAGGCTTTCGCCTGCCGCCAACATTCCGAGTCTGTCTGCAGTCTCTCCGGCAGCCGAACGAATATTGATATTGGTGTTGGCCTTCACGCTTCCGATGGTCTCATAAGACGCAGCTGTCTCTTCCAGTTTCAGGTATTCAGACTTAATGTAGCCGTCCTTTCCTTCAAACAGGATCTTGGTCCATCCGTTGACACGCACCTCCTGGACCTGGACTCTGCTTCCCTTGCTGACCTTTCCGAGCTTATCGGCCTTTTCACTGTCAGAGCTTCTGACATTCACCGTAGCAGTCGCCTTGGCATACTGAGTGACCGGTTCCGTCTCTCCGCCCTCTTCCGATACCGGAGGGATTTCCCCGGAAGGCGTATCGGTTTCACCGGATTCGCTTTCCTGATTGCGTTCTGCGAGAATGACTCCGACATCTGCCTTGACCTGTACGCCGAGGATACCGAGATACTCCAAAAGTTCGGGGTTTTGAGACATCATCTCACTATATTCCACCGCTACGCGATTGTTGAACTCTACCACATCCACCTGTTCATTCAGAGTGATGATATACTGCTTCTCTTCATCGGTAAAATGGTCCTCATTCTTGATGTAATAGGAACCATCCTCCCTGCTGCAGAGATAAAGTGTCTCATAACCGGGGACTTCGTCATAATTCACGATGCCCATCTTAAAATAGATATAGGCAACTACAGAGCCTTCTTCCGGTCCCTGCTTCGTATATACCTCGAAACCGGTATAATAATCAATATACTTCGATAACTCTGTATAATACAAAAGATCCTGTTCACTGATCTCATCACAGGAAGCAAGCAGTGTCTCTGTATCTCCCTGCCCCATCGCAGTATAATAGTTCTCAATAAATGCCACGATCTCTTCGTCCGTGCTGCTGACCAACGGAATATCTTCCGCAGAAACGCTGGTTTCTTCCGTCTCACTTGAGACCTGGCTCTCCTCCACGAGCTGCTTTTCTCTTGCGCTGCGGGCATTCAGTGCAATCACAACAGTCACAGCCGCAAGCACGATCAGCAGAATCGGAAATACTATTTTGTAATACTTTAATATAAATGCCTTGATCTTCTCAAATTTCTTATCCATTCACAAACCATACCTTTCTCAGGCATCGAAGGACGATTGAACCATTTCACAAAAAAACAGGGTGATGTAAAAGTGCACCCGACAGGAATCGAACCTGCATTAAAGGCGTCGGAGGCCTCCGTTCTATCCATTAGACTACGAGTGCTTGTCGCATAAAATGTTACAAATTTATTACATCACCCTGCTTATAATACCATATAAAGTTTTTTCTGTCTATATCTTAATTATGAATTTTGTATGAATCTGCGTGAAAGGATAGAATTGATTACAGAATTCTGACATTTTTCTCGTTGAGATCATAATAATACAGCCGGTAGGAAAGGATCTCGCTCTCCTCCAGATGCTTCTTGTTTACATCCCGAATCATGCTTTTGATTTCCTCCACCGACTCCTCTCCGTTGTCGTCGAGAAGCAGCACCTCATGCACCGAACTGGGTATGATATAGAAGTTCTTGCCTTTCTGCAGGGCATGCTGATGTAAGACATCGGGATAGATCATGCACACTGCCCCGTCCGTCTTTCTTTGATTGGTGAGGACCGACAGAAAGTTTTCCCCCGGAGTCATACCTTCTTCGTTGCAGTCGAGCATGTTTTTCAGGACCTCCTCCATGGCTTCCAGATAAACAGGGTACAGACGCGGCGTATTCTCAGCCGCACATCGCAGCAGATCCCGGGTGGTGACCTTCCACATATCGATATGGGAATTGTGAATCAGGATGGTTCCGTCGCCGATGGCATCGTCATGATATGCATAATAGAAGCAGACCGCCAGATCCAGGAACTCTACATACGGCACATCCTCCAACAGGCGCTCGTTCTTCTGCCGATTGATCAGACGGTAGCATATACGATCCTTCACCAGCTCATAGGACCTGAAAAAATCCATATCAAAGTTTCTGTGCGGTGTTTCCCGCCTGTAGATATCCAAAATCACCTGAACGATACCGCTGAGTGAGCGTCCGTTTTGATACTCAGAATAAAACGAGTCCAGATAGATGGTCGGAACAAGATTCCCTTCTTCTTTGATGATCAGAAGCCCCTGCAGAAGTGTTCCGTTATTTTTAGTGACTTCCCTCAATTCCACGCGGTATCCTTCCCCAAGCTCTCTTTCGATCGCTCCGCGTACTTTTTCCGTAAATTCTTTGATTTCCATACATTCTCCTTATTTTTGAAATGATTTTTCGCCGGCTGACCCGGTTTTCGGGATACCGAGTTCGTCTGCGAAACGCTCGTGCCGAGCCGGCTTAAATTGCAACCTATTTCAACTCGCGCGAGGTTTCATCCCCGCGGAGCGTTTTTGCAGTATCGGGAATGAAGTTTTCTGTACTGCAAAAAAGGCAACGGTACCAATGTACCATTGCCTTACAAGTCTGACTGTATAGAAAGAAATGCCGATTATACACGAGACAGATATTCACCTGTTCTGGTATCAATCTTGATCTTATCACCCTGATCAACGAACAGAGGAACTGCAACCTGTGCACCGGTCTCCACGATAGCGGGCTTGGTTGCACCGGTAGCGGTATCACCCTTGAAGCCGGGCTCAGTATCGGTAATCACCAGTTCTACGAACAAAGGAGGCTCTACAGAGAATACATTGCCGTTGTGAGAGCAAACCTTGCACATCTCGTTCTCTTTCACGAATTTCAGAGCATCACCGATAGCGTTTGCATCCAGTGCGATCTGTTCAAAGTTCTCTGTATCCATGAAGTAGAACAAATCACCATCGCTGTAGAGATACTGCATTTCTTTTCTATCGATACGCGCCTGAGGGCATTTCTCGGTAGGACGGAAAGTCTTCTCGACTACGCCGCCGTTCTTAATATTCTTCAGCTTCGTTCTGACGAAAGCTGCACCCTTACCAGGCTTAACATGCTGGAAATCAATAATCTGGTAAACATTGTTATCATACTCAATGGTAATACCATTTCTGAATTCACCTGCAGAAATCATAGTATATTCCTCCTAAATTGTCACAAAATAATTCCCTATAAGTTTAATATAAACAGACAGGAATTTCAACATTTATTTTTATTTTTTTCGTTTTTTACCACAAAATTTTACGATTCCTTCCGTTTCAGCGCAAGAATAAAATCAATCGCCCGCAAATAACCGTCCAGACCCTGTCCATAAATCTGTTTGTCGCAGACAGGTGCAGTTACGGAAATCCTGCGGAATTCCTCTCTCTTTGTAATGTCCGAAATATGAATCTCAACCTTGGGAACAAGGATGCTTGCAAGGGCATCACGGATGGCATAGCTGTAATGCGTATACGCTCCGGGATTGATCACAATGCCTTCCGTGCCGTCAAAATAGGATTCCTGGATTCTGTCGATGATGGCACCTTCATGATTGCTCTGGAACACCTCAATCTCACAGTTTGTCTCTTCCGCTTTTCTCTGAATCATTTTTTTCAGATATTCATAATCCTGCGTTCCATATACGGATTTCTCACGGATCCCCAGAAAATTAATGTTGGGGCCGTTGATCACCAATAGTTTCACTCTGTTCAACTCCTTCGTTATTTTATGGACGATTTCTTCAACCGACAAATCATCCGCATCCACGATCATATCCGCGCAGGACTCATAAGCCTGTCTTCTGCTTTCCATAAGAGTCCTTATTCTCTCCTGCGGATCCTCGCACTGCAAAAGCGGTCTTGTGGTATCGTTTTGTAATCTGTTGTAAACTGTCTCAGGACGAACTCTGAGATAGACAACCGTTCCCAACCGCTGTAAAAGCGCTCTGTTCTCTGAGCGAACAGGGGTACCTCCGCCGACGGAATAGATTCTTGCATATGTCTTGTCAGCCAGTTCCTGCAAAAGAGCAGTCTCTTTCTGCCTGAAATACGCCTCTCCCTGCGCCTCAAAAATCTCTGAAACGCTGCAGCCTTCTCTTTTCTCAATCAGTTTGTCCGTATCTTCCACGGGAATACGCAGTCTGTAAGAAAGCTTCATTCCGACAGAAGTCTTACCGCTTCCCATAAATCCGATCAAAACAATGTTTTTCGTCTTTTTCATTCCTGTATCTGTGCCTCAGGCAAACCCATTGCTTTTCTCATAGCAAGATACGCCGCCTGCGCATCGTCCTCTCCTACCTTTTGTCCTGTCCAAAGCTCATACGCTATCACGCCCTGCCACAGAAGCATTTTCAGACCATTGAAGGCCCTGCCGCCGGCGGCCTCGGTCAGCTTCATGAATTTGGTCTCGGCCGGCTGATAGACAAGATCATATCCGACGGTAAGTTTCTCGTAAAATGCAGCGTCCTCGATCACCGCAGCGTCGGTGTTGGGAAACATCCCGACATTGGTTGCCTGAATGCAGATGAATTTCTGATCGGGAAGCTTTGTATAGTCGTCAAG
This sequence comes from Acetatifactor sp., assembly GCA_016293615.1. GTDB lineage: Bacteria > Bacillota > Clostridia > Lachnospirales > Lachnospiraceae > Acetatifactor. The sequence continues at coordinate 4,791 of JAEDDX010000084.1, forward strand.
CGCCATCGGTTTTACAAATTCTTTCCGGGTCAGAGCATTGATCTCCTGCGCAATCTGCTCCGCCTTCTCCAGGGTTCTGTTCAGCAGATATACTCCGGTCGCTTTTTTGTCGGCAAGCAGCATCGCCACGGCTCTCGCCACTCCGCCTGCTCCCAGAATCAGAACATCCTGCCCTTCGATCTCCACGCCGTCCTCCTGCATTGCGCGGTACAGTCCCGGCATGTCGGTGTTATATCCCTTAAACCCGTCTTCCAGGCGCACCAGGGTGTTCACTGCCCCGATTTTTTTTGCCAGAGGATCAATCTCTTTCAGATGCGCGATGACATCGCTTTTGTAGGGAACCGTCACATTGCACCCCAGGAGATTCAGGGCGAATGCACCCTCCACTGCCTCCCTGATTTTGCCGGACGGCACATGAAAGGGAACATAGACGAGATTGACGCCCATTCGCCCGGCCAATGTATTATGAATGGCAGGGGACATCGTATGTTCCACAGGGTTACCGAACACTCCGCAGGTCCGGGTATATCCGTTTATCTCCATATCGTTCTCCAATGCTAACCTTTTTTGTGATAAAAATGCAGAACAATTCTTTCCAGATACCGTTTTAAGACGATCTGGATCTCCTCTTTCGGGTGTATCGGTTTCACCAGAAAGGTTTTGATGCCAAGCTTCTTTGCTCCCCAGACATCCGTAAATATCTGGTCGCCGACAAACAGCGTTTTGCCGGAATCTGTCTGCATCAGTTCCATCGCTCTGGCGTACCCTCTGCGAGAAGGCTTTCCGGCCTTACAGATATACAGGGAACCGACTGCATCGCTGAAGCTTTTCACTCTGGGCTCCTTATTGTTCGACAACACGACCGTGCGGAAACCGATGCTGCGAAGCCGCTGAAACAAAGCCGCGGCCTTCGGAGTCGCAGGAGCGCCATGCGGCACCAGGGTATTATCGATATCAAAAATAATACCTCTGTAGCCACTTCGATATAATTCTTCATAATTGATGTCATAAGCATTATCCGTCTCATGATCCGGATAAAATCGTTGCAGCATGGCGCTTTCCTTTCTGTTAAAACTCGTTCCCGAACGGATTCTCAAAGGGAAGCCGGATTATTCTCTAAAAAAACAGCATTTTGATCAATACAATGACAAAAATGACAGCACCGCCATAGATAGCACACTTGGCCGCGAAATAACCTTCCAGCTTTTTCACCGTCTTACGAATCGTTGCAATGCCTTCGTCAAGTTCTGTCTTCAGCTTCTGAATACCGTTCTCTGTTTCCTTGATACACGAAGAAGCAGTCTCGTTTTCCCAGCTCAATTGTGTAAACGGCTGCAGTTCCTCTTTCAATGTATTGACAGAAACGATAGTATCCTCATACAGGGTGCGAATCGAATAGAATCGTTTTCTTTCTCTCCACAACTCTGACATCCGGTCCTTAAAGCCGCGCTCCGTTGCCAGCTGGATTCCCTGAATCTTCGCAGTGCGTTCTTCCTCCTGATTTGTGAAATATTTCATCACAAGCTCAGAGATCCGGCTTTCTCTTTCTCTGTATTCTTCATGAATACGAACATAATATCTGTCCAGCACAAACTTGTCTTTGTCCGGTTCTATCTTGGCAATCTTCTGAAGCAGCTTCTGGAATTTCGCCAGCGAGTCCAGATTTGTCTTGCTCAGCTTCGTCGAAGGGTCAAGCAAAAGGAGAAGGCGCTCCTGAATCAAATCCCATATAAATGCATATTCTTCCTCACTGTAATCTGTTTTATCCACCAGATCCACCGAACTGATCTCTCGGAACGGATTACACGAGATCACTGCCTTCATTTCGTCGCTCTCCATTGACCTGAGCACAGACTGATCCGAGTAACCGATTCTTTCATTGAAGTAGTCACGAATCACATTCTCGTACTCACTCACCTTACTGAAATCCGTATTCAGCATCTTCAGGAAACGATAACTTACTATGCATTGATCTTCCAGCATGGAAACCGGAATCTGCTGCTTGTGCAGTTTTTCTATCGTATCATAATACTTCTCACCCTTGTAAGTCAATTGCGGAACCCGTTTTACACGATAAAACCATGCTGTAAGATACCAATCATAGAACTCATTGACTGCCCGTTTTCTGTCCTTGTATTTGTTGCACAACCATCCCCGCAGAGTTGGGTAAGTATTATTGTCGGCGAATCTGTAAGCTCCCGCAATGTCTTTCTTCTCAAAGAATTCCGAATAAATCTGCGTCAATTCCTCGACCGTTTTGACAGTTACATTTGTACCTCTGATCTGGTAGGTATAGGAAACTCCAAACATTTCAGCCAGACCATACAAACATTCAAAAAACTCATACAACGGAATCAGCGGATTTCCTTTTTCGTCATTTTTGCAGAACTTCAGTATACTGATCTCAATATTTCGAATTGCTTCGATATCATAACTGATTCCGAGACTGCTCTCATTCTTCTTCTGAAAATAATAAGATATCAGTCCGTATTCCGCAAAAATGTCCAGTCCGTTGCTAAGCAGCAGCCTTCTGGCTCCTTCCGTATTAATCTGGGATAGCAGCGGTTTGATAAAAAGATGCACAAACTCAACCGGTTCCAGAACGATTCCTCTCCAGCAGATCGGCCGATATTCCGGTTTGATCCCATAGATGAATTTGAACATACATGCATCATACCAGACCTTATAGTCGTTATAAGCCGAAGTATCAAACTGTACGGCATCCTCTCTTCTTCGTTTCGCACCGACGATCTCATCAATTCTGCTGCTCTGCTCCTGCTCCTTTACGGCGCCGATAATCCCCTGAAGCAGCTCATAGGTAGGCAGCAGTACTTCACTTTCCTTCTTGATCAGATCCTGCACGGATTGATTCGCCTTGAGCAGTTCAATGCCCAGATTCCAGTTTTCGGCCATCGTCTGAATCAGTTCGTTAATGTTTCTGCATTCATGACCGCCAAGCGTAATCACCGTATCTGCATTGACATCAAATTTGCGGTACAGAAGGTCGGCTCTTTTGATAAAATCGTCAATTTTTACGACCTGCTTCTTGAAGTCATATACATTGCGCCACTTCCTGATATGCTGCATGAAGGCTTTCACCCTGCTGCGCACATCCATATGATACTGCTTATCATCATTCTGATTGTGCTTATCACTGTTGCGATACTCTGTGATATCAGTCTTGATGGCCTTCTTCAGTTCATCCACAGAGTTCTTTACAAACTCGGCGGTTTTGTATTGACTGTTGAATTCCTTAATATCATGGTCACTTTCCTGAATCAAAGCCTCCAGCTTTGACACCAGATACTCCTTCGCCCACACATCCTCAAATGTGCTGTTCTCATCAAAAATAGGGCAGATATCAAAAGATGTCAGTATCGGGCTTACCGCATTCTGCTTCTTATGATATTCCTCATAATTCTCAGTCGTAACCGACTTGCTCTCATCCAGCTCGTTGACTTTCTTCAGCGCATGCTTTAACGAACCGTTTCTGTCAGTCAGCGGTTTTCTCTTCGCTTCGACATTGTCCTTAAATTTGTCAAGAAGTCTCTCGGCAACATTGGTCAGGAAAGAAATATCCCGCAGCTTGCTGTCCAGTTCCTCATGGATGTTTCTCTTATAGGCGTCGGCTTCCTCCTCTGAAAGGGCATCATCTCTTAGCTTTTCATTATACTCCGTGATCAGTTTATGAAGCCCGGAGCATCCTGTCACACCGGAGATATTCATCTTCTCCTGTTCAAAAAAAGAATAGACATCCCCATCCTCAATCAGAAGCTGAATGCTATACTTCATAAAATCCACTATGACCTTCTCTAAGTCATCATTGATCACCAGTGCGTCCTTTTTGTCCATCCCGGCATCCCCCTCATTTGTACTTCACATTCTCTTGTATTTTATCGCCGGTACCGGAAAAACTGCATCTTCCGATCCCGGGCACTCTGTAATACCTATTCCCTGCGCAGCAGAACGACCGTTTC
>JAEDDX010000085.1 GCA_016293615.1 Acetatifactor sp.
TCCACCCCATGCTCTGTCAGGAACTGATTGGTCTTGCTGAAGGGTTTGCTGCCGAAGAATCCCCTGTATGCGGACAAAGGGCTCGGATGCGGTGCCTTCAGGATCAAATGCTTCGGGTTGTGAAGCATCTGCGCCTTCGCCTGCGCCGGACTGCCCCAGAGGATGAACACAATCGGCCTGTCCTGCCCATCCAATGCACGAATCGCCGCATCGGTGAACTCCTCCCAACCTTTCATACGGTGGGAATTGGCCATATGCGCGCGCACCGTCAGGACCGTATTGAGCATCAGAACGCCCTGCTTCGCCCATTTCACCAGATACCCGTTGTTCGGAATCGCACATCCCAGATCATCGTGAAGCTCCTTGTAAATATTGACCAGAGAAGGCGGAATCTCCACCTCCGGCTTGACCGAAAAACACAGACCGTGCGCCTGACCGACATTGTGGTACGGGTCCTGCCCGAGGATGACTACCTTCACCTCACTTAAGGGTGTCAGATGAAACGCCTCGAAAATATCATCCGCAGGCGGAAATACCTGCGCCGTGCGATATTCCTCGGACACGAACTCATACAGCTTTTTATAATAAGGCTTCGAAAATTCAGGCTTCAATTCCGACAGCCAATCATTCGTAATCATACTCATACTCTGACGCTGACTCCCTTATCGCGAAGGTACTCCTTGACCTCCCTGATCTCCAGTTCCTTATAGTGGAACAAAGACGCCGCGAGAACCGCTTCCGCCTTGCCATCCGCTACCGCCTCATAAAAGTGCTCCAGCGTGCCCGCGCCGCCGGACGCGATGACCGGAATGCTGACTGCCTCCGCTACCGCTTTTGTGAGCTCAATATCATATCCGGCCTTCGTACCGTCGCCGTCCATGCTGGTCAATAAGATCTCACCCGCGCCGAGACTCTCCGCCTTCTTCGCCCATTCCACGGCATCGATGCCCATATCGACACGACCGCCGTTCTTATAAATATTCCAGCCGCTGCCGTCCTCTCTGCGCTTTGCATCAATTGCGACCACCACGCACTGACTGCCGAACTTCTCAGCCGCATCCGCGATCAGCTGCGGATTCATGATGGCGGCAGAGTTAATGCTGATCTTGTCCGCGCCCTCGCGCAGAATTGCCTTGAAATCGTCCACAGTGCGGATACCGCCGCCGACGGTGAAAGGAATGAATACCTTGCTTGCAACCTCCCTCACCCACTCAAGCTGCGTATCTCTATTATCCGCGGAAGCGTTGATATCCAGGAACACGACCTCGTCGGCACCGGCTTTGTCATAGGCCGCCGCTACCTCCGCAGGGTCTCCCGCATCCTTCAAATTCACAAAATTAATCCCTTTTACCACTCGTCCGTCCTTCACGTCCAGACAGGGAATCACTCTCTTCGTGTGCATCGTCTATCCTTTCCGGTATCGGTCCCTGCCCCATACCTGCGGCAATGACTCATTTGGTCAAAGCAATGAAGTTTTTCAAAATCTGCATACCGACATCCGAACTTTTCTCCGGATGAAACTGACAGGCAAACACATTGTCCTTCTCGACCGAAGCCTGTACGGTCACGCCATACTCGGTCGTCGCCGTCACGATCGCAGGGTCCTGCGCCTGCAGATAGTAAGAATGTACGAAGTAAACATAGGCGTTCTCTGCCACTCCCTCAAACAGCCTTCCGCGGTTCGGAAACTGCAGATTGTTCCAGCCCATATGTGGCACCTTCAAACCGCACGCAGCGGGAATCCTGACGATTTTGCCCTCAAGAAGTCCCAAACCTTCCACGCCGGGGCTCTCCTCACTGCTTTCAAACAAAAGCTGCAATCCCAGACAGATGCCTAAGAAAGGCGTTCCCTTGGAGGCGACCTGATGAATCACATCCACCAGACCATAGGCATGAAGCTTCCCCATGGCATCTCCAAAAGCGCCGACGCCCGGCAGAATCACCCCGTCAGCCTTCAGAATCGTCTCAAAGTCCCTGGTCACCACTGCTTCCTCTCCCAGAAAAGCCAGCGCCTTCTCCACGCTCTTAATATTTCCTGCATCATAATCGATTATTGCGATCATTTTCATCACCTTCGCTGTATGTATTCTTTAGGTCATCTTACCGATGAAAGCCGAATCCGTCAACCCTTTCCTGCGCCAAACGACTTACGGCAGGTCGCCAAGCCAACTAAGCGCATCCAGCGCCACACTGATTCCCCTGCCGCTTAGATCCTCCGGAAGCTGGTACAGCTTCTCATGGACGCGGATGAGCGTCGCCTTCTGATTATAAAAAGCGATCTTCTCAAACGGCCAGCGGATGACGGACGGAAACTCCAGCCCGACGCCCAGCTCAAGTAAGACCACCTTCCTGTTGATCGTACCCTGCAGCCAGCGCCTGTAAAGGCTCCACTTGTCCAGATATGAGGCTTCATTGTAAGAATCCGCACAGACCGTATTCAGCACATACGGCGCACCGCAATCCGGGCAACTGCCAAGGAGCGGCGTTTCGGGCACCTTAGCCTCTCCGCAAAAGAGCGCTTCAAAAAAAGAACGCAATGCCGCCCTGTCTCCTTCCGTTACGGAGACGATCGAATGCTTCCCCTCTCCCTGCTCCTTCGCATGCCCCGGCGCTTCTATAGGCTGTGCTTCGGCTCCTGCCTGCTCTGCCTCTTTTTCCAAGCACATCTCGGCACACTGTTTCAAAGAAGTCTGCCCGCAGGGCATCACGAGACGGTCATGCTTCCATGGATTCTGCGCAATGCGCCCGTCTGTCGCCGTGGAAAGGACAAAACTATTCTTATCCGCGATCAGCCTGCTGAGCTTCTCCAGAGCGGGCGTGACAATATCAGGAAGCTTCCCTGAGCAGAACTCATTCCAGGCAGGCAGCAGATACAAAAGCCCGTTCTCCTCCAGGAACTGTTTCCCGCGCCCGTATTCCGGCATCGCCATGATTCGCTTGTGGTCATTCATCTCCTCGCCAAGGCCGACTAAGACAAGGTCGGCGGAGGAAATTATTTGAAAACATATGGTATTCAAATCTATTCTCTCACTCTCTAAAAAAGAATTCATTTCTGCTGATACTTACTACTTCACATATGGAATCTATACTATAAAATTCGCACTTTCATCGTTATTAAAGATTTTAGTCAATCATTCACTCAATGACTTTCTTTCAAACAGGCTCATAATATAGGATGTACCGTTACCCTGATACTGGGGGACTGACATAATCAGTCTGTAGTGGGACAGCAGATTGGAATCGATCTTCTCACTATTCGTGACTATCACATAATCCACTTCTTCGTTTTCAATATAAGATGCTCGAGTTTCCATCAATTCATCAAACTCAATATTGTACCAGCCAAAATATTTTACCTGAGGATCGACTTCAAGTAAAGTATATACTCCGGTATCACAACTTGTATAACAAATGACTGAAGGGTTGTTGATGCCTTTATCTTGAATATATGTCATAATCTTGTACTGGGGGGTATCCTCAAGGCTCCACAATGCATATGAAATACTATTCCCTCCCAGCAGACTGATCAACAATACAACAATGCACAGAAACCCATAGTGCTTTTTCTGAGTTATAGCGATACAAAATCGGTCTTTTACACTCATTATGCTTTTTGAAACTGCACTTCTGTTTCTGCTCAAATCAGTCGATGCAAAAGCAAATAATACAAGCATCAAAGCACAAAGAAATGCGTTGCCCAATTGACTATGGTCTGTTAAAATGTATCGATATGTACCGAATAAACTAAAGTATAAATCGACATAAACATATATAATATATACCAGGAGCAGACATATATATTTTACCAGTCCAATCCCGGATGCACTGGTTTTTCTTGACAGATACCGTTCCAACATTCCAACTCCCTTATATATGATTCTTGCATATAACAAACAAAGAAAAACAAACATTACAGGAGAGTAGACTTTGATTAGGTATAAGAGAATCGGTACTCCTCCCAAGCATGTAAGAATAACGGAACTGTTCTTTTTGACAAATTGATCTATCTCGTTCCATTTTTCACAATTCTTCTCAATATTTCCATGTTCTATTCTGTCATATATCATGAATAGTGCAATAGGGTAAAAAGGAAACATTACCAGAACCTGATAACAATTCTTATATAGAATACCATATGCCAATATCAAAATGCTTCCCCAAAACATAGCCGAAATACTTTGGTTCACATGTTTTTTAGCAAATCCAGCTTTTACAATATAAAACAAAAAGAAAAAAGTAACAACTACGGCAGATTCAACTAACAAAATCTCTGCTCCGTTACCTTTCAGTAATCTATCAATACACATTGCTATACCGGACTTATCGCTGTTGTATTTACCATAAACGAATAATAGATTATAAAAGTATACTTCGAATAAATCTTTCCACGCGTTATTGATTGAGAAATAAGCAATCAACGGAATCGAGCCAACAAAGAATCCAACAAGAAACTCAGCTACACATATTAACAGACGTATCACTTTCTTTTCCACAATGTACAGCCATATCAAATACAACACCAGTCCCAGAACCAACCCTAATGAAGTGTATTTTGCCCAAAATAGAGAGGCTGACAACATACCGATCACAAAAACATACAGGAAAGGGATATCTTTTGGATATATACAGTTAAAATAGGATATTGTTAAATATACAATAATAGAAATAATCGGAATAAAGAATTCCTCAGCGAAACCACCCTCTTGAAAAGAACCGCAAATACAAATACATACCCCTGAAATAATTGCTATTTTCTCACCTGCTCGCTCTTCGCACGACAACACAAGCAAAGATTTATATGAAAAATACATAAAAATCGTACTGGAGATTATCTCTAACAGATAGACGCCCAGATAACCATTATTGTCAACCAGATATGCAAGCATATATAGGAAATATAAATATAATCCTTTGTGTTCATAAATATCTCTATACAATACTTTTCCATGAAGTATACTCTTACCCGTTGTATAAAAACAACTGACATCAGGTTCTGTATTAAAAGGGTACAAGAAAGAGTTTTGCGAACAAATTGTCATAATCAATGTGCTAAAGAGAAAGAAGAGCACGATTTTACCTATGTTTTTCGAAAAAGAAGCCATTTAAACACCCCATCATTCATAATGATTCAGCAAGGTATCCACCTCTTCCTGTGGAAATCTGATTACCTTTATTTGTTTCTTCGTTTCTCTTCTGATCAGGCCAAACAACTGCCTGATATACTCCAAGGTAACCTTTGTACTTAATTTTGATTCTCCTGCATTTCTGGGGGAGAATCTATAAGGTATTTCATAAACTGTATGGTAATCAGCCATAGCAAGAACTTCCACCATTATCTTCCATCCAACAGGTCTTAAATCCGCATCTTCTATTACTGATTTTTTAAACATAAACAAACCACTTGTAGGATCCGATATTTTTCTTAAGGAACTCAACATTATTTTTCCCATATAACGCGCAGTGCCGGAAACGATCTTTCGGTACAGATTCAGTCCGCCGTCACTTCCATCGAAGATAAAACGGCTCGGTATACAAAAATCCGCATTCTGCGTCTTCACCACGGCGTACATAGACCTCAAAATCATCGGCGGGTGCTGCAAATCGGCATCCATAACAGCCAGATACTTTCCCTGTGCTTTGGAGAATCCCAACAAAACAGCTGTCGCAAGCCCTTTTTCATTCTCGCGATGATACAGACTGATATACGGATATTTGTCCTGCATAGCCTGAATTACTATTGGTGTATCGTCCTTGCTGTCATCCACAAAGACAATCTCATATGCTATGCCTGACAACGCCCTTTCAATTTCCTGCACCAATTTTTCAATATTATCCTTCTCATTGTATGTCGGTATTACAATTGACAATTCGTACTTCATAATACAATACCCCCTCTAATAAACTAATAATATAATATTCAATCCAAAAAAGCAATAAAAATCCCCTTGATGACAGGCAAACCACCATGAGCTGAGTTATTCGTCCTGTATTTTAATAACCACAACATCTTGTTACTCCACACAAAAAAATTACAAAAATTTGGGTTTTTACCTACTTATATTTTGACATTTGGCGCAAGACTTATTATAATATTATTGGGGTAATTTCTATATTACGAAAAATAGAACCAATAATTTGGGGAGGTTTTAACGTGAAAGAATTAATGATTATGTACCACCCTGTCAAGAAGGAGATTCGATTCCTTGCGAAGGTTAAGGGAGAGTTTTTGGATGTACCCTATTCCATGTGCACCAACCTGCTCCCCTACTCTCCGGAGCACGGTGAGTTTCTTCTGCAGAATCAGGGAAATCAATTCTTCAACGATATCTGGGAGCAGTTCTCCAGAGAGAAGATCAGCCTCGTGTTCAAGGGCACCAAGATCGACTACGAAGACTTCTGCGAGAAGGTTGAGGAATACAACAAGTCTGTCGGCGAGGATCGTTTCACCATCGCCAATTTCATTGAGCTTCCGGCTGTGACCGAGATTTTTGACCGCATTAATAACTTCTGCGAGGATACGCTTCGTGTCTTTGATTCTGAGCTGCAGAATTCAGAGATTCGTTCCTCTTTTTTGGAGCGCAGGAAGGAATTCGAGAAAAAGCGTGAGCAGTTGAACGCGAACGATATTAATCTGTGTCTGGTCGGCACCTACAGCTCCGGAAAATCCACCTTTATCAACACTCTGATCGGTAAGCGGATTCTGCCCGAGAGCATCAATTCCGAGACCGCGAAGATGTTCCGGATTCAGAGCAATCCCAACCCGTCCGTCTCCTTTACCATCGCGAATAAATCAGGTCGTGAGCCGATTCGTGTTAGTATCGTATGGAATGAGGATAAGAAGCAGTTCGTCTTCTCTTCCAGCAGTCCCTGCGAGCATATCAAACGCCAGATGCAGAACGAGATCAACAATGCCCTCGTCTTCCATCTGCAGCAGCATGAGCAGCTGTATCAGTTGCTGAAGGCAATCAATGAGCTTCCCAATGCCCCGACTGACACGAGCTTTGAATACATCGAAGGTATCATTGAAGTCAACTTCCCGATAGAGCTTGACCCGAACATCAGCTTCACCTTCTACGATACCCCCGGTACCGACAGTAACTCCAACGAGCACCTTCTTGTACTGCAGAAGGCACTTGCGCAGCAGACCAACTCTATCCTGGTCGTGATTTACGAGCCTACCAAGATGGAAGGTACAGGTAATTCGACCCTGTATAAGATCATCAAGTCCTCCCGTGAGGGCGCCGAGACAAAGAATCAGGTACATATCGACCTGACCCGTTCCCTCCACATCATCAACCAGGCCGACACCAGAAGCCTGACTGATCTGATGAATCTGAAGGATAAAAAGGTCGGCATCTCCCTGAAAGAAACCGATAAGATCTACAACGAGGAAGCGGAATACATCGACCTCGCGACGGAGCGTCTGTTCTTCGTCTCCGCGAAGGCGGCGTATATTGCCAAGGCGATTCAGAACAATGTGGATACCGAGGATGAGCGTCTGTGGCTTGCAAACCACCGCAACGAAATCAACAACACTCCGGTTGTCGATCCTCTGCTTCAAAGCGGCGAGGTTTCCGACATTGAGACCGGTATGTATTTCAAGCTCAATAAGATGGCCAATGCAGACAACGATACCAAGCAGCTTCTGCAGGCTTGTATGGATGAGCTGAAGAAATGTGACGAGCCGCAGGACAACAGTCTCTTCCCCATCCTGCACAGAGTATATGTCAACTCCGGTATGTATGCCATCGAGCGCGAGATCATCAAGTATGGTCAGAAATACGCCCTGGCAGTTAAGGCCAAGGGCCTGTATGACAGTATCTCCAGTGTTGTCAACTTCATCCGCGATGACTATCAGGCGATTGAAACGCAGGCCAGACTCTCCAAGGAAGAGATTTCCCATAATATCCAGATTATGAAGACTACCATGGTCACTGACATTGATAAGGCTTATGAAAGCTACTTCATCACTCTCACACCCGAGAATCTGCACTCTCAGTTCTCTGAGATCGAGACCTTGAGCCAGATTATCGAAAGCCGTAAGGCACAGGCTTCCAAGATCGCCGATAAGATGAAGTGGATTGCTGTTCGTCCTGAGGTATTCGAGGAGAAGAACAACCTGATCCGCAAGGAACTGAACCGTTTCCTGATGGAGATCGATGAGTTCTATAAATCAGTCCGTGAAGCCATCCTCAAGCAGCAGATCGAAGACTTAAGAGGCCGCATTGTCAAGACCATCAACGGTTATAAGGGCATTGAAGAAGATCTGGTAAGGCGTATCGCCAATGTATCCGATACCCAGATCCCTCCTTCTTCCCTGAAGGCTCTGAGAATGGATGAATATATCAACAAGCAGAAAGCAATCTTCATCTTCTCTACCAACGACAAGAAGTCCTACAAGAACGATATCGAAGCAATGTTCGCTGCTACCACCAAGCGCATGTACGATGCTTATGTTGCCGAGATTTGTGATGTTGCGAAGCTGAAGACTTCTGAATTGATCGATGAGTTCAAGAACAACATTGATATCCTCTCCAGCAACCTCGAGTTCCTTGTGAATGACGAGAAACAGGCTATCGAGATGCAGGAAAAGGCTAAGGCTGTTCTGGATCTCGTGGAAAAGAAGGATCAGGAACTGAACCAGAGAATCTGGGGCGAGTTGAAATAAAGCATGAAATAATTGAACCGGGTGTCGGCAGGCACCCGGTTCTTTGTT
>JAEDDX010000086.1 GCA_016293615.1 Acetatifactor sp.
AACGAGAAATACCTTTCTGCCTGATTTCATACACCAACCTCACTTGTTATGTCATCTTGATTATAATGATATCTGTCATTATATCATTTCTCTGATTTTTATATAAATAGATATTAGCATGAATATCTGAACTATTTGATGAAGATTGCTTAAGATTTCTTAATTTGAACAAATTTCCACAAAAATATGATATGATAATCGAAAGACAGGCAAAAAGAAAAGAGCCTCAAAAGGAAGGAGACGGCATGGACTTCAAACAAGAGAAAAAAGAAATATTGATTATTGAAGATGACGCAGACATACGGGAAACGGTTCGAATCCTTTTGGAGGGAGAAGGCTTTCTCGTTTCGGAAGCAGCTGACGGATTTGAGGGCATAAAAAAAGTAACCCCGCATACCGACCTGATCATTCTTGATGTCATGATGCCCGGCAAGTCCGGATACGAGACTTGTTTGGAAATCAGGCGCTTTTCCTATGTGCCGATTCTTTTTCTGACAGCCAAGTCGCGCGACAATGATAAGATTCTCGGCTTAAACGCCGGAGGGGATGATTATCTTGTCAAACCGTTTTCTTTTTCAGAGCTTATCGCCCGGGTAAACGCCCTTTTGCGCAGAAATGGTATGTATAATTCTAATGCAATGCCTCCAGGCAAGGATGAGGACTGGATTTCTTTCGGTGAACTACGAGTGAACCGTTCCTATAATAAGGTTTATGTTGGTGATAAGGAAGCTGACCTGACCGAAACGGAATATGAAATCCTGCTGCTATTAATGAAGTATCCCAATAAGGTTTTCAGCGTGCAAAATATTTATGAAAGCATTTGGAATGAGGACTTTTCGAGCAGCTACTCCAATTCCGTCATGGTTCACATCCGAAACCTAAGGACAAAAATAGAGCCCATCCCTCAGGCACCAAGATATGTGCTGACGGTCTGGGGGAAAGGATACCGTTTTGGACAATAAAAAGAAATTTGTATCCTTAAAAACAAAACTTTCCATTCGTTTTTTTACGGGCATGTCAATTGCCATCGGATTGTTCTTTGTACTGATTTTTCTTTTCAAAGTGCTCCTGGACGACTATTTCTTTAATTCAACCTTTATCATAGATCAGGAAAAGAAGTATGTCGATTCCCTTCAGGCATATGTCTCTGAGCGGAACATAGCAGCCACCGATTTTGCTGCCTTACGCCGATGGACGGAACAGAACAATATTACCATTTTTTCCGTTTCGCGCGAACGCGTTTTATTGTTCGACAATTCCTATATGGGAAATGCCCCGTTTTCCGAGACGGATGCCCTCCAATTACACAAGACTTGGAAATTCTTTTATGAGGTCACATTTGCAGACGGTCCTGCGGATGTATATATTCACAAGAACTTCCAAAGAAGCTATTATCAAATTGCCACCGTTGCGGCGGCCGGAATCAGTGCACTGGCCTGGGCCTTGTTTTTCTCTTTCTCTTTTAGCCGGCGGATTCATTATGTACTGCAGCTGCAGAGTGAAATAACAGAACAACAGGCAAATCTTGAAAAAGAGTTTACGGAAAACGGAAATGATGAATTAAGGAATTTGGCCGGCGCGCTGAACCACATGCGGGATGCTCTATTGGAAAGCAAACGGAATGAAAAGGTTCGAAAAAAAGAGCAGGAAACTCTGGTACTCGGCATGGCTCACGACCTGCGCACTCCGTTGAGCGGACTGCTCGGATACTTGGAGCTCGGGAAACGGAATCTGGGAAATCCAAAAGCAATGGACGAATACCTAAGCAAAGCCATCGGCAAGACAAATCAGATACGCGAACTCTCCGACAAGCTTTTTGACCACTTCCTTTCCAATGATGAAAAAACTTGTATTTTGGAGACTTCCGTTAGTGCCTACTATGCATTGGGGGATTTCCTTTCCGATCTATGTTCCCAGCTTGAAGTGTCCGGATTTCAGGTTGATAGCAACAGTCTAAAATGGTTTGACATAAACATAAGAATCGATTCGGATTTTATGGGCCGGATTTTTAATAACCTAATCTCCAATATCGAGAAATACGCTGACAAGAATTACCCGGTTACGCTCTCCTCCCTCCTGTCCAAAGACTATTTTGGAATACAGCTTGGCAATCGAATCAGAGAATCCATGGATGAAGTACAGGGAACACGGATTGGCATGCAAAACATGAAAAAGATGATGGAACAGATGTGCGGACAAGTAGATATTGAAAGGGTGCAGGATCTGTTCCGAATTACTCTTTGGTTTCCGGTTTCCAATATTGATAAGTAGGACCCTGTCCCATACACTCAACCCGGCCATTCATGAAAGGTCCTAATCTTGGTCCCCACGCAAAGAACCTTTAACAAGTCGGATTATCCCAAAAATCCCTCTGATATGTCAAAAATATACCGACCCCCAAAAGTCTGACCAAAAAGTCTGACGATCGGAGGTCGGTATTTTATGGTTTAAAACCGCTATGCACTCTGTATTCAGTTATTTCACGGATCAAAGCTTCAGCTTCTTGCAGATCCAGATCAGCAGGCATGCGCCAAGAACGGAGATGATGACGGAACCAATCAGACCGGTAGCACCGATGCCGATGAGGTTACCGATCAGGCCGCCCACAAAGCCGCCGAGCAATCCGAGAATAATGTTACGAATGACAGACTTTTTCTTTGTCTTCATGATGATTCCGGCAAGCCAACCGGAAACACCGCCTACGATAAGCGCTACAATGAAACCCATATTTTTATCCTCCATAGTGAAAAGAATCCTTCCTTCTCGGAATGGTGTTCCTGCACCAAAGACCTGCGGTCTTGCCGGTTCACAATTCAGAGAAAGGAATCGAATATAAATACTATACTACCTACTGTACCATATTTGCAAGCTTTACCCGGTAAATTCTGCTCAGAGCATCATTGATTCTCTCCTCGGAGAGTGTGCCGTTCTGAATCTGCTCAAGCACGCCCTTGCAAGCCTTCTCATAATCCTCAGGCATCAGAATCATGTCACAGCCTGCCTTAAGCGCCATAATTGCAGCCTCGTCTGCAGCGTAATACTGCGAAACTGCCGCCATATTCATGGCATCCGTAATAATGATACCGTCATATCCCATCTCGTTTCGAAGGATATCGGTAACCACCTTCTGTGAGAAGACGCAGGGTTCGTTGTTGCCGGTCAGTCCGGGTGCCGCCATATTGCTGATCATAATCATCGTAACGCCGGAATCCACTGCCGTCCGGAACGCGACGAACTCCTCTGCGCGGAACTGTTCCTCGGTTCTGTCTGTCGTAGAAATCCCTTTATGAGGATCCTGCTTCGTGCTGCCCATTCCGGGGAAATGCTTTACACAGCTGCCGACACCGACGCTCTGTATTCCCTGTGCCACCGCAGACACCAGTTCTCCCACCTTCTGAGGGTCACTGCCATAGGATCTGTTTCCGATTACACTATCCTGCTCCGTCACGATATCGGCCACGGGTGCAAAATCCAGGTTCAGTCCCATATTGACCAGATTGGTACCAAGCGACACACCGGTCTGCAGTGCATAGTCAAAGTCTCCGCTTTGTCCAACCGTCATCGCGTCTTCCACCTTCGTACCGAGACCTGCGCCACCGAGTCTCGAGACACTGCCGCCCTCTTCGTCCACGGCAAGGAACAGAGGATATTTTGCATAGCTCTTCGTCTTTTCGACCATCTCCTGAAACTGGTTTTGGTTTTTGATATTCTTGGAGAAATAGATCAGACCGCCGACAGCGTACTTCTCCAGTGCCGTTTTGGTACCGTCCCCGGCCTTGACTGCCGCGGACACGCCCGTGATGGACTCAGGGGTGACAATAAATAAGCCGGCAACCTTATCCTCCAGCGTCATGCCCTGTATCTGCGCCGCCACCAGCTCCTCCAGTTTTTCATTCAGGTCGGTGCGCTCTTCGATGACCTCCTGTGACTCCTCCGACGACTCTTCGGCGGGAAGGGTCTCCTGGGAGTTCTCCTGTTGGTCTGCCGGTTTCTCTTCCGTCACAGATTCGCTGCTTTGCTGCTCCTGTGCAGTTTCCTTCGGACCTCTTTCGGTATAAAGCTTTACAGCCGCAACTGAGCCGACCGCTAACAGGATCACCAAAACGATCAGAACCGCATAAGCGATGGTCTGATTTCTGATTCTCCTCTTTCGTCTAAGCTCCCGCTTGTTTTCCTGCTCCAACTGCTTCTCGTCCATACTGTTCCCCCTATATCTCTTTGGCCATACAGGCTGGTGCCTTCCCGATGCAGACCATTGTTTCCTTTGCATCTGCCCGTTTTTCCGGTCCGTGCAGATCTGCCGTGCGCAAATCTACAGAGAATAAAAGGAAACGAAGATAACTCCGTTTCCTTTCACAACTTCCATTTCATCTTTTGTGTCTGACGTCCGGCACCGTCTCCGGTGTCCGCATTCAGTATCCGTTATCTTTGACATCAGCTCATCTTTTGTACGTCCAAAACCGTATCTCGACGGAAGCTGATGCGTTCATTATATTTGAGTTCCCGACAAAAGTCAACAGCAAACAACGGATTACAGCCTGGTCAGGACAAAAATATCGTAGATTGCCTTGATGGCTGTCTCAAAGTCTTCGTTTGCCACACCGATGATGATATTCTGCTCGGAGGAGCCCTGGTCAATCATGCGGACATTGACTCTTGCGTGAGCCAGTGCGGAGAAGATTCTTCCTGCAGTACCGCTCTCATTCTTCATGCCGCGGCCTACGACTGCGATCAGAGCAAGATCGGACTCAATCTCAATGGAATCGGGCTTTGCCAGTCTGTGAAGTCCCGCAACCACCTTCTGCTCCTTGTGCATGAACTCATCCTGGTGCACGAATACGGTCAATGTATCAATTCCGGAGGGAACATGCTCGAAGGAGATACCGTTCTCCTCAAAGGCCTGCAAAACCTTTCTGCCGAAGCCGATCTCGGAGTTCATCATATCTTTCTCAATATTCACACAGCAGAAGCCTTTCTTGCCGGCGATACCGGTTACGGTATACTTTGACTTCTGGCAGGTGCTTCCCACGATCCAGGTGCCGTTGTCCTCAGGCTTGTTGGTATTCTTGATATTGATGGGAATTCCCTGCTTGCGAACCGGGAAGATTGCATCCTCGTGCAATACATTAAAGCCCATGTATGCAAGCTCTCTGAGCTCCTTATAAGTAACGACCTCGATGGGTTCGGGGTTCTTAATGATTCTGGGATCTGCAATCAGGATACCGGATACATCCGTCCAGTTCTCGTAGACATCAACCTTTGCCGCCTTTGCCACAATGGAACCGGTGATATCGGAACCGCCTCTTGAGAAGGTCTTCACCTTTCCGTCGGGGGTTGATCCATAGAAGCCGGGAACGACCGCGCAATCGCACTGTGCCAGTCTCTCACCGAGCATCCTGTCAGTCTTCTCCTCGTCCAGCAGACCCTTCTCGTCAAAGAAAATGACCTCAGCCGCATCGATAAAGGTGTAGCCGATATAGGCAGCCATAATGATGCCGTTTAAGAACTCGCCGCGGGAAGCCGCGTAGTTTTTGCCTGCCTTCTCCTTGAAGCTCTTCTCGATGATCTTGAACTCGCCCTCCAGGCTCAAGTCAAGCTTCAGTCCGTCGATGATCTCCTGGTATCTCGCCTTGATCTCTGCCAGTTTGCCGGAGAAATCCTTACCTTCTTCCGCCAGTGCATAACATGCATACAGCATGTCAGTCACCTTAATATCATCCGAATAACGCTTGCCGGGAGCAGAAGGAACCACATACTTCCTCGCCTTGTCCGCCTTGATGATGTTGCCGACCTTTACAAACTGCTCTGCGCTCGCAAGAGAGCTTCCGCCAAACTTTACTACCTTTGCCATCTTTTCGTCCTCACTCTTTTTCTACTTATATTGTATTCTTTTTCAGGCTACACGGATACGGTTGTGTATCTTATCGCCAAGTACAATTGCCTTCGCATCGAACTCTTTCTCTTTCATGCAGGTCGTGAAATACCCGAACTCCTCAGCTCCCTCAAGTTCGATGAGCTTTCCGCCGGGGAAGGCATTCACGATTTCATCCTTTGCCGACAGGGCCGCGCGCAGGAAGAATACTTTCTCTGTCTCGGAAAGATCTGCAAGCTGCATCTCTTCCTTGTCCCAAATGCAGACGATGGAGGTTCTGCCCACATGTCTCGCACAGTCGATGACATCGGAAACCACGGCGCTTGCGGTGGGAAGCTTGCCTGCTCCTCTTCCGTAAAACATGACATCGCCCAACATATTGCCGGTGATCAGAACTCCGTTAAACACATCGTTGACGGAAGCTAAGGGTGCCTCCTTGGCAAGTATCATGGGAGATACATACGCAAGCAGTGTGCCGTTCTCCAGATAATTGCTGGTCGCAACCAGCTTGATCGTCATGTCAGCTGCCTTTGCCAGTGCAAAATCCGCAGCGGTGATCTTCGTGATGCCCTCGGTATAGATCTTCTCGGAATCCACATTTTTCCCAACCATCAGGGAGGAAAGAATTGCGATCTTTCTGCAGGTATCATGTCCCTCCACATCCGCCTCGGGATTGCGCTCCGCATAGCCGAGCGCCTGCGCCTGCTTTAAGGTCTCCTCGTAGTCAGCGCCCTCCTGCTCCATCTTCGTCAGGATATAATTGGTGGTTCCGTTCAAAATAGCGGAAATCTTCTCTATTCTTTCAGGAGTCAGTGCCTTGTTCAGGGGACGGATGATGGGGATGCCGCCTCCGACACTTGCCTCGAACATGTAACTGCAGTTATGATTTCTTGCAATCTCGATCAGTTCCGCGCCGTGCTTTGCAACCAGCTCCTTGTTGGAAGTACACACGCTCTTGCCTGCTTCCAGGCATGCACGGGTATACTGATAAGCGGTGCCGACGCCTCCCATCACCTCGCATACAATGGAAACCTCGGGATCGTTTAAGATACTGTCAAAATCATGTGTGACCAGCTGCTCATAGGGGTCGCCCGGGAAATCGCGCAGATCCAAGATGTATTTCACATGCATCTCCTCTCCCGCCTTCAGACTGACCTCGGCATTATTGTTTTCAATGACTTCTACCACACCGCTTCCTACAGTGCCGTATCCAAGAACTGCTACATAAATCATAATTGTCTAACCTTTCCTAGTTTTATCGTGTAAAGAATGCTATTTGGCGACGACCGGCGCCCGAAACAAGCGCAGTGCTATTCTCTTGCGAGAATCTTCACATGATGCACTCCCTTTTGCCGTTCCATCTCTTCAAGCATGTTGGAGATATCTCCCGTATTCTGCAGCACCTGAATGCTCAGGCTTAAGGAGGCTACCCCGTTGATGGGAATACTCTGATGAATAGTGAGGATATTTGCGCGATATGCTGCAATGATCTTCAATACATCAGACAACAATCCCGGCTCATCGTCCATCTGAAAGGTCAGTGTGAAGGTCGATTGCTGGGAATTGTCATGGAACTGAAAAATGTCATCTTTATATTTATAAAAAGAACTGCGGCTGATGCCGACAGCATCAACCGCTTCCTGTATGGTCAGAACCTTCTCCGACTCCAGAAGCCTCTTTGCTTCGACAACCCGCAGCAGCACATCGGGTACTGCCTTTTTCGTTACCACATAATACTTTGCGGATTCGCTCATATGCACTCTCTTTCGCTTGAATGTATTTCTATCAAGGACACTTGTTTTCCTACGAAAGATATTCTAGCATAGAAATTCATAAAATAACAAGTCCTATTTGTATGATTTTTTTAGATAATTTCATCCTTTTTTGTCAATAATGTACAAATGTCTGATGTATCCTGTAAAATCGCTGTTTTTTGTCCCCATGAGCAAAGAGTTTCGCTTGTGAAACTCTCGCGCCGAGCGCGGTCGCAAATGCGACATATTTCATTTCGCGCGAGTACACATCTTCGCGGAGCGTTTTTATCGTATCGGGAACGAAGTTTACTATACTATGAAAAGGCCTGCATGTCCGGATACAGACACGCAGGCCTAAAAAACACGATT
>JAEDDX010000087.1 GCA_016293615.1 Acetatifactor sp.
AAGTAAAAATCGGAACTACTGACAACACAACAAATTTGCTGATCCATCTTAATACCATGCTTTCCTGCTCTGCTTTTATAAGCCAAAATTCATTACCACTAAAAAACAGGGTACAATGAGCTACAATCACCAAAAACATTGCCATTGTTTTTACAAAATCAATATAATTATACTTTTTCATTTGAATCAACATTTCTCTCCGTTACGTTCCAATGTACGATACAGTTATCAGATGTCCTGCCAGACTGCTGTGCAAACAAACGCATACAGCCATGCCTGATGGCTATTAGCCATATCCGTAATATGACCGGACATCTGATGACCATCGCTCACGACTTGTGTTTTACTTGCAGTGCTGACGCGGCCTTATTTGCCAAGAACTACAGAAATCGTGATTTCTTTTTCTTTGGTACTCAAATCATACGAGCCATTATCTTCCACCTCTACATGAATCTCATAGAGCGTATCGGCAGATAATGTGGTTGGAATTATTCCATTCTCTTTCTTAATATGCCACTGTTCCTTCGGAACCTCCACCAGTTTCCCATCATCGCTGTAGGCGTACAGTTTCAGATCTTCGGCATTTCCGCTCAAGTTATTCATGCGGATGGCAACCGTTGTATTTGGATGCACATTTTCGACTGCAACCGTATTAAGCCAACCAATAATACTGCCCTGCCCTCCATTCTGAATGAAGGAATCCTGGCTCAAGACATTTCGTTTTGCCTTGTCCAGATCGACATTACGATATGGCATTTCAGGCAGATAAACAAATCGATCTTGCAATCTAAGCAGTTCCATATAGCCGGTTAGACAGTACATAGCATTTCCGCTATTGCCTGCATACATTCCGATAGCCATGTTGTTATATCCGTATTTTTCAGAAACATCCATAGTAAAGACTGTCTGTCCTGTCTCAGAATCCAGAATGATATACTGCCACATACCACTGTCGATATCCTGTACATAGCCATATATAGCCTGTTGCGGTGGAAAGCTTCATCATAGAAGTATCCCGCAAATCATTTCTGCACCAGATACTCTTCATCTCATAGCCATTTTGAGTTTTTATCGTATCCACCCGTTCCACACCGGGCAGAATCATGCGGTTACCTTTGGTGATCCAATTCGCATCATAGATGTTGTCATAACTCTGAATAGAAGAGTCACTGTCGGGTTTTGCCAGACCGGCACTGCCTGCTCCAAACCAGTTGCATACGATGGTACTTACCGTACCTGCGCTATTATCATATACAATAGCAGAATTTTCGACGGATACCTGCATTCCCTCCGGCAATTCATCGAGCACAGGCATAGTTGCAACCACGTCGCCGGTTTTGATATCTAAAGCAAGCAGATTTACCGGATTCTGATTATCCGTAATCATTACAAGATTCGGGGTTAATGAAGGGGAGCATCCGCTGCCCCAGGCAAGACCACCGCCTGTAGTATCGTCTCCTTCTGCGCTGCATTTTGCACCAGCACTTTTATAAGGAGTTTGCCAGACTACATTCACTCCATTATCGGCATGGAGAAGATAGCAGTTCTGATTTGTGAGGATGACCGCCCCCTCTTTGCAGGAAGCAATACCATTTTCTGCACCTTCGCCGGGCATCAGTTCATAAACGAAGACCTCTTTTGTCAGATTCACTTCCCTGCCGTCAAGGATTGCATGAATGGCATCGCAGGTAATATAGCCCATCATACCCTGTTGCACACGATCCGGATAGATACGAAAGCCACCGGTGACAAACCACAGGTTGCCTTCATAATCAAATATAATAGACAACAAATTTTAATCCAGAGTTTTGCCCAGAGCTACTTCTGCCAAAGCCTTGATATCGATATCTAACACTTTTTCAAATACCGGAAGCACCTTTCCGCTACTGTCTATGCCTTTCAGCATCAGAACATGATTATTGCTGGTAGGACAAACGATACAATCATCCGAATCTATGAAAGAATAGGAAGTTTGGATTGCATACCCGCCGCCGTCATGTTCTGCTGGAGAAAAATATCCCAAAGTTGTTGTTTGTTTTGAATTGATATCCCGGATGGCAATGCCACCACGCATCGGTACTACCGCATGGCCGTAAGAATCAAAGAAAATTGCCAGGGATGCAATACCATTGACTGTTTCATATGCCGTATGAATCTCCGGATAAATCCCGAGGGGTAATACTGCGTCAGTAGTATCCGTGTTATAGCCGTCATGATGGACATTCGCATCACTTTTGGCTATATAGGGATTTTCCTCTACCTGCTTGGGATTCAGTGCTTTCACAGGCAGCGCAGAAACGACAGTTTGAGAAGTTTCGTTTTGCACATTACCGCAAGCTGCCATTGAAAAAGCATATTCCCAAGGTCATTCCCAAAGCTGCTGCGCAGCAGATAGATTTTCCCTTTTTCATGGTTTTATTCTCCTCGCTTTTTACTCAATATTTTCATAGCTTGCATTTCTGTTATTTTTTATGGAATACGATCGTTCTATCATAGATTATTTCGTAATAAGAAGGTCCTACCCCTGTTTGGTCAACATATGCGCGGAATGCAAGAACCAAATTATTATTGTTGTCTACACCATAGAATTTTCCTTTTTCATTCCCGGTAGAATATTCAATAATCTTTGTATTCTCGTCCATCTGTGTTCTTGCCATCTTATAAACATAATAGCTGTCTGCCTCCTTACAGTCTTCTCCCAGAAATTCTCTGGCAGTTCCGGCATACATCGAATCGTATACGCTGCAAACACCATTCAGCATGGGCTTTGCATAAAGCACCGCATTCGAATAATGTGCCTTTCCGGTTGCTGTATGGTTCACACCATAAACCACAATAAAGTCTTCGTCTGAATTCAGCTGAAATTCAGGTGTCATGGTATAGCTTGTATCACGATTGTCACCCTTCGCATTGAAATCTGTCATATAGGCAGTCAGGCCTTCAGGAACGGCAATCTCACCGCCAAGTTCTTCAAAATCATATTCATCGCTGTATTTATTGATGATTGCCTGACGGATTGTATCCAGATTCTCTTCTGCATTGTCCAGCAACGCTGCTTCATGAACCCCGGTTCCCCTTGGGATTACAGTCTCATTTTCGTATGGATTCGAAGCCATTTCTGTCTTTGGCGTCACACGGTATACTACGGATTTTTCAGAGAGTTCTTCTATATATTTCTCATACGCCTCACGATCTGCTGGCTGCGAAATTCTGCCAATCATACAGAATGTATCTTTTCCCTTCTCCAATCCCATTCTGTAGGTATTCTCAGGAATCGTCATCACATTGATTATACCTTCGGAATAGCCTGCCGATTTCAGCTGTTCCACTACCTGTTCCGTTACTGTTTGATTTGCACTAATTACAATAATCGCTTTAGATCCAAATACGCTGTCGCCATCACAGTTTACTCTTCCGTCAGAAACTGATGTTCCAATGGAACCAAAGATAGGATGATAGAAACCAACATCCTCATTACCAACCTGGAAATACCCCTTCTCGTTTTTATAGCTTTTTCCTTCCTTTTCCTCTGTAAACATGATGTAGTTTATAAAGGAATAATATTTGCACTCTGGGGGAAGCTCCGTATAAAGAACCAGTGCTTCATCCGCGCGAAGCTTATACTGCCATCCCGCGGGCGAGAAAAACGGATTTGCCGGATAATTCTCTACTGACGGATCATCGTACAGTGTTTGAATTTCATCATCCAATCCGCGTTCCGGATTTCCCTTTGCATTGTCTTGTTCCGGTGCCGGTGGAAGGTAAAGCACTGTATAAACAGAACCCGCATTGTTGCCAAAGCAGCTCAAAAGCTTACCTTTTGATGCCAAATCGACAGTATCAAGTTCCGCGAAAGAACCCTTCTGCACATAATAATCACTATTTTCCATATTGGTCTTAAATTCATCCATGCTGCCAATCGTCTTTGATGCCGTTGCTGGTTCTGTCGTCTGTGCCACAGTATCGTTAGTCTCTTCCACATTAGTTGCAGAACTTGATTTTTCATTTGTTTCAGTCGATGAAGAACATGCACTGAGATTAATACAGATAAGCAACGTTGCAATAAAAACGCTCCAAGTTACCAATGATCTTTTTTCTGTTTTCATCAATATTCCTTTCATTTCAATTTATAGTTAGAGTCTTTGTATTCTTTGTTAATAATCGTGTCAGCAGTCCTTCTTCAACCTTTTGGTAGTGGTTCAAGATTTAACCCAACCGAGAATCATTTCCTTCAAATGAATCAGTTCCTTGCAATGATTACTATTTTGCGTGTTAGCCCAAACAATTCCCTGCGCATAGCGTTCTGCCATAGACAGCATCGTCACGGTAACCAATGAAAATAATTCTTCTTCCGGGATATCTGTTCGTATACACTTATTATGCTTCGCTTCATTATACTTTAGTTGAAATAAATGCCAGATAGAATCCAGTGCTTCTATCTGTCCCTTGTACTGCTCTTGCGTACCCCCTTCACGATGAAGAAAAGTCTTGTAGTTTGCACTGAACTTTAGAAGTTCCGGCTTTTTATTGTAGATATCTATTATTTTGTTGCAATAGAAGTCAACAAGTTCATATGCATTCTTTTTCACCAAATCGTCCGAAAAAGATTCTCGCGTCTCTTCCCACATTTCACCCCATATTTGGGTACTGATCGCAATAACAAAGTTGATTTTATTTTGAAAATAATTATACATAGTTGCAATGCCTACATCTGCCTTCTCTGCCACCGCGTTAAGACTGACTGTCTCAATCCCATTTGCAGAAAACAGTTCAAAACCCGCATTAATCAGTTGGTTTTTTCTGCGAATTGCTTCACGCTCATCTCGTCCTGAATTTCTTCCCATAACTCTCTTTTTCCTTGTCTTTAACAATAGTCGATGATTGTTGGCCCGTTATTGATACGCTAATGTTTTGCTTTACGGCTCAATAATATTGAAGAACTTATAATCCGAAACAGTAACAACAGCATCCATCAGCTTTGTCAAATAAGTTTCGTTTCCATCCTGAGCAACCAATGCCGCCACGTTGTCCGGGTTCTTCTGTATGATGGAAAGCAACCCAAGTCGGTTCGTAGTCCATACCACATCTGCGTCATCTTCGAGACAATTCTTCTGGTACAGAACTATGCCGTTCTTGACGCGCATAACATAATTTTCGTCAGGAAGGATAATATTCGCAGTAAAGCTCAGATCGTGGATTTTCTCCGTATCCACCAGAATACCGATATAATTCAAAATCATTTCCGGTGTCATATGGCTGATGGTATCCCCAGTGCTATTCCCACGAGTTGATAAATCAGTATTGGTGCCGAATCGCAATTCCTGAGCGGCGCTAAGATAAGCATTGCGCCACGGACCAGATTCAGCCTGATAACCAAGCTGCTCCAGCGCATCTGCACAAAGATAACGAGCCTCGATGTTTGTGGGATCCGCATAGACAAGCGTGTTAGTTATCTCTGCCACCCATTGATATTCGCCTTTATCATAGTCAGCCTTTGCCATAGCCAACACAGCGTCTGTGTCACCGAGATAAGATACCAGTTTTGTTGCATAATCCGTAGGCGTCAACTCAGCAAGATGGACCGGATTCGCATCGTACCAGCCCATATACTTCTCATACACTGCCTTGGCATTATGTGCAACGGTTCCATAATATTGACGTGTATACCAAACTTTCTCAAGTTCCTCCGGAAGCTGAATCATGTTTGCAATCTCTGTTTCCGTGTATCCCATATTGATATACAGCAAAGTTTGGTCATTAATAAACTTGTACGCAGCGGCAGTATTTATCATATATTCCCGAATAGCCTCGTTTCCCCAATGCGGCCAGTTGTGGCTTTGGAATACGACCTCTGTCTGATCACCATATAAAGAAAGAGACTCCATAATGTACTCCGCCCATGCATTTCCATCACGGACCTGGGCACCGCGCAAAGTGTACAGGTTGTGCATCGTACCCGTGCAGTTTTCTGCCATCCACAGAGCATTCTTCTGGGCAAGCCAGAAATTCATCTCAGACGGAGCTTCAGTGCCTGGTGTCAGCTGGAACTCTATCTCTACACCATCAATGATGTGTTTTTCACCTGTCCGGGTAATTTCCATGGTTGGAGAAATAAAACTGGTCGATCCCTTGGACTGGCCCATGCCGATACCGATACAAAGGGTGCCAGTGTCACCAGCCTCCAGAAGTGTACCATACTGATAGGAGGCTCTTCTTCCCATAGCCGTGCCCGCATAGATGTTTTCACTGACGGCGTATTCCTCAAAGCCTTCAGGCGCAATAATCTGTACCTTGCCGGACAGTACATCATCTTCAGAAACGATTCCCTTAACACCTCCAAAGTGATCGATGTGTGAGTGACTATAAATCACAGCATGAACAGGCCGTTCTCCCAGATTCTCTTCCACCAGTGCCAGGGCAGCCTGTGCACACTCCACTGACATCAGCGGATCAACCACAATCCATCCTGTATCACCTTCGATAAATGTGACATTGCTCATATCATAGCCACGAACCTGGTAAATGCCATCCGTGACCTCAAACAGACCATAGATGTGATTTAGCTGCGTATCTCGCCACAGACTGGGATTCGCAGTATCCGGAGCTTCCTGCTCCAAGAAGCCATAGGCAGTCTGACTCCACACAAGCTTCCCATTTTCATCATAAATATCCAATGTATCAGGGGCTGCAATGAGCCCTTTCGTCGCATTTTCATACTCGCTTGTATCATTAAAATCCAATAGTGCATATACCTGCTGATTGGCTTCCATGGTAAAGGAAGTTACAGATTTTGTCTCTTCATTCAATCCAAGGTCTTTATCTTGTGTTAAGATACCGCAGGCTGTAAGCATCACCATGCAAACTGTAATTAGTAAAGAAGTCGCCATCTTAGAATACTTTTTCATAATCTCCTCCTATCAAAACTGACACTGTCATGAAATCCCATTTGCAGAAACAAAACCTATGTTAATCTGTTGATTTTTTTCTGCGCATGCTGCTTTTGATCCCATAGCAATTACACAGTTATAGTTCTTATCTATTTTTATAGTGTTACTATGCTTTTATTATACTGTTCCGTTCCACATTTGTCAATCCTTATTTTCCAGAAATTTTCCGACTAAAACACCATTTTCTGGCACATCTACCAACCTCTTCTGAATTTAGGTTCATATCCGCCATCACGCCCTTCACCTTCACATGATACAACTTCAAATCCATTTTCTTTACACCAGTGTTCCACATCATATGTCAGTTCAAAATCCTCTACAACAGGCTCATAGTAGTCATCGCAGGTACAATACTCCTCAAACTCCGAATCCAAGTATTCTTTCAGTTTATTCTCATAGAATTCACGAATTGATTCTTTTGTCATAAAAGGATTTTTCTTTAGGAGCTTCTGCAGGTTCTTATTCTGACCAGCCTTTTTAGTAGGATGAAGTTCAATCTCAGCGTTATAAAAACAGTTTACTGTACCATTTCCCACTTCCCATACCGAGAATCCTTCCCATTTGAAGGTGTGATTACTTTTCAGAAACTGCCCGAGCCCTTCCTCTCGTTTTTCATTCCACTCTGCTTTATTATCCTCAGAATACAGTGTCTGAATTACATCCGTCAGCTTATCCGACATTTTCTTATTGAAGCTACATTTTGTCTGTATCTTTCCTGATAATTCTTCTCTGTCCTCTATAAGTTTTGCTTCATCCCATACGCCACACACAAGAAGCATTAGAATTGCTCCGGCCGTTATGATTTCATCAGGTGCTGCTTCTTCCAATTCTTTATAAACAGCAAGCGGTTTATCTGTCAGGTAATCGTATCCGTTTTTATCTATAAGTTCTTTCAGTTTTTCTATCGTTCGCTCCACATCATTCATCTTCTTCATCTGCATTAGTTCCCAGAAATTCCAATACTTTTTCGGTATTTACTTCTGTACCTTTGACAGCAATACTACGCACTCGACATGGTAGGT
>JAEDDX010000025.1 GCA_016293615.1 Acetatifactor sp.
TTGTTTTCGGCAGGTTCTTCATGCGGATTCCAGATTTCCGTAATTCTGCATGTTGCTTTCGGCAGGTTCTTCATGCAGATTCTCGATTCTCGCGTTTCTGCATGTTGCTTCCGGCTGATTTTTCATGCAGATTCTGAATTCCTGCGATTCTGTATGTTGCTACGGTCTGATTCATCATGCAGATTCCAGTTTCCTGCGATTCTGCATGTTATTTCAGGCTGACCCCGCCGGGTCGTTACAATGCTGGCTAAACATGGGACCAAATTGCTTCATTTCGATTTCGTTTGATTCCATACGGTTCTCTCAACCAATCGGTCAATCCGGACTTCGACAAGTGAAAAACAAGTCGGCCCGGAGGGCAACAGGGGTATCAGCCAGTCCGATTTCACTAATTCTTGAAATTCAAACTGCTGTTTGCTAAAATGCATCTGGACGACAAATAAGAATTGACCGAGCTCTTTAGAGCGAGGGATGACAATTGAACGGAGTTCAATTGTATGTGGTTAATAGAGTTTTATAAATAAGAATTTGGCGAGGTAAAAAGATGAAAGATTTTATATTCATTACAGGAGCAAGTGGTATAGGAAAAACTACTTTGAGTAACGGTTTGCTCGAGCACTATAAAACAACATGTGTAGAGCAGCATATGATACCTGAGTTCATCTCACGAGATGGCACCGAGCCGATGACAGGAGAACTTGAAGAGCTTACTTGTTGGGAAAATCAAGTGGCAATGCTTATGTGTTTTCATAGGTTAGGTTATAAAAATATAATTGCTTCTGATATTGACGATTTAAGAACGGCAGATATTCCTGTTGTTTTTAAAGGAACTAATTTCATCACAATAAAGCTTGTAAGCAGCGATTTATATCAAATTCAGGAACAGATGAAAAATCGACCTAATAACGGACTTATAGATTATGAATTGCAAGAAAAGATGAACGAAAAAAATATTAAGCGAAATCCCCTTGTCAACGAAGTGGAAATTGATGTCGCAGGTAAATCAATTGAAGAGGTACTGGAACAAGCCATAAGTATTATAGATACTACGACCTCTCTTCTTGACTATGAATATACAAAACCGCCCAAAGAGATGTTTTATTCATGGGTTTTTGCGAATGGATTAAGATAAATCCCAATTGACCGAGTTCTCCAAAGCGAGGGATACTTCTTGTCCGAAGGGCAAGAAGCTGGAATATAGAAAGGTTTACGACTCAGAATATGTGGATTTGATAAAACTGATTCCTGAAGGATTGTTAGGACTATTAGGTCTATCGGCAAGCATGTATCGAAAAAGATTCCAAATAATGAAGAACCACTAGGACTATTAGGTCTATCGGCAAGTATGTATCGAAAAAGATTCCAAATAATGAAGGAATGCCAGAAATATTAGGTCTATCGGCAAGCATGTATCAAAAAAGATTCCAAAAAATGAAGGAATGCCAGAAATATTAGGTCTATAGGAGAAATTGTGAAAAAGAGATTCCAATTCCTATGGATAAAGAACCCGACAAACCCAAAGTTATCACGGTGTCCATTCGCATTCCGCTTCGCTGCATGCTCATGACGCGCTGTCGCGCTATGCATCCAGCCCGAAATCATCAAAAGGTAAAAGCAGACTCGTGCGCTCCTCTCTGTACAAGATTGGGTTTTTCAAGTATAATAGTAACTGTTCAGAGCCATACAGATTTTCAGAAAGGAAGGGGCGCATTCCTGCTTGCATCATCCTTTTGAAGATCCAATGGTGAAGCAACCTCGTGCGTAAAAAGCAGCGGTTTGGTGTGGGGTTCTGAATCGTTACCAATCGCAAAGTTTAATTTCGCGCGGTATTATTTTACGAAGTATCATCGTATACGCAGCATTCGCAGGCACCTGATACGATGGTATCGGTATCATCTATCATTCATCACGGAGGTAAAAGCCATGAAAATCTATGTTGATTGCAATGCAGGCCGCAAGGGTGACGGTTCCGAGAAATATCCTTTCCGGACCATCAGTGAGGCGGCAGCCAAAGCACTTCCCGGGGACGAGGTAATCGTTGCGCCCGGTATTTACCGCGAATATGTTGATCCGAAGCATGCAGGAAGAGAGGATGCCCGCATCATCTACCGCTCCGCTGTCGAAAAGGCAGCCACCATCACCGGCGCGGAGGAAGTGAAAAACTGGGTTCCTTATAAGGGAACCGTCTGGACCGCACGCATTCCCAACGAAAT
Source organism: Acetatifactor sp. (assembly GCA_016293615.1). GTDB lineage: Bacteria > Bacillota > Clostridia > Lachnospirales > Lachnospiraceae > Acetatifactor. The sequence goes on from JAEDDX010000025.1 coordinate 2,214, forward strand.
CTTCGGCAACTATAACCCCTACACCACACTTGTCTACGGCGACTGGTTCGATGCATCCTACATCGCCCACACCGGCGAAGTATTCCTGAACGGAAAGTCTTTGTATGAGGTAACGGAGCTTGAGAAAGTGCTGCATCCCGTTGTCTACCAAAAGTCCTGGGACTATCAATTCAGCGTCTACACCTGGTACACCGAGCAGGACGAAACCACGAACGAGACTGTCCTCTTTGCGAACTTTCAGGGAGCAGATCCCAATCAAGAAAATGTCGAAATCAGTGTCCGCGAAAACTGCTTCTATCCTTCCGCAGAGGGTGTCGGATATATCACGCTCTCCGGTTTTACCGTAAGGATCGCCGCAACACAGTGGGCGCCTCCCACCGCCTATCAGGAAGGCATGGTAGGTCCTCACTGGTCCAAGGGATGGATTATCGAAGACTGTGAGATCTCTCATTCCAAGTGCTCCGGCATCTCCCTCGGAAAATACAAGCAGCCAAACAATGACAACAAGTGGTCCAAGCTAAAATTCAAGGACGGCACCCAGACTGAGCGTGACTGCATCTGCCAGGCACAGTTAGAGGGCTGGTCCAAGGAAAACATCGGCTCCCACATTGTGCGCAGGAACAATATTCACGACTGCGGTCAGACCGGTATCGTAGGTCATTTAGGCGGTGTCTTCTCCATCATTGAGGACAACCACATTCATCATATTAACAACAAGCAAAACCTCGCAGGCGCAGAAATCGGCGGCATCAAAATGCACGCGGCAATCGATGTCATCATCCGCAGGAACCATTTCCACCACTGTACCAGAGGCTTATGGCTGGATTGGCAGGCACAGGGGACCCGCGTCACACAGAACCTGTTCCACGACAATACGCTTCCCTATGCTGAATGCGCATCGGCAGAGAACATCGACATCGGAGAAGATATCTTCGTCGAAATCTCCCACGGCCCCACTCTGATCGACAACAACATTCTGCTGTCCGACTACTCCTTAAAGCTTCCGACCCAGGGCATCGCTGTGGTACATAATCTGATCGCCGGTTCCTTTACTGCAGTAGGCCGCGGTGTCAACAACGGTGCCGCCACCCTGTCCTCTCCAAGATATACTCCTTACCATGTGCCGCACCGCACGGAGATTGCAGGCTTTATGACGGTTCTGCATGGGGATGCAAGATTCTACAACAATATTTTCGTCCAGAAAGACATCCGCCCCTGTATGGAAAAATTCTATGAAGGTGCAAAGGACAATGAATGGACGGATGCAAACCTAATCTGCGGTACCATTCCCTACGACGACTACCCAACCTGGGAAGAATACTGCAGTCTTTTCGAAGGTTACTGCGGCATGGGTTCCGCTCCTTCCGACCGTTACTACACCAAGCTCCCCGTATGGGCAGGCGGCAATGTATACTTTAACGGAGCAAAGCCGATGAAAAAAGAAACCGATGCCTATGTCGATTCCGAGCACAAGATTACCCTGGAGCTGATTCCGTCCGAAGACGGTTACAGGCTCTCCACCAATCTGTACGAGTTTGTTCCCGCAGGCGACAGGAAGATCATTTCCACCGAGACGCTCACCGAAGCCTTCGAACCCGAAGAACCCTTCGAAAACCCTGACGCAACACCGATCATTTTTACCGAGGATTACTTTGGCGGAAAGAGAAACCTCTCTCCTCTCCCCGGCCCCTTCGCGTCAGCGCAGGATGCGCAGGAGATTTTATTCTAAGTCTGGCGCTATGCAGCGCAGAGTGCACAGAAAGTGACTAGTTACATTGGCTCAAGTGTGCATCCATGCGAAACGCTTTTCAGTACAGGGAGAGAAGGTTCCGATACCATTACCACTACCACCTGCTACAACAAAAGAGTCCCGGCGGAACCATCGTTCCGCCGGGCTTTCTCATGTATCATATTCTTTTTTCCGAAGGGTATCTATCCCCATCCCCCCTGTCCACCTGTCTTCTTCACGGAGCTCCTCTTACAGTTCTCCCCAAACTCACCCAAACGCCGGCAGTCTTCTCCACACAGTTCCTTCAGAAATTCTCCCTCAACCCATCCCCAACGCCAGCAAAACACTCACCGCTGTGCCGGTCAGGGTCGCAAGCAGGGCGCCCTTTATGGTGTACCTCGTCTTCGTCACGCCGGCGGCGAGGAAGTACACGCTCATGGTGTAAAAGATCGTCTCCGTGCAGCTCATCAACAGTCCGGACAGAAAGCCCTCGTAAGAGTCCGGACCGTAGGTCGCCAGGATGTCAAGCAGCAGCCCGGTGGCGGCCGAAGAAGAAAACGCCTTCACTGCCAGGAGGCTAATGACCTCCGCGGGGAGGTGCAGCAATTCCGCGGCCGGCGCAAGGGCCCTGCCCGGCAGTGCGAAGAATCCCGACGCCCGCAGAACGCCGACTCCGACAATGAGTCCGATCAAAGTCGGTACAATTCGGACAACCACGAGCATACCTTCCTTTGCCCCTTTTAGGAAAGCCTCATATACCTTCACCCGCCGCAGCAGGCCGTAGCCGACAACCAGAAACATCACGGCGGGTATCACGCAGTCAGAGAGTTTTGCCAGCATGCCTCTGCCCTCCTTTACTTCTCCTTGTCTTGAGCCTGCAGTACAGAACTGCCGTCAGCGTACTGCAAAGGGTCGCGAGAATGGCCGGCGCCACGATCCGCGCAGGATTGGCACTGCCGTACTGACTGCGGTAGGCGATCACATTGACAGGTATCAGCTGTAGGGAAGAGATGTTGAGAATCAGAAAGGTGCACATTTCCTCAGTGGCCGCACGATTCCCCTCCCCCAGATACTGCGCATTCCCGCGTTTCTTTTCCAGATTCACAAGCTCCTCCATCGCCTTTAATCCGGCCGGTGTGCACGCCCAGCCCAATCCCAGCACATTCGCAATCACATTGGTTGCAATGTACCCGAGCGCAGGGTGATTTCTTGGTATATTCGGAAAAAGAAAGTGCAAAAAAGGAGCGATGCCCTTCGTCATTCGCTCCACCAGCCCGGATTGTCCCGCTATCTCCATCAGCCCCATCCAGAGGGCCACCACTCCCAGCATGGTAATGCACAGAGACACCGCATCACCGGCGCTGTCGATCGCTGCATTCGTCACAGCATCCATATTTCCGGTCAGCATTCCGCAAATGACACCGACCAAAATCATTCCTCCCCAGAGAACATTAAGCATAGTATGTACCCACACCGTTTTGCTGTTGAGATTATCATATGCCCGCCATCCCCGGGGAAGAACCGGGCGGATGGCTTTTTCTCCCACTTTCGCAATTGCGCCCCCGACAAGCCCTGCATGTCCGGTTGCAGGGCTTTGGCGCAGGGACGCCATCCCGGCGGGATGGGTCAGACTACCTGTGCATGACTGCAGCCGGCGCTGTCCTTGGTGACCAGGATCATATGATCCACCCGGGAGGTCAGCTCCGCCACATGGGAAATGATGCCGATCTGACGGTCGCCCTCCGCCAGGCCAAGGAGCACCTCCATCGCCTGCTTCAGCGCATCTTCGTCCAGAGTACCGAAGCCCTCGTCCACAAACAGGGAATCCAGCAGAATACCGCCGCTGTTTGCACAGACCTCGTCTGCCAGCCCCAGTGCGAGCGCCAGGGAGGCCATGAAGCTTTCACCTCCGGAGAGGGTTCTGACACTTCTCTCGGAGCCGTTATAGTGGTCGATCACGGAAATGTCAAGACCGGACCTCTTATTCAGACTCTCCTCCTCGCTCATGCGCACCAGGCTGAACTGCCCGCATGACATTTCCTCAAAGCGAAGGTTTGCGCGCTCCAGAATACTGTCGAAAATAGCAGTCTGCGCATAGGTCTCCAGAGAGATCTTGCGCTTTCCGGCCACCTGTCCCTTTACGGTGTCGGCGAGCATTTTCTTCCACTGCAGCTCCTCCTCGAGCTTTCTGGCCAGACTTCCGTTTGCGGCAAAACTTTTCTGCAGGGTCCCGTTGACCTGCATTCTGCCAAAGAGTCTCTCTCCATATGCCTTGCAGGCTTCCTTCCTGTCCAGAATCTCTTTATCGCATGCCTCCAGCTCCTTCCAATCCGGGGTGCTTTGCCCGGCACCTGCGATATCATTGTCCAGCTGCTTTACGCTTCCCTCCAGTCTGCCAATCTCCAGGGCGATCTTGCGCACCTCTTCGTCCGCAGCCTCCATCAGGCTCCGAAGCTCCGCTGCCTTCTTGCGCAATGCGGTGATCTTCCCCTGCGCTTCCTGTTTGGACGCCAGTTTCAGACCGCTCTTCGTCGTCTCAAAGGCTGTCTTCGTCTGTGCGGACGCGACGGTTGCCTCCGCAAGCTGCTCCTTCGTAGCCTCTGTCTCTGCCTGCAGCTTCTTCACACACTCTTCCCGCACAGGGAGCTGCTCACGCAGTCTGTCCAGTTCCTCGGCGTCCTTCTTTCGTAAGTCCAGTCTGCGGCAGCTTTCCTGATACTGCACGCTGCATTGCTCTGCTGCTTCCTCGCGAAGCGCTTCCGCCTTGGCCGGATCCTGATAGACAGACCTCTCTCCGAGAAGCTCTGCTGCCTTCTCCAAAAAACTCTCCTTCTGGCTCTGCAGCTGTGCCTGAATCGTCTTCACGCCATCCAGCGCATCCAGGGTCCTTTGTTCTGCCTCGCCTGCCATCTCCTGTGCTTCCTGCAATTGTTCTTCGGTGGGAGCACCCTCTGCCAGTACCGCAGGTTCGGGATGATGCAGCGACCCGCATACCGGACAGGGCTTGTTCTCTTCCAGACGGTCACGCGCCAGAATCCCGGCCTGCTCATCCAGGAAGGCATTGTTCATCCTGCGGTATTCCGCGGATGCTTTATCTGCAGCATCCCTTGCCTTTTCATAGATTTCCTGTTTCCCGGTGAGCTCCTCCGCAAGCCCCGCAAGCGCTTTCTCCTTTTCCGCGAGCGCATCAAGCTGCGTAAGCCTTTCCCGCAGGCGCAGATTCTCCGCCTTTTCCTTCTCGAAGTTTGCCTTGGCATCGGCAAGCAGGGCCATTCTCTCACGGGCTGTCTTTAGCTTCGCTTCCGCCGCCGTTTCCTCATCGAACAACTTCGCGACAGCCTCCGAAAGCCTCTTCTCCTCCGCTGCCGCCTCGGCCGTCTTCTTTCGAAGAAACTCCAGGTTCTCATAATCCGGCAGGGTTTGCTCCAACAAAGCCGCCTCACCTGTCAGCGCGGTGATTTCAGGCTCCTTCGCATGCTGCTGCCTGCCGGTTTCCTTCGCAGACTCCAGCCTGCCCTTCAGTTCCTCGATCTGTTCATGGGCAGCCTTTCTTTTCGCTATTTTGTCCTGCAATACCTTCTGCTCATTGATTCTGACCTGAAGTGCATCGTGCTGCCCGGCTAAGTTCGCCTGTTCCTCTTCATTTTCCTTATGACTGAGTTCATCCAGCCTCATCTGTTCTTCCAAAAGTGCCTCTGCCGTATCCAGGTCCGGCACCTGATAGGTACAGATCTCCTCCCACTTACTCAGCGCTTCCTCTCCCGTCAGCAGCATTTTCCGAATGTCTTCCAAAAGTGCCGTGTTTCGTTTGTCATAGGCCTTTTTGACCTCTAAATAGTCATTGAAAATCCTGGTCTGGATCTCGTCGTAGCGCTCCGTATGAAACAGCTGTCTGAAAATCTTCTCACGCTCTCCCGAGGGGGCAATGAGCAGTTTCTGGAACTCTCCCTGCGCAAGCATCGCCATCTGTGTAAACTGAATGCTGTCCACACCCAGGATCCGGATGATCTCCTTCGTCACCTTATCGACATCGGTTGCAAGGACATCGCCATCCCTGCCGTCGTCAAACACTGTGAGCACGGCTCCCGGCTTCTGCTCTACGAGCTTGGTCGCATCTCCCTTTTTCGGTGCCCTAAGGAACTTCGGGTTCCTGCGCACACGATAGGTCCTGTTCTTGTTTTCAAACACAAGCTCCACGAATGTGTCGACTTCCCGGTCCGCATAATTGCTGCGGAAACGCTCCGACTTATCCCGCACGCTGCCGCTCGCCGTTCCGTACAGGGCAAAGGTGATGGCGTCAAAAATCGTCGTCTTGCCGGAACCCGTATCTCCCGCGACCAGATACAGTCCCTTTCTTCCGAGCTTCTCAAAATCTATGGTCGTCTCTCCGGCATAGGAGCCGAAGGCTGACATGGTAAGTCTTATCGGTCTCATCTTACTCCTCCGTCACTTCGTCAATCAATTTCTCCAGATAAGCCCGCTGCATATCGCTCAGGGGCTGGTTGTTCTGCAGGACATAAAGCTGCTCAATCAGTTCCAGTTCTGTAAGCTCCCGCTCACCGGGCGCATCCGTAAATTCCTTTTTCTCGCGTGTGCGCTTGTTGTCGTAGCTAAGCTGCATCAGATTGGGGAACACGCTAAGAAGCCTGCGAAATGCCTCCGGAACATCCATTTCATCCAACAGAACCACCTCCGCATAGTCCTCGACAGGCTTGAACTTATGCTTCTCCATGATATCCTCAAACAGCCCGGTCTCACGGATAAAGTCTCTCTTCGGCGACAGAGGTCTCGTGGACACCTTCAGCTCACCCTTGGCCCCAAGCTCTGCCACCGTCACGGACTTCTCCTGTCCGACCTCGGAAAAAGAATACTTTAAGGGGGTTCCGCAGTACCGGATGCGGTCGCTGTGCACAGGCTGCGGGGTATGAATATGCCCGAGTGCCACATAATCAAACGCCTCAAAGCAGGCGCCGTTTACATTGTCAAGTCCGCCCACCGTCACCTCGGAATCGCAGGTTTTCGCACCCGTCACAAACTGATGCGCCACCAAAATATTTCTCTGCGCGGGATCCACCTGCATCTGTGCGATTGCCACACGCATCGCATCCGTGTAATCATTGATTTCCTCCTCCGGAAAATAACGCTTCACATGCACGGGCTTCACAAAGGGCATCAGATAGATATGAACCGGCCCGAACGCATCCGTAAGCACGATCGGGGTAACCTCCCCGCGGTACACGGGTGACAGATAGATGCCGTTATACTCTAACAGTCTGGACGCAAACGCGATCCGCTCCGGCGAATCATGGTTGCCGCTGATGACAAAGACCTTCGTGTTGCTTCGGCAGAGTTTCACGAGAAAATCATCAAACAACTCCATCGCCTCTCCCGACGGAATCGGTTTGTCGTAGACATCCCCTGCAATCAAAACCGCGTCGGGCTTTTCCTCGAGGACGATTCCGAGAATCTGCTCCAGGATATCCTCCTGCTCCTCTATCATGGAAAAGTTCTTGACCCGCTTCCCCAGATGCAGGTCTGAAATATGTATGAACTTCATTGCTTTGCTCCTCCCTCTATTGGTTTCAAAATCACAGGCTGCGCCTTCTTAGCCAAAACAGTTACCTTGTCAATATTGTATCGCAAACGCGCAGATTGTTCCAGCAAAACTATTGCCCTCCCAATCCAAAAAGAAAGCCCTTCGCGGTATTCTGTTGCGAAAAATAACTGCTTTTCTTACTTTCGAAAAATCAAAAAATAGAGTATAATCATACTGTCACAGGTAATGGTTTTGTCCGAAGCAATCGGGAGTGATTTGAGGAGTATTTGCCATGAAACGATATATTGCCTTGTTAAGAGGTATCAACATAAGCGGAAGAAACAAAATACCCATGCCGGAGCTGAAAGCATATCTGACAGAACTCGGTTACAGCGGCGTTCAGACATACCTCAATAGCGGGAATGTTGCTTTCTCTGTTGACGGAGAGAACGAAAACACTCTTTCGGTCACGATCAGGGATATGATACAGAAGCGGTTCGGCCCGGACATTCCGGTGTATGTGATCTTGCAGGAAAAGCTGGAAGAGATATTGAGCAAGGCCCCGGATTGGTGGGGAACATCCGACAAAGGCAGATACGATAACCTGATATTTGTGCTGTCTCCGGCTACCGCTGAAAGCATTGCGGAGAAAATCGGAGAACCCACAAAGGAATTGGAACAGATCCGGATTTGCGATAACACGATTTTCTGGTCTTTCGACCGGACGAATTATGCGAAAGCAAACTGGTGGAAAAAAACAGCAGCCAAGGGAATCGGCGAACTGCTGACGATCAGAACGGCGAATACCCTGAGAAAGCTGCTGCAAATGACCGGAATAGAGAGGACTGTCGGATGACTGCTGCGGGAATTGTGTTTTTATGTCTTTTGGTTCTGTTGCTTGCCTTCATCGCCGTAACATACCGGCGCGCGCAAAAAAACGGTGGGCACGGCAAGGAAGACTCGGACAGACAAGGATTGGATCAGGAATGGTACGATGAAGAAGGTTACGACAGGGACGGTTACAACCGCGAAGGCTTCGATCGTGACGGATATGATAAGGATGGATACTCTGTGACAGGCTACAATGTGCAAGGATATGACAGAGCAGGTTCTGACTGCGACGGCTTTGATGCCAGGGGCTTCGACTGCGAAGGCTACGGCAGAGACGGTTTTGACAAGACAGGCTACGACCGCGAGGGGTATAGCCGTCAGGGCTTCGACAGAAACGGTTACAACAGAGACGGCTTCGATAAATATGGCTATGACAAAGAAGGCTTCGACCGCGAGGGTTATAACCGGGAAGGCTATAACCGCGAAGGCTACAACCAAAGCGGCTTTGACCGCGAGGGCTTCGACAGAGACGGCCGCAATGTGTACGGTATGAGCAGGGAGAAGGTCTCCGAGTTCGACCAAAAAGGCGATACCTTAAGCCGGCTCACGGCCATGGGCTTTCCCAACTGCCGCGCGACCTGGTTCAAGACTTACCGGTTTGAGCGGATCGAGGACTACTGTCAGCATGTGTACGCCGCCATGGAATTCGTGCTGGACGGGCAGGAGGAAAGCGCCCTCACGCAGGGAGCGGCACCGCTCTATTCCTGGGTCCTGTGCGTGCTCGAGCTTTCCGCCAAAGCAGCGCCTCCCGTGATATGTGAACTGAAAGAAACCGTGAGCGCCCGTATAGCCCGTTTCTATCTCATGACAGACAACTGCCATAAGGCGAAAACCTGCGCGGATGAGTATCTGGCTTCTACCGAAGCAATGTCTAAGAGACTGCAGAAGAAGCTGAAGGCCGGCGCAGCCCCGCAGGAAGTCTTTTTACAGGAACTGGAGAGCATGATAAAGAAAAGCAGACTGCAGATCTCTGAAAGACTTGCAGCCCGCCTGTATGAATATCTGATGTTACTGCTTTCCCCGGAGGACTTACTTTCTTAGTGCGGCAAAGCCTCTTTCAAAGTCTTCGATGATGTCATCGATGTGCTCTGTTCCGATGGAGAGTCGGATGGTGTTCTGCCCGATGCCCTGGTCCGCAAGTTCTGCCTCACTGAGCTGTGCATGGGTCGTGGTCGCAGGATGGATGACGAGGCTCTTCACATCCGCTACATTTGCAAGCAGGGAGAAAATCTCCAGATGATCGATGAAGGTATGCGCCTCTGCCTGTCCCCCCTTGATGTCGAAGGTGAAGATGGAGCCGCCTCCGTTCGGGAAGTATTTTTCATAAAGTGCATGATCAGGGTGATCCGGAAGAGACGGATGGTTCACCTTTTCAACTAAGGGATGGTGGGAAAGATATTCCACCACCTTTTTTGTATTCTCCGCATGTCTGTCCAGACGAAGAGACAGGGTCTCTACGCCCTGCAGCAGCAGGAAAGCGTTGAAGGGCGAAATGCATGCACCGCTGTCGCGCAGCAGGATCGCGCGGATGTAGGTGACAAACGCTGCACCCTTGGCAGCCTCTGCAAAGGATACGCCGTGATAGCTGGGATTCGGCTCTGCAATCGCAGGATAGTTTCCGCTTGCCTTCCAGTCAAACCTGCCGCTGTCCACAATGATACCGCCCAAAGTGGTTCCGTGTCCGCCGATAAACTTGGTTGCGGAATGTACTACGATGTCAGCTCCGTGCTCGATGGGACGAATCAGATAGGGCGTGCCGAATGTATTGTCAATGACAAGGGGCAGGCCATGCTTATGGGCAATCTCTGCGATCGCATCGATATCGGGAATATCGGAGTTGGGATTACCGAGCGTCTCCAGGTAGATGGCTCTGGTATTCTCACGGATGGCTCCCTCGACTTCCTCGAGATCATGGGCGTTCACAAAGGTTGTATTGATTCCGTAATGAGGGAGCGTGTGGGCCAGCAGATTGTAGCTGCCGCCGTAAATGGTCTTCTGTGCTACAATATGACCGCCGTCTCCCGCGAGTGCCTCAATGGTATATGTAATCGCTGCCGCACCGGAGGCAACCGCAAGCGCCGCCGTGCCGCCCTCCAAAGCTGCAATTCTCTTCTCCAAAACATCCTGTGTGGAATTGGTCAGTCTGCCATAGATATTGCCGGCATCCGCCAGGCCAAAACGGGCCGCCGCATGCGCGGAATCACGAAACACATAAGATGTGGTCTGATAGATCGGTACTGCTCTCGCATCGGTAGCCGGGTCCGGCTGCTCCTGTCCGACATGTAACTGTAAGGTTTCAAATCTGTATTTGCTCATAGTATTAACTCCTCTCATCTTCCTAATCTCGTTTGTTGTTTGAATCTGTTTGGAGTATAGACCTTATTTCCTACTATGTCAATAGGTTATATCGAATTTGTATGATTTTTTTCATATTGCGCTATCTTTCGGGAAATGCTATACTGAAAATATCTTTTCAGTAGAACATGGGAGGTGTTTCCTTGAATATTATATTAATGGGTGGGCTCCTGATCATTATCATTGCCGTGATCATTGCCATCGTCAGCGCTGTTGCGGCGGCCGTAGCAGCCGAAACCGATTCGGATGAATAAGCAAAACAATGGGGACAGAGTCAGCAGACTTCGTCCCCATTCTTCTTTCCTTACTTCACAAACTGCGACACGCCCCGTCTCAACGGAATCAGAAGTACCAGTTCTTTGCGCAACACCCCGTTTTAGTACAATGCATCATTGTAATTCTGTTGATTGCCACATTACTTTTGTTGAAAAGTACATGATTTGAGCGGTTATAACGGATTTTGTTGTAGAGCGTTTCAACAGATTTCTGTAAAATCCGCTATGTTGTTGTAATCTCCCTCTTCATGCACGCATTTCAACGCTGTTATGCAACAATTTCATCGCATTTCTCTGTTTTTGTTGTACGCCTGTACAACAAAGCACTCGCTCCCCTGCCATTTTCGGGACAGAAGTCGTCCTCCGGCACCTTTCCCGGGCAATAGAAGCGTTTATCGGGGTCGAAACTCAGCTTTTACTCTGTGTCAAAGGATGATTGCATCAGAAGGAATCTCCACCCCTACTCCTGCGCTTCGATTTTCTTTGCCAGTTCCTCCAGATACATCCAGCGATCCATCTTCTCCTCCAAAAGAGCCTCCGTCTTTTCTTTTTCAGCCGTCAACTCATTCAGCTTTACAAAATCACGGGCGTGTTTTAGGATATCACTCTCCAGGGTGCTGATTTTCTCCTCCAGGGAAGCGATGTCCTCTTCAATGGTTTCGTACTCCTTCTGCTCCATGTAGGTGAATTTCAGCTTTTTCCTGCGCCCTTCTTTCCAATCAGAGGGTTGCTTAGTCTCTGTCCCGGGCGAGCCTGCGGGCTTCTTTGCGTCGGCCTGCGCTTCTTCGCTCTCCGCCTTCCTGTTGGCGTAATCCGTATAGCCGCCCTCATACTGCACCGGCGTCTCTCCCGCACCCAGCTCAAAGATTCGGTTCACGGTTCTGTCCAGAAAGTATCTGTCATGGGAGACGACAATGACAATGCCGCGGAATGCATCCAGATAGTCCTCAAGAATGCGCAGGGTCGCAATATCCAGATCGTTGGTCGGCTCATCCAAAATCAGCACATTCGGCGCCCCCATCAGAATCTTCAACAAGTACAGCCTTCTTCGTTCCCCGCCGGAAAGCTTGCCCAGCAGTCCGTACTGGTCCTCACCGGAAAACAAAAATCTCTCCAGCATTTTGGATGCACTGATCTTACCGTCCGCCGTCTCTGCGAATTCTGCCACATCCCTGATATAATCGATGACTCTTCTGTTCGGGTCCATCTCCCTGTCGTCGATCTCCTGCGAAAAACAGCCAAGCTTCACCGTACTGCCCAGCACGACCGTTCCGCTGTCCGGGAGGAGTTCTCCCGTGATGATCCTAATCAGGGTTGACTTGCCGCAGCCGTTGGGACCGACAATGCCCAGTCTGTCATTGTTTCCGAACAAATAGGTGAAGTTCCGAAACAGGACCTGTCCGTCATATTCTTTTGAAATGTCATGAAGCTCCACCGTGGTTCTGCCCAGTCTGGAATGCGCGGATGACATTTCCACGGTGCCGTCCGTCACCGGAGCCTGCCTCGATGAAAGCTCCTCGAAGCGCTCCAGTCTGGCCTTCTGCTTGGTGGTACGGGCCCTGGCTCCTCTCTGCACCCAGGCCAGTTCCGTCCGGAGGATGCTCTGCCGCTTTCTCTCGCCTGCCTCCTCGATATCCCGGCGCAGGGTCTTTTGCTCCAGATACCCGGCATAATTGGTATCGTAGGTATAGATACTGCCTCTCTCGATCTCCACGATTTTGGTGGTCACACTGTCCAGGAAATATCTGTCGTGCGTCACCATGATCACAGCTCCTTTTCGCTTTTTGAGCGTCTCCTCGAGCCAGCCCGACATCTCAGCGTCGAGATGGTTGGTCGGCTCGTCCAGGATCAAGATCTCAGCCGGGGAAAGCAGTGCGGACACCAGCGCCAAGCGTTTCCGTTGGCCGCCCGAGAGCTGTCCGCAGGGCTGTTCGAACGCTGTCACGCCCAGTTTGGTCAGCATCGCTTTGGCATCCGCCTCAATATAAGCTGCATTGGTCTCGGTGCGGCAGCCGCGCAGCACGGCTTCCAATACTGTCTCCGTCTCACCGAACACGGGATTCTGCGGCAGATAACTCACCATGCAGTGATTCGCAATGATGATCTCGCCCTCGTCCGGCTCCTCCATTCCGGCCAGCATTTTGAGCAGTGTGGATTTACCGGTCCCGTTAATACCGATAATACCAGCCTTCTCCCCCTCCCGGAGGAAAAAGCTGGCATTATGAAACAGCTTGCGCACACCGATTGTCTTGGTAATATTCGATGCGGTAACAATATTCATCAGATTTCTACTTCCAGGTGAAGGACGCTGCAGGCAGGTGCGGTGAACTTCACTTTGTTGCCTTCTGTCTTAATTGCCTCAAATGCCTCACAGCCAACGGTATCAGGGGCATCGAAGGTGTTATGAGCGTTCATCTTGCCGGTCAGGACAGAGCCCTTGACAGACTTCACGGGAGTCTCCGCAAGAATCATCTCGATATCGGATGCATCGGTCAGGGATGCATTGGTCAGTGTCACATGGAGCTTGCCGTCCTTGTCCACGGATACGGATTCGGAAAGGTCGGGAATCATGCAGTCTGCTTCCAGACCGATCTGCCTGGTCTCGATGGAGGATTCCACCAGCTCATTATCCTGATGATATTTGAAGAGGTTGAAAGCGTGCCAGGTAGGGGTCTTAACCATCTTCTCCCCGTCGGTCAGGATGACAGACTGCAGCACATTTACCATCTGGGCAATGTTAGCCATCTTGACGCGATCACAGTTCTTGTTAAAGATGTTTAAGTTGATGCCTGCAACCAGTGCGTCTCTCATGGTGTTCTGCTGATACAGGAAGCCGGGGTTGGTTCCGGGCTCCACATCAGTCCAGACGCCCCACTCGTCGATGATCATACCGATGTTCTTCTCGGGATCATACTGGTCCATGATAGCGCCGTGACGCTTGATGAGCTCTTCCATCTTCAGGGTAATCTTCAGAGTCTTGTACCAGCTCTTCTCATCAAACTCTGTCGCTGATCCCTTCTCCTGCCATACGCCGTTGGGAACGGTATAATAATGCAGAGACAGACCGTTCAGCAGGCTGCCTGCACTGTGATCAAACAAAGTCTCCAGCAGCTTGGAGGTCCAATTGTAATCATCGGCGTTGGGACCGCATGCGATCTTATAGATGGGCTTATCATGATTATAGTTGCGCACATAGGTCTGGAATCTGCGGTACAGGTCTCCGTAGTACTGAGGTCTCATATTTCCGCCGCAGCCCCAGTTCTCATTGCCGACGCCGAAATAGTTCACGGTCCAGGGCTCCTCGTGACCGTTTGCCTTTCTCAGGTCAGCCATGGGAGATACGCCGTCAAAAGTCATGTACTCAACCCACTCGCTCATCTCCTGAACGGTTCCGCTTCCCACATTGCCGTTTACATAAGCCTTACATCCGAGCTGTCTGCAAAGCTCCATGAATTCATGTGTGCCGAAGCTGTTGTCCTCGACAACTCCGCCCCAGTGCGTATTGATCATCTTCTTGCGGCTCTCCTTGGGACCGATGCCGTCCTTCCAGTGGTATTCGTCCGCAAAGCATCCGCCGGGCCAGCGAAGCACGGGCACCTTGATCTCCTTGAGCGCTTCCACAACATCGGTGCGCATTCCGTTCACATTGGGGATATCTGAATTCTCGCCTACGAACAGTCCCTCATAGATACATCTTCCGAGATGCTCGGAAAAATGTCCCTGCAGCTCAGGATTGATGTGTCCTTTTTTCACATTCGGGTTCACAAATAACTTAGCCATTTCGTATTCTCCTTTGATAATGATTCCATGATGTAAATCGTTTTATTACTATTAGTCTATAAGGTTCTATCCCTGTTGTCAATTGATTCCTTCGCCGATACATCAGATTATTTCTTTTTTTTCCGATACACGCTTTTCAAGAACCTTCCGCACATGGAAATAGGCGGGTATCAGGAAAAAATCCGCCAGCACCCAGGCGGAGGGACTGCCGAAGCAGACCCCGTAAAAGCCAAACAGCGGAACCGTCACAAAGCCTGCCGTCGCTCTGGCAATCATCTCAAACACACCCGCCAGAATCGCAAACACGGGGAAGCCCATGCCCTGAATCAGGAAACGGATGATATTCACCAGGGCAAGCGGGAAGAACAAAGCGGTACTGCAGATAAGGAACAGCCTGATGTTGGCAATGATCTCCACATCCGTTGCTTCCACGAACAGGTGTGCCAGATTCTCCCCAAAGAGAATCGCAACCAACAGAGCAATGACGGAGTATCCCGCGCCGAGCAGCACGCAGGAACGAAGTCCCTGCCCCAGTCTCTCCAGCTTACCGGCTCCGACATTCTGACCGCCGTAGGTTGCCATGGTAGAACCCATAGCATCAAAAGGCGTCGCAAGGAATCCGTTGATTCTTCCGGCAGCCGCGACAGACGCAACCGCAGCGGAACCGAGGGTATTGGTCGCACTCTGTAAGATCACACTGCCGATTGCCGTAATGGAGTACTGCAGCCCCATCGGAACCCCCATGCCGCAGAGCGTTCCCATCAGATGTCTGTTGGGCGCCCACTCGTCCTTTCGGATCTTCAGAATGTCGAACCGGAACACAATGAACAGAAGGCATCCGATGCCGGACAGCAGCTGTGACAGGACGGTTGCAAGGGCTGCCCCTTTTACGCCCAGCGGAGTCTGCGTGATGAAGAACAGGTCCAGGCCGATATTAATGAAGGAAGACAGCACCAGAAACAATACCGGTGTTCTGCTGTCTCCCACAGCGCGCAGTATTCCGGCTGTCATATTGTAGAGAATCGAAGCCGGAATCCCAAGGAAGATGATAATGATATAGGCATAAGAGCCTTCGATAATATTCTCAGGCGTCTTCATCCACACCAGAATCTGCCTGCAATAAATCGTAGTGACGGTCATGGTCACAAATGCAAAAACGATTCCGAGCCATACGCAGTTCGCAACCACTCTTCGCATGCCGCTGTAGTCTCCGGCACCGAATTTGTGTGAAACGGGAATCGAAAATCCGCTGCAGATGCCCATACAGAAACCGATGACCAGAAAGTTGATCGCTCCGGTTGCGCCCACTGCGGCGAGAGCATCCGTCCCCAGAAACCGGCCTACGATCACCGTGTCCACCAGATTATAAAACTGCTGAAACAGATACCCCATCAGCAGCGGAACGGAAAAGCTTAAGATCAGCTTCATGGGGGAGCCTGTCGTCATATCCTTCGTCATAGAAGTCATCCTTTCTTCTCACTCTTTCAGAGTGCATCTGCAATTCTATTCTGAATTCCCCACCATTTCAATGTATATTTTTGCCAAAAAGGGCGCAAATTTGTTCTATATTGTCTTCCTTCACGACAAAGGACGCCGCTTCATTGTCCCAGTGCTCTGTCGATGAAGCAGCCGCCGCCTCGCCGCAGGCAAAGGAGCTGCTTCGTCATGTGCAGGCGCAAACCTATCAGGAGCAGAAGCTGCCGTCGCTATATTTGAGCGCTATCGCTAAAAAAGCCCTCCCTACCGGAGTCTGTCCGGTAAGGAGGGCCTCATTATGTTCTGATCGTCTTCTGTTTCCGAAGAACCTTCGCGCTATTATTAGCAGAAAGGATTCTCTGTAGGATAAGGAAGAGACTTAGGCTGGTTGTAGTTCAGGTCTTCTACAGGAACGCCGATGTACTTGAATACCTCGAACAGAGCCTTGCCGAAGTGACCGAATGCAACTGCACCATGGTGAGGATAGTTCTTCTCGATCAATACATGACGATAGAAGCGTCCCATCTCAGGAATCGCAAATACGCCGATAGAACCGAAGGACTTGGTTCTTACGTCGAGAACTTCACCCTCTGCGATGTAAGCGCGAAGCTTGCAGTCAGCAGTGGATTGCAGACGGTAGAAGGTGATCTGTCCGGGAGCGATATCTCCCTCGAGAGTTCCGTTGGTAACCTCTACAGGAAGTGCTCTTGCCATGATCTTCTGGTACTTCATCTCGCAGAATGCAAGCTTGCTGGAGCAGGTATTTCCGCAGTGGAAGCCCATGAAGGTATCCTTGTGAGTATAAGGGAACTTGCCCTCGATAGACTCCTTGTACATATCAGCAGGTACGGAGTTGTTGATGTCAAGCAGAGTAACGGCATCCTGAGAAATGCAGGTACCGATGAACTCGGACAGACATCCGTAGATATCAACCTCACAGGATACGGGGATGCCCATACCGGTGAGACGGCTGTTTACATAGCAGGGAACGAAACCAAACTGAGTCTGGAATGCAGGCCAGCACTTTCCGGCGATTGCAACATACTTTCTGTATCCTCTGTGTGCCTCAACCCAGTCAAGAAGGGTCAGCTCGTACTGAGCAAGCTTCTCGAGAACCTCAGGCTTCTTGTTGCCTGCGCCAAGCTCAGCTGCCATCTCAGCAACCTTTGCAGGGATTCTCTCGTCTCCGGCATGCTTGTTGAATGCCTCGAACAGATCCAGCTCGGAGTTTTCCTCGATCTCAACGCCAAGGTTGTAAAGCTGCTTGATAGGAGCGTTACATGCAAGGAAGTTCATAGGTCTGGGACCGAAGGAAATGATCTTCAGATCGGAAAGACCAACGATTGCTCTTGCGATGGGAAGGAACTCGTTGATCATGTCTGCACACTCCTCAGCGGTACCTACAGGGTACTCGGGGATGTATGCCTTCACATTACGAAGCTTTAAGTTGTAGCTTGCGTTCAGCATACCGCAGTAAGCATCTCCACGGCCGTCCATCAGATCGCCCTGGCTCTCCTCAGCTGCTGCAACATACATTACAGGGCCGTCGAAGTGCTTTGCAAGCAGGGTCTCGGAGATCTCGGGACCGAAGTTTCCAAGATATACGCAGAGAGCGTTACATCCTGCATTCTTGATATCTGCAAGAGCGTTCACCATATCGATTTCACTCTCGATGATGGTAACGGGGCACTCGTAGATATCAGCTGTGCCGTATTTCTTTGTGTAAGCATCAACCAATGCTTTTCTTCTGTTGATTGTCAGGGAAGCAGGGAAACAGTCACGGCTTACACCGACAATACCAACTTTTACCTGGGGTAAATTGTTCATGTTAGATTCCTCCTAAAATTTATCATCATTAAAGCACAAAGTTTGTGCTATGACTACAAGTTCATTATACCTTTTTTTCGGATTACTTTCCACCGTTTTTACAGGAAATTTGCTTAGTCGTTTAAGTCAAGATTCTTGCCGACAAGACCGAGGAAGCTGCCCTCGTCCAGACCGCCCTCTGCATGACCGATCAACCACTTGTTGGTTGCGGTGATCAGGCAATCCTCGTTGGTCGTGGTCGTGCCGGTTGCGCGGGGACGTGCATTCTTCAGAGGGTAGTTGGTTCCTCTGGGAAGAACGATGGTTACTCTGAAGCCGTTGCCGTCTACGCCGCAGGGTGCATAGTGCAGAGTGGTTGCAAATACTTCAACAGCGGTGCCTGCAGGCACGAAGAATGCCTTTACATTGGCAGTATCGTATGTGAAATCAGGCTGTACATCCTTCATCAGGCCGAGCATTAAAATGGCATCGGTGGCGGCTACATTGATCTCGGAATCTCTGTGGTACTCAAGCGCGTTCAGCTTGGAGTTATGACCATTGCAGTATCCGATCTGGATGGGCATCTCACCGTAGGTAACGGAAGAAAGCTGCTCATATACAGGCAGTGCCTCGAGTTTTGCATCACTGGGCTCATAGACAACGCCCTCGGGAAGGGGAGTGTCCTGCATCGCTTTGCAGAGCTCTGTGAAATCAACATTGTTGATCACGCGTCCGTACTCACGGAATTCGGGATCATTGATAGAATAGATCTTCATAGTATTATTTCCTTTCTTTTATATCTGTCCTACTCATAAAAACCGGCTGCTTCGCACCCGTCGCCTCTTCGAGGCTCCTATTTTTATTTCGTACACATTCTGGTGAAACCGGATATCTGCTTCCGGGTGAGCCTGCTCACCTTGCGCTCCGGTTTTCTTCCTTACTGTATCTTGTCGAACAGTTCCTTGCAGGTAGGGTAGATCTCCTTGAACTGGTTGTAACGGGCCTCATACTTGGCTACCAGCTCGGGATCGGGCTCAACAGTATCGACAATCTTAACAACCTTGGCTGCGATCTCTTCCACGCTGGCGTACTCGCCGTTTGCTACTGCCGCAAGCATTGCGCCGCCCATGGCAGGACCTTCCTCAGATTCGATCACATCCACCTTGAGGTTGAGCACGTTTGCAACGATCTTCTTCCACAGAGGGCTCTTAGCGCCGCCGCCGCAGATCTTGGTTCTCTTCAGATCGATGCCGAGACTCTTGGCAACCTCGAGGGAATCACGGAGTGCAAATGCAACGCCTTCGAGAACGGCCTGGGTCATATCCTCTCTCGTGGTGTCCATGGTCATACCGATGAAGGTTGCTCTTGCGTTCGGGTTGTTGTGAGGAGAACGCTCGCCCATCAGATAAGGCAGGAAGTATACATGATTCTCGCCGAGCCCGGTGATGTTCTTCTGCTCTGCGGGATAGTCCTTGGTTCTGATGATCTCATCCATCCACCACTTATTGCAGCTTGCCGCGCTCAGCATGCAGCCCATCAGGTGATAGCTGCCGTCAGCGTGTGCAAAGGAATGAAGGGCGTTGAACTTGTCTACGCCGAAATTCTTGGAAGAGATGAAGATGGTTCCGCTGGTTCCGAGGGAGATATTACACATATTGTCACCTACGGTACCGGTTCCGACTGCTGCAGCTGCGTTGTCGCCGGCGCCTGCTGCCACCTTACAGGTTGCGGGGATGCCAAGCTCTGCTGCGATCTCGGGAAGAACGGTTCCGACCGCCTCGTAGGACTCATAGCAGGTAGCCAGCTGATCCTCTGTGATGCCGCAGATATCGCACATCTCCTTGGACCACTTACGGTTCTTTACATCAAACACCAGCATACCGGACGCATCGGAAACATCGGTGCAGTGTACGCCGGAAAGCTTATATGCAATATAATCCTTGGGGAGCATGATCTTTGCAATCTTGGCAAAGTTCTCAGGCTCGTTGTTCTTCACCCAGAGAATCTTGGGAGCAGTGAAGCCTGCAAAAGCGATGTTTGCAGTGTACTCGGAAAGCTTCTCCTTGCCGATCACGGTATTCAGATACTCCGTCTCTGCGGTGGTACGTCCGTCATTCCACAGGATCGCGGGACGAATGACATTGTCATCCTTATCCAGAATCACGAGTCCGTGCATCTGTCCGCCGAAGCTGATTCCTGCAACCTGGCTCTTGTCAACATCCTTGATCAGCTCTTTGATACCATCCATGGTCTGCGTATACCAGTCCTCGGGCTTCTGCTCTGACCAGCCGGGATGAGGAAAATACAGGGGATACTCCCTGGAAACAATATTCACGATTTTGCCTTCGCTGTCCATCAGCAGCAGCTTAACGGCTGATGTACCTAAATCAATACCTATGTACAGCATGTAATGATTACCTCCACATTTTTCTATGCTCTCACAGGCCGGGGGACATCATCGTTTCCGCCCTTTTTGTGTCCGAGCACGCTCTATCTTTATCATACTTGCAAATCAGAAAAAAATCAAGAAGATTATCAAGAATTGTGGCCTGCTTTTTCCCGCCCCTTTTCGGTGCTTTTCCTGTCGTATTTGTTTGCTTTTTTCACTGCGCTGTGATACTGTATGAGAGGAAAAGTTTCTGCTTTTATGAGCCAGGAGGACTGCAAAATGGCAACCATCAAAGAGATTGCTGCAATGGCCGGGGTATCCCGCGGAACCGTCGACAGAGTGCTGAACCACCGGGGAAGCGTCAATCCCTCGACCGCTGAGAAAATCGAAAGAATCGCAAAGGAGCTGGACTATCGCCCGAATGTCGCGGGTCTGGTACTCGCGGCGCAAAAGCGCAGACTGAAGCTGGGCGTCATCCTGTTTTCCCCCGAGAACCCTTTCTATATCGATGTCCTTGCGGGCGTGAATGACAAGGCGGAGGAACTTTCCGGCTACAATTGCAGCGTCCTGGTCAAGGAAATCTCCTTCGGTGTCGAGGAGCAGCTCGCGGCAATCGACGAGCTCGTCGCGGAGGAAGTGAACGGCATCGCGCTCGCGCCGTACAACGATGAGCGCATCCGCAGGCGCATCAATGAGCTGTTCGATCTCGGAATCCCGGTCGTTACCCTGAACACCGACATCGAGAACTCCAGGCGCATCGCCTATGTGGGCAGCAACTATACCAAGAGCGGGGCTACCGCCGCAGGGCTGATGCACTTAATGACCCACGGGCAGATTCACATCGGCATCGTCACGGGTTCCTCCAACATCCTGTGTCACACCGAGCGAATCGCCGGTTTCACGAAGACCCTGAAGCCCTACCGCGACAGCATCCATATCACCGACATCATCGAGGTGCACGACGATGAGATCGAAAGCTACGAGAAAACCGCAAAGCTTCTGACCGAGCACCCCGAGATCAATGCTCTCTACTTCGCAGCCGGCGGTGTCTACGGCGGCTGCCGGAGCGTCAAGGCGCTGGGCCGCCAGAAGGACATGTGCATCATCGCCTACGATATGGTGCCGACCACCAGGGAACTGATGAAGAAAGGCACCATCGCCGCAGTAATCTGTCAGCAGCCCCGACATCAGGGAAGCAAGCCGCTTGCCCTGCTCTTCACATACCTTACCACGGGAGAGCTTCCCGAGAAGGAGCAGAACTTCGTGGCGGTAGACATCCGCATCAAGGAAAATCTCTAGCCTTGTCTCTTTGATAAATATACACCCGGCGGGAAAACTTTATTCCCGGAACGAATCATACTGCATAGATTAAACTATACTATAGAAACATAAGAGGTTCACAACATGATCTACGACAATGTATTGCAGGCCATCGGACATACTCCCATGATTCGTCTGCAGAAAATGACGGACGCCGACAGCGCACAGGTGCTGGTGAAATTCGAGGGCGTCAACATAGGAGGCTCGATCAAGACAAGAACCGCCTATAATATGATATTGCAGGCTGAAAAAGAAGGCCTGCTCCACAAAGATACCATCATCGTGGAACCCACCAGCGGCAATCAGGGCATCGGTCTTGCCCTCGTCGGTGCCGTCAAAGGCTACAAGACCATCATTATCATGCCCGATTCCGTCAGCGAAGAGCGAAGGAAGCTGGTGCGCCACTATGGTGCGCATGTGAAGCTGGTGCATGACGCCGGCGACATCGGCGCCTGCATCGACGAATGTCTGCAGACTGCCCTGCGTCTTGCAAGGGAGAACCCGAATGTATTCGTGCCCCAGCAGTTCGCCAACATCAACAATGTCATGGCGCACAAAAACGGAACGGCCATGGAGATCTTAGAGCAGGTGGACGGTCCCATCCACGGTTTCTGTTCCGGAATCGGCACGGGCGGCACCATCACCGGAATCGGTGAGGTCCTCAGAGAGCAGAACCCCGGCCTGGAGATCTGGGCGATCGAACCCGAAAATGCCGCCATCCTTGCAGGCGGCTCCATCGGAACGCATATCCAGATGGGCATCGGCGACGGCATCATCCCGGACATTTTAAATACAAGCATCCACGACTCCATCTGCATCATCACCGACGAAGAAGCGCTGGAAACCTCCAAGCGCCTCGCCAGGGAGGAGGGTCTGATGGTCGGCATCTCCAGCGGCACAAATGTCGCTGCCGCACTGAAGCTGGCAAAGAAGCTCGGCCCCGGCAAGACGGTCGTCACCGTCCTGCCCGACACCGCAGAGCGCTACTTCTCCACACCGCTTTTTGAAGAATAGTTCCAAAGGAACAGAAAAAACCAGGGCTGCCTCCCACCGGGGGAAAGCCCTTTTTTTGTGCTGCGGGCTTCCTGTTACGCCGCATCTGAAAGACTTCCCAAAGTTCCTCATTTTTTTGTTGCGACACAGTTGTCATTTACTACATTTTGTGGTATACTCTCAATGTAGGCTACGAAATGTTGTTTTGTAGTCCGCAAGGGGAAGATGCATGTTGTTTTGTCGTATGAAAGAAATGAGAGTCCGAAGATGAATCTGTCAAGTCTGGCGAAAAATGCCCTCATGCTGCGCGGACGCCTTTCCAAAAGAGGCTATATGCGGTGGTGGCATTCCTTCTCGGGAGTATCGGAGGAAACCGGTATCACCCGTTCCTTTTTCATAGAATTTCTGATCGTCAACCCGGCTTTGGGCGGCGAATATCCTATCCTGGGGCAATATCCCTACCATAAAAAGAACGGTATCAAGCCTTCCTATGTCTGCATCCATGCCGGAGCTTTTCCGACCGCGGACGGGGAAGAAGGCGTTCACCTAAGATCCTACTACCCGGTCTCTTCCCTGAAGACCACTCCCAGTCCCCTGGTGATGCAGGTGGACCATTGTTTCTGCAGCGAAGAGAAGCTCGAAGGCTTCGTCGATGTTTCCCCGGAGGAAGCTGCCGGAAAATGTCTCATGACACAGGCCGGCACCATGAGCTGGAAGCTGGAAGTCCATAAAGCAGTCTCCTGCAACACCGGATATCTCTCCGGCAGACTGTTTCGCATGTTGAATGCATTGGACAGCTACTGGCACGGCGAAGGGGTCAAAAGCTTCTTTCGTGGTAGCGTAACGCTCAACGGAGAAGTCTATCGTATCACCCCGGAGCTCAGCAACGGATATGCAGACAAGCACTGGGGGCAGAAATTCAATCGTCCCTGGCTGCAGTTTTCCTGTGGTGAACTGACCAGCGAGCGCACCGGTCAGAAGCTTCGTCACTCTGTACTTGCCATAAACGGCTGCTGCCCGAGATTCCTGTTCCTGCCGCTTCGCAGAAAACTGCTGATCCAGTTGACCTACACCGGCGAAGACTTCGATTTCGGTTTCCGTCCCTTTGTCCTGTCAGGCTGCCGTCTGGAGACAAAGGAAACCAATCGCCGCTATATCTGGCACATACTCGCCCAGAACAACAGCGCCGTCATCAAGATTTCCGGAAGCTGTACCAAGGAGCAGATGCTGCAGATAAAGTACGAGGACCCGGACGGGCTGTGTTCCCGCATACCGCTTTTGATCGGAGCAGCGGGAAGCGGCACCGTTTCCATCTACAGGCGCCGCGGCGATCAGCGCGAGCTCCTGGACACCCTGCATATGGAGCGTGCCTACTGCGCCTACCGTCCCGCCCCTCCCGCGCAAAAGCGCAATTGACTTCACGCCACTTTTTCACGCAATCAAAAGCCCTGTGTCATTCTCGCATGACACAGGGCCTTTCTTATGTGTTTTTATTTCTCCCGAAAAGATTTTTATTTTGTGACTTCCAGTCCGGCCGGACCGCTGATGATACAGCCGAGATCTCCCAGGGTATCTCCTGCCTTGATCGTTTTGTTGTAGTCCACATTGGTGATATGGAGTGTATTGCCGTTTGCGGAATAATTGCCGCCCCAGCCGCTTTCCACTTCCACGTTGTCGCTGAAGTGAATGTCGAACGCCCAGCTCTTCACCTTTTCACTGCCGTTATTGGTAATCTTAATATTGTACTGGTAATTTACCTTACCGTCGGAATCCCACTTACTGTTCAGCGAAACCTCGCAGTCGAAGCCGCCGCTCTGGAACTCGGTGGTCTCCTGCTTGGGAGGTTCCTGCTTATCCGGCTGTTTGTTGTCGCTTCCGCCGGAAGCATTTCCTCCTGCATTTCCTACGGTGGTCTCTCCTGTCAGCGTCTGATACAGCCATTTGCCGGATTCACTCAGGTCGCTGTCCGTGAAGTTATTGGTCTTGGAGCAGCTGCTCTTGATCAAAGCCGCACTCTCGTCCTTGTTTGCGAGTGCCCAGCAGACATAGCTGACATTGTATTCATTCATCAGGTCAACCCATGCCTTCGCGGAGGTCTTGTCCAGTGCGCCGTTGCCGCTGGCGTCACAGATACCGAACTCGCTGACAAAAACCGGCAGTCCGTCATCGATTGCATCGGACATCGTTTTTCTCAGGTCATCCTTGTGTGTGCCCGCATAGAAGTGCAGGGTATACATGATATTGTCATATCCCTTGATCGGATCGGCTGCCGCCTCGTCCACTCTCTGGGACCAGTTCGGAGTACCGACCAGAATCACCGCATCGGGATCGTTGGCTCGGATGACGGGAATCACTTCCTCCGCATAGGCTTTGATATCCTTCCAGGAAGTGCCGCCGTTGGGCTCGTTGCAGATTTCATAGATGACATTATTGTTGTCTTTATATTTCTTTGACATGCCGTCAAAGAAATCGATCGCCTCGTCCTTGTACTTATTGGGCGTCAGATCATGCAGAATATGCCAGTCGATGATGACATACATATCTTGGTCTGTCGCATACTGCACGCCGCGATAGATGATATTCTTCAGATCCTCGGTGTTGCCGCCCTCGCAATATCCGCCGTACTCTGCGGTATACATAGCCAGACGCATGACATTGACATTCCACTCCTGTCTGAACTGGCGGAAGGCATTCTGATCAACAAAGCTCGGGAACCATGCAATACCGTGTGTGCTGATGCCGCGAAGCTGAACAGGATTGCCGTTCTGGTCCACAAGCTGTGAACCCTTGACTGCAAGCGCGCCGCAGTTGGAGGGAGCGGCAAGTTCGCCATCTTCTCTCGCCGGAAGCTCCTCTGTCCCGGCGGAGCCGGTTTCCTCGACCGATTCCTCCGAGGATGCCTCAACGACCTGCTGTGAATCTTGTGTCTGAGACTCCGTCGTCTCGGTGTCTTTACTCTCTTCGGAGCCGGATGTTTCAGACTCTTTGGGTGCTTCAGACTCTTTGGTTGCTTCGCCGGAGTTCACCGCCGATGAGACCTCGACCGCATTGCCCACGGTCGGCTTGTCCCCTTTGAAAAAGAATGTATAGCAGATCAGTCCCACGCCGATCAGGCACAGAATTGCACCCACAATACAAAGAACCGCTCCGGTCTTCCCGGCTCCTCTTTTCTGATCGTCGTTATTCTCCTGCGGTTGTCTGTTCTCTATATCCGCCATCGGAATCTCTCCTCGCTTTTTTCTTACTCTCTTTTCGGATCTGTGTCCCTGCGCCTAAGTCGGGCCCCTAATTCCGCAAAGGGGTTTCTTACTCCTGCCTTCCGTTACTGAAGGTTGCTGGTCACGACAACATTGATCTCGTAATCACTTAAGTTGTGTACATAGACGCTATAGTTGCCGGTCTTCGTCAATGTGAATACATGCGCTCCCGCTCCGCTGCACACGATGTAGCGCAAGGTATTATCGGGGTCAATGATCCCCAGGCGAATCTGAGCATCCCGGTTATCCACCGTACAGGAAACCGAGATCGTCTGTCCGGAGCTCGCCTGAAAATCATGGCTGCACTGTGCTCTGTGAGCCTTGATCGTCCACGCATACCCCATAATGTCCAGCAGGGACACGCCAGACTGGTCCTGTTCCACGATCACACCGGGTTCAAACCCATCCGCGCAATATTCCACGCCGGGTACTTCTGCCGCGGACTCCTCCTGTGCACCGGCAGACGCAACAAAGGCATTGTAATAGCCTTCTCCTACTGCCTGCGTCGCAGCAGATACTCCCACCGTGCTGAAGACAACCATGGTCAAGACTGCCGTAAGCGTCATCCACCCTGACTTCTTTCTCATACAATCACTCCTCTGAATCATTTTCCTGCGTCGTTCAATATCCGGAAGCTGCTCGCAAAGATAGGAATTCAGCACATGCGCCATCGATGGGGTTCCTGCAATTCCGCGAATCAACTCAAAATAGCCGTCGCAGTCCTTCCATCTCGTGACAGCCTCATAATCACATGCATACTCCTCCCAGCATCTGACCTTATTCCGGAAAAGCCAGACCAGAGGGTTCGCATAATGAAGCGCTGTGGTAATCTCCGTCAAATGTCTTAAGACATGACTCTTCTGCCTGTAGTGCGTCAGTTCATGCACGAAGATAAGCTTAAGCTGCTCTTTGGTGTATTCCGCATCCGGCAATACCACATAGGTGCGGAGCAAACCGCCCAGACAGGGAATTTTCAGCCTGTAATCGCTTACCAGCTCCACATTGCCTTCCCCGATTCCCAGCTCCCCGCAGGTCTCAAGGAAAAGATCGTAGACAGAATCGTCAATCGGCAGGGATATGCGGTACTTTTGGTGCATCCTCCATGCATTCCAGGCATAACGAAACAGCAGCATGCCTGCCCCGACAAGCCAGATCGCGCTGACGAAAAACAGCCGTCTTTCTGTCTCCTGCGGATATCGGAACAGCATCCCGCCCCACCTGGAATAATTCAGATGTTGCAGCACTACGAAGGAAAGCGGCAGATTCCAGAACAGAAGCACCGGCCGCAGCAACGCATATATCGTGTTGAACCTACCCGTGCTCTCCGACAGTCTGCTGACCGCATACCAGATCAGAAACAATATGGTTCCGGTCAGGGAAGACAGCCAGAGAGCCGTTGTCAAATCAATGATCCATCTCATCGATCAGCTTCCTCAGCTGTTCCACTTCTTCTGCTGTCGGTTTGCTTTCCTCGCACAGGGCGGAAACCAGTGACGTAAGCTGTCCCTGGAACCAGAACTCCCTGATATGTTTTAAAAAGTTCAGGGTGTACTGCTTCTCGTCACGCTCTGCATGAATATATGCGATTCTTCCCCTGCGATAAGTCGTTACGAATCCTTTTTCAATCAGTCTCTGAATAAAGGTTGCAACCGTGGTTCTTGCATAATTCTTCCCATACTTCGTCTTGATCTGCTCGATCACCTCGGGGGTCGGGATGTCGCCCTTGGCATCCCATACGATTTTCATAATCATTTTTTCGCAACTGCTAAGATCCTTCTCTTTTTGTACTGTTCTCATTTTGCACCTCTCAAAAATAATCATGTATTACAATAAAGTAATTACTGCCTTTATTGTACTTGAAAAGCGGCCAAGTTTCAAGCGAAACCTGACCGCAATATCATTTAATTACTGCCTGAATATGTAAAAATCTGTTGCCGTTAAATACTGTAATCGAAATTGCCCATCCGTTTCTTCCTTTTGTCCACAAGATCAGCGATTGTGACGCCGTCTATCACCCGGTTGATGGCATCATACAGGTTCTGCCACACTTCAAGTGTCTCGCAGCAGTCTGCTCTGTCGCAGGCGGGCGCTCCCTCCTCCAGACAGGAGACCGGTGCCATGGAGCCCTCGGTCAGACGAAGAATCATTCCGACCGTGTATTCTTCGGGCGACTTCGTCAGGCGGTATCCCCCCTGGGCGCCGCGCACGCTGCTCACATAGCCTGCCTTATTGAGTACCGCGATGATCTGTTCCAGATACTTCTCGGACAGATTCTGCCTCGCGGCTATGTCTTTTACCTTGATACATTCCCCGGTATCATTTACCGCCAGATCCAGCATCACCCGCACGGCATATCTTCCCTTCGTAGAGATTTTCATGTAATCCTCCGTTGCTATATTCCTTGTATCCTGATAGAGTTACTGATATTATTATACTCAATCCCCATAAAAAGTAAACCCTATCCTGAAGGATTAAGCTTCCGCAAAGATCGGATTGGACAGATATCTGTCACCGGAATCGGGAAGGAGAGCGACAATGGTCTTTCCCTGATTCTCAGGGCGCTTCGCCAACACGGTTGCGGCATGCAGGGCTGCACCAGAAGTGATTCCGACCAGAATACCCTCCGACTTTGCAATGAGTCTTCCCGCGCCGAACGCCTCCTGTGTCGTCACCGTGATGATCTCATCATAAATAGCGGTGTCCAGAATAGAGGGCACGAATCCGGCTCCGATGCCCTGCAGCTTGTGAGGTCCGGGCTGTCCACCGGAGAGGACGGGAGAATCGTCGGGCTCTACCGCAACGACTTTGATATCAGGATTTTTAGACTTCAAATAACTTCCGATGCCGGTGATGGTTCCGCCGGTACCGACGCCTGCCACAAAAATATCCACCTTGCCATCCGTGTCCTCCCAGATCTCAGGACCGGTGTATGTCCTATGGGCAGCGGGATTCGCGGCATTGTCAAACTGTCCCAGGATCACGGAACCCGGTATCTGACTCTGCAATTCCTCCGCCTTCGCAATGGCGCCCTTCATCCCCTTTGCGCCTTCCGTCAGCACAAGCTCTGCGCCGTATGCCTTCAATAAGATTCTTCTCTCTACACTCATGGTCTCGGGAAGGGTCAGAATGGTCCTGTAGCCTCTCGCAGCCGCAACACTGGCAAGACCGATTCCGGTATTGCCTGAGGTAGGCTCGATGATCGTTGCGCCGGGCTTTAATACTCCGCTGTTCTCTGCATCTTTGATCATGGACAATGCCACTCTGTCCTTCACACTGCCTGCCGGGTTCAGATATTCCAGCTTCGCCAAAATGGTCGCGCCGGTCACAGCGCTTTGTTTCGAGAAATTCCCTACCTCCAAAAGAGGGGTATTACCAATCAGTTCCGTTGCACTTTTATAAATTTTACTCATGATCAATTCTCCTTCTCTCATTTCCTACTATTTCGGTAGGTTTGTTATGGATTGACTATACACCACTTTAGACTGTTTGTCAATCCACTAAATAAAGAAATTGAAAAAGGTAACGATTCGGAGCACATTTGCATGCTCTGAATCGTTACCTCGCATAGCTTCTTTTTTTACCCGCTGTTAAAGCACAACCTGATTTTTGCCGTTGTTCTTTCCTTTATACAGGTTTTCATCTGCCCTGGCAATCAGAATCTCCTTCGTCGAGCCCTGGAAATAAGGGCATACACCGATCGTAACGGTAATGCTGACACTCTTTCCCTCAAACTCTACCACAGTGTTCTCAATCGCCTCACGACACCTCTCTGCGGCGCGCTTCGCAGGCGCTCTGCCGCCGGCCACCAGAATCAGTATTTCCTCGCCGCCCCACCGGAATACCACATCATCCGCTCTCAGGCAGTTTTTGATCACAGATGCAATCGTGCGAAGCACCTCGTCACCGCATTCATGTCCATAGGTATCATTGATATGCTTAAAATCATCCAGGTCACAGAGAAGGACGCTGAAATCAATCCCTTCACCGCGCGCCTTCTTAAAAAAGATATCCAGATACAGGTCAAGCGATCTTCGGTTCAGGAGCTTCGTCAGGCCGTCAATATTAGCGCTGTTCTCCAGCTGCACATAGCTCTGTTTCAGCTTTTCGGTCTCTTCGTTCACGATCATGATGAAGATTACGGAAAAGATGATCAACATTACCACGGCCAGGGTAGTATTGAAGACATAGAGCAGTTTCTCGGAGAACGGATTCAGTTCATACACCTGCAGGCCGAGGCAATAAGTCAAAAGCAGGCAGATATAAATCAGGCCCACCAGCACAAAACTGAGAGTCAGCGATGGCTTGATCTCTTTGGACTGGAATGTGTACATCAGATAGAAAGCGATCGGAATCAGCGCCATAATATACTGCATAAAGCCGCAGCTCCAACCCACCGTCACTGTTGATGTCACAGCCACGGCAACCACTTCGATCGTGCACCAGAACGCGCACCGCTTCATATCCCCCTCTTTGGCGACCTTATGCGAAAGAAGAAGATAGAATACCACACTCGCGATATTGATATACCCAAGTATCCTGCAGCCCTCACAGAAGAAGACGATCAACATGATAAGATGCACAATTGCAAGACCGGCATAAAGACGAGCATAGACCATTCTCTTGTTATCAAATTTCATTCCGTTTACCCCATATACTAAACTGCATATAACCCTTTTTAAATTCTAACAGAATTCATAGAAAAACACAAGGAAATATATAACCGTTCCGCCGAAAATATTCTGTGCGGACGATTCTGTCGGCGGCTCCGGTTGCGCGCAAAAGCAGACAAAAAAACGGAAGACCCGTCGTCATCTCTGACGATCAGGTCTTCCACTTTTACCTGAAACAAATCACACAGCACCATCAGGTTATCGATCGTGGGAAGGGCATCCCCC
>JAEDDX010000026.1 GCA_016293615.1 Acetatifactor sp.
TCTGTTTTGCACAATGATTGGTTATTGAACCCGAAGGGGTTCTGAACAGTTACATAAAGACAACATTGGATGTGAAGGCGGATGATAAAACCATACCGGAGAATGTTTGGGACATTATTCTGGATAATTCCTTTGAAGCCGTTACCAATGCACTGAAATATTCCGGCTGCAGTGAAATCAGCATCAGTATTATGGCATTAGGCGAGGTCGTCAGATGCGTGATCAAAGATAACGGTAAAGGTGCGGAGAATGTAGTGGACGGTATGGGTATTCAGGGTATGAAACAAAGAGTACGAAATGTGAAGGGCTACTTTGATATAGAGACGTTAGGCGGATTTACCATTAATATGATCCTGCCTATTAAGGGAAAAGAGGGGAAACAGAATGGAAACGATTAAAGTTATTATTGTTGATGACAGTGATTTTGTAAGAGACGGAATGCGTATTATTTTGGAAATCGATGAAGATTTTGACGTCATTGGCTGCGCTGCCAACGGTCAGGAGGCAATTGATCTGGCCAGACAGAATAAGTGTGATGTGGTTCTAATGGATATACAGATGCCGGTAATGGATGGCATTGCTGCAACGAAGGTTTTCGTGGAAGAGGACCTGGGTAAGGTTATGATCCTTACCACATTTGATGATGATGATCTGGTAGCCCAGGCAATTAAAAACGGTGCCAAGGGATACCTTATTAAAAATCACAAACCGGAAGAACTGAAGCAGATGATTCGTTCCATCCATCAGGGAGTTCACATCATGGATGAGAAAGTGTTCGACAAGTTCGTGGATGTGGGAATTAAGCCAAACAGCAACTTCAGCAAGGCTAACTACACTTCCAGGGAAATGGAAATCATCGAAGCAGTAGCGTCAGGCCTTTCCAATAAAGAGATTGCGGAAAAACTCTATATTTCAGAAGGAACCGTTAAGAATTACATCAGCGCAATACTTTTGAAGGAAGGACTTTCTCACAGAACGCAGCTGGCGGTTTACTATCTTACAGGACGAAAACCGGTGCAATAAGGAAGCAAAAAGGGCGAATGGGTATATTCGTTCCGGTGGCACTTATAAGACTAACGAAAAAATGAGTGGCAAACAGAATCCGGATGTTGAAACTGTAGATGATGACCCGTACCGGACAGCGGTTGACTTTCTGATATCTCGATAGGGTAATATATATTGGGATTCCAACATAAGATTAAAGTTTTCTGCTAAAACCCCTTTGTTTAAAGGCTTTACTACGGAAAGTAGCAGAAAAATAATGGAATGACAACTAATGTTTCTAACGCGCTAAACTGAAGACTATAAAATGCCACCCTCGCTAGCCCGAATTACCGGAATCATATCGTTCTTCGTAAGATGATAATATGTGATCATATTTTAGAGAGATGCCCTGAGACTTGGTGGGATGTGCTGAGTAATATACAAACAAGTAACAAATGAGAATGTGTATCTAAGTAAGAATTCCCGTTTTACGGGCTTCTTCACAGGTTTTGAATCTCTCAAAGCGTTAATTTACGTTCTCAAAGAGATAATATGTGCTATATGCACTTATGCGAAGAATCCCGTATTTATTGGGTTTCAAGACTTGCTGAGATGTGCTGTGATGTGTTGAGATTTGTTCAACAATGCACACACAATACACACATAATCAACAAAATTCTCAAATGAAGATTTTTAAGACACCATTTGGTTAATTACTGGATGGTGTCTTTTTTGTTGTGTCTTCTTGGTCTGGCATAATGCAGATCTTATTAATTGCATCTACTAGTATTTGTACATCTAAGTGGGTGTAGACTCTTTCTGTTAAGGTCATTGCTCCTGAGTGGCCACCAATCTTTTTTATAGTTGTTTCTTGTACGCCAGCTTCTGATAGAAGAGATGCTGGCTATAAGGATGTGAATCAATTTATGAAAGCATTTGAAAAATCATGTAGACTTCTTGAGGAATATCAGAAAGCATCTGAAGATAAGACGCAGGATGATCCGAAAGAAAAGGAAAGTGTTTTGTCCAAGCTTAAGGCTTATGAAGAGGAAGCAAAGCATAGACCAAGTAAATCAAAGAGTAAGCATAAAGACAGCCAGGAATTATAGAATCATATATTCCTAATAAAGTATTAGAACGGGAGTGTGACACACCTCCGTTTCTTAATATTTAAAGAAAAGATATAGGGTGAAGCAAGTTTTACTATGTTTACATAAGTTAATATGGTATGATAATTTTGTGGGAAATTTGACTCAGAGTTTTTAAAAGGAAAAGAGAAGATTACGGAGTAAGATATTCCACATGCTATTATAATTACTGTAATAGTTAGAGCGATATGATTTTGATTATATAGTTTATGTGGGATTTCTAATATAGGGGGAAACAATATGGCATTTATCAAGGTAGATAAAAAGAATATATATTATGAGGAATATGGAGACAGGGGCAAGCCAACGATTGTGTATTTGCATGGCGGGCCGGGAGAAAGTTGCCTGACATATTCTTATCAAGCAAAAGAACTTGGAAAAACATTTCATGTTATTAGTTTTGATCAATATGGTGTGTTTCGTTCGGATGCGATTCTGGAGGACGAAGTTGCAGGCGTGTTTTTCCATGTGGAGTTAATAGAAAAAATGAGGATAGCGCTTGATATTAAGAGCTGGATACCTCTTGGTCATTCTTTCGGTGGGATGCTTGCCCTCATATATGCTCACTGTTATCCGGACAGTATTGATGCAGTCATATATGATTGTCCGATGTGGAGTGCGTTTCATACTGCACGGGCAATTGCATTAGCGGTCAAGCCCTATTACGAGCAGAAAGAAATGAATGTACAATTGGAATTGGTTGATGAAATTCTGAAAGATACGATTTCGCCTAGGGAAGCATTTATGAAGGCGATGACAATCGAGTTTGATAATGGTCTCGATCGCTTTTGTCATGTCATTGAATCGGATAGATATAATGCATATATCAATGAGCACATTTCTGACCCACAAGTATCAGATGAATGTTGGGGTAAATACATTTCTTTCCGACAGAAGATTTTTGAAGCAGAAGATTTTTACGGTGACTATCTGCAATATCTGTGTAAAATTGATAAACCACAATTACTAATTGTGGGAGAATACGATATGACTTGTGGAAGTTATGAGCAGGAATGGTTTAAGAAAAATGTACAAAACGGGACTGTGCAAATTCTGGAAAATAGTGCTCACCTATCATGGTTCGAGTATCCTGAGAAATATACAGAATTGGTAACTTGTTTTGTTGATGCGGTATGATGTTCATGGAATCAATAGTAAGTTGAATTTTGATTATTCGGGCTACCGTAAATTCCAGTTTTCGGAATTAAACAAATTAGAAGTTGGTGGAGTGATTTGATGGGAAAGATGTATATAAAACAACAGATAGTTCAAGAAAATCCAGAATTAGTTCTTAGTGAAAATGGAGACTTTATAATCGATAAAAGTTTGGTAGATAAGTATGAAATAATAGATGTGCATTGCCATTTGTTTAAAGGATTAGCACATCTGTTTCCGGCTATTTTTCAAAAAGAAAAGAATAATACTGCAGTTTCTTTATTAGATAAGAGTTGTTTTCCTTTTTCTATGGATTTGTTTAATCTTGATAAAATTAGTTATACCGAGTATCCAACAAAGTTATTGAGTGGAAACGGAATTAGAACAAGAATTAAGTTATTCACCGGAGCATTGGTTCTAAACTATGCAACGGTAGAACGACTGATTATGGATATGGATGCAAACGGTATTAGCAAAGCTGTTGTGCAACAGATTAATCCACCTAATAAGAGTTGTGCTGGTGAAATGGATGAAATTGTAAAAGGGAATTCAAGACTTTACACTTTTGGGTCTATACACCCGTATGACGATGATATATTAAGTCAGATAGATATATATATGAAAATGGATATTAAGGGGTGGAAATTAAATCCACATATTTGGGGAATATCGATTGATGATAAAAAGACTATTGCATTGCTGAAGGAATTGGAAAAAACATCCTTGCCAATTATGAGTTGTAGTGGTACGGGCTTACCATCAGATGTGAGAAATTCTAATGTTCCAACAAAGCAAACAAAGAAAGAAGTGATGACGCAGACACTTGCTAAATTCGAAAAAGTGCTTGCTTATATCCCTGATGCAACAGTGATTTTAGCACATGGTGGTAGCTTTGACTTTCCGTATATTATAGATATTCTCAAAAAATATCCCAATACTTATACAGATATTAGTCTTCAACCATCTGAAAATATCAAGCAAATTATTGGTGAAGTTGGAAGCGATAGAATTTTGTTTGGAACAGACTATCCGTTTCTTAATCAGGCTTTTTCTATGCTTTCTGTATTGCGGGCAACAACCGATGAAGAAGAACGAAAAAATATTTTTAGTGATAACGCAAAAAAAATATTGCATCTTTAATATATAGTAAAAATGCTTGAGGGTTGGGGAGCCACAACTTTCAGCTTGTCGAGCTGATGCGTTAGACAAGAAACTTGTAATTTGGCAGGAGAATAGGCAGTTTAATTTGATAATATGGTTCAATGAAATTCTTATTTCATTAACGATGGAGGTTTCAAATAAGGTGGATATTACCTATAAGAGATTAGCTGAAAAAGAACTAGATACATTTATCCAAATGAGGATTAATCAACTTCGTGAAGAAGGCGCTACAGAGGATGTTGATTTGATCCCTTATCTACAGGATTATTACAAAAGGCATTTGGCTGATGGAACATTCGTATCGTGGTTAGCACTTGATGGCGAAAAAATAGTTGGAACGAGTGGTATGTCTTTTGTAGAAAGGCCTCCTATTTTTAGTTGCCCAAGTGGTAGATTAGGCATTTTATCAAGTATGTTTACTAATCCCAATTATAGAAGAATGGGTATAGCGAAGGAATTACTTGATAGAGTTGTTAGTGAGGCAAGAAATAATGGCTGCGGAGCTGTACATATAACAGCGTCTGATATGGGCGTAAAACTATATTCTGCATATGGTTTTGTACATAATGAAAATTTCATGCAATACAAGCTGTAACAAACAATCGGGCCTGTTTGATAGCCCGAAAACTTGAAACTTAGAGATGAATCGCTAGATTCCGATTTTTCTATGTAAAGCTTTTACTGGTAAGTACATAGATGCATTTTTACCTTAACTGAAGTGGAGGGCTAGAAAATAGAATGACAAAAGCCAATAAACAACTATGCCTTGCGACATATAATATTTGGAATAGTGATGAGGGAATGCCTTTTAGATGTGAGTGTATATTACATGAAATTCAAAAGATTCATCCTGATATTGTATGCTTGCAAGAAGTTCAAAACAAAGAAATGGCTCAAATGCTTGCTGTTAAGTTGGATATGAGTTGCTTTTTTGCTAGTTATGAAAATGATGAAGAAGGTATTTGTGTACTTAGTAAATATCCTATTACTGTAAAGGAAGATTGGATGTATATAAATGCGCAATATATGACATTTCAATATGAGTCTAAAATAGTTGGAATAGTAAATGTACACTTACCTTGGGATAGCGTTATTATGCGTGAAAAATATATCACTAATATCGTGTCTAAACTTGATGATAAAAAATGTGACTACATATTTGTTCTTGGAGATTTTAACAGTGGAGATAATTCTGATGTAGTAAGAATGATAATGGGAGACTGTTCCTTAAATGGAACAGAGGCAAATCCATGTTTCTACGATTTAGCCTTGGCATCAGCTCAAATGAGAGGAGTGCCTGCAAATAATACATTGGATTTTTCTAATAATCCAAGATTTTGTGAGAATACAATAGAAATAAATCAAAGATTTGATCGCATTTTTTTAAGGAATACATATCCGCTTAAGTTCCCAGAATTAATTACGTGCGATGTTTTTGGAACTAAAGTATATTCAGAAATTAATTTATCTGCAAGTGATCATTATGGAGTATATGCAGTAATTGAAAGTGAGTGAGAATGTGGAAAAAGATATATGGGAAATAATGTATAACAAAGCAAGAGCAGTTCAAAATGCCAGAGTAATCTCCCCCTTTATCGAAGCTGGTGGAGTCGCGGCAGCAATATTAACTAAAAGTGGGCATATTTATGTTGGAGTATGTATAGATACAGCAAGTACATTAGGTATGTGCGCAGAAAGAAATGCAATAGCAAACATGATTACAAACGGAGAAAGTCAGATAGATAAAGTTGTTGCTATAGTTGAAGATGGAAGTGTAGGTGCACCGTGTGGAGCTTGCAGAGAATATATGATGCAACTGGATAAGGATAGTGGTAATATTGAAATTTTAATTGACCTTGAGACAAGGAAAACTGTCAAGTTAATAGAATTAATACCTGAGTGGTGGGGAAATAGTCGATTTGATTAGCCATGAAAATTGAAACTTAGAGATGAATCACTAGATTCAAATTTCACTGCGATTGAGATATCATGGAGGAAGAAAATTATATGGATACAGTAGAAACAAACAGACTATTTATGAGACGCCTCATGCCTGATGATTACAAGGCAATGGCAGCATGGGATATGGATGAGCGAGTATATAAATACCTGTTGGGTTCAGCTTGTAAAACAGTAGAAGAACCGTTGGTGTGGTTACCTAAAAAAGACCCAAACTCTAGAACTAATATATTAATGCTTGTTACAGACAAAAGCGATGGGCATGCTATTGGAATATATGCCTTAAATTATATTGCAGAGCATGATTCATATTCATTATCGTATGTTAACCGCTATGATGATTGGGGGAAAGGATACACCGTAGAAGGCATGAAAGCGTTAATGGATCATGCAGTTAAGCTATATGGTGCCCATAAATTTGAAGGTGAGTGTGCAAAGGAAAACATCGGAAGCGCTAAAGTCATGCAGAAATTAGGCATGGTATATGATCATGATTCTTCGTATACCAAAAGCGATGGAAGTATAACATTTGAATCGGAAGTTTATTTACTTTCGATTGATTAGCAAATTTTGATAATATTGTTCATTACATAGTAGGGGAGATAGGTTATGATCATTGATTCTTTTGATTTGGAGAGTGAACCAATTATTTCTCCAAAATCTTTTTTTGGAGAAAAAAATAAAATATGTGATATTGCTATAGGCACTTTTTCCAGAGAGATTTTCCCAGCAGTGTTGGAAACATTTTCCAACGAAAAAATTGGAGAAATGAAGGCTGCCAATCGCGTGAAACCAGTATATCTTTTGTACATAGGAAATCAAAAGATTGCATTTTATCTTTCGGAAATTGGGGCGTGTGGTTCTTCCACGGATATAATAGAAGTGAATTGGATGACCGGTGCGGATAAGTTTATTCTTTTTGGTTCTGCAGGGGCACTGGACAAAGAGAAAACAAGAGGCAAATATGTAATTCCAACTGAAGCTTATCGTGATGAGGGGATGTCATATCATTATGCTCCTCCGGCGGATTATATATCTATCCAAAAGGCAGATCAGGTTGAAGAAATATTTGAATCATTGGGACTTTCTTATGTAAAAGGAAAAGTGTGGACAACAGATGCAATATATCGTGAGACCAAGAATGCAGTTGTTGCCAGAAAAGCGGAAGGTTGCATCGCTGTAGAAATGGAACTTGCGGGCATGCAAGCAGTATGTAACTTTCATGGGATTGAGCTGTATGATTTTCTGGTAACAGGGGATGTTGTTGATCAAATAGAAGAATATACTGGTGACGGACTTCATGAAGCAAATCATGATCTTGGGAAATTTTATGTGGCGTTAAAGTTGGCAGAGGCAATTAAGTAACATGAATATAGATGGAATATGATTATTTTGATAATATGGTTTAGGTAGATTCCTATAATTCGGCGTTTAGTGTTAGGGAGGGCGTGCAAAGTGGCAAAAATAAATACAACGGAATATGTTCAGAAACAATATCAAAAGTCCGATGGACTAAATACAAGGATATCGATTCATGAAAAGTATTCTACAAATAAAATGGGATTAGGCAATTGGTATTTTACTAAATATAAGATTAGTTCTGGCATAAAAGTACTTGAACTAGGATGTGGAACAGGTTCTATGTGGATTGGCCATGAGAATATAATCGAAAAATGTGAAGAGGTGGTATTATCAGATTTTTCTGAAGGTATGCTAGAAAAAGCGAAAGAAAATGTAGGTGCTATCAGCAATGTTATATATAAAGTTATTGATATTCAAGATATTCCGTTTGATGATGAATATTTTGATATAGTGATTGCAAATTACATGCTATATCATGTACCGGATATAGAGAAAGCACTGACAGAAGTTAGAAGGGTTCTAAAAAATGGAGGATACTTTTACGCAGGTACTACAGGTGAAAATGGTATTATGGAGACTATCGTGCAATACTTAAACATGTCTTTTAAATATGAAAATACATTTTCATTGGAAAATGGATTGGCTCAGCTTGATTCTTATTTTTCGGAAGTTCACATTGAGAGATATATCGATTCGTTAGCAGTGACTGATATGGATGATTTGATGGAATACATTTACTCAGGAATTACTTTCAAAAATGAATGTAAGTTATCAAGTGATGAAGTGAAAAAAATTCTTACCAGTCATATGAAAAATGGAATACTTAATTTGCCAAAAGATCCAGGAATGTTTGTGGCGAAAAAATAGGAATGTTTATGACCTAATGGTAGACAGCATTGATAGTATTATTTTGATCATACGGTGCAGATAAACTTGAATTGACCGAGCTCTTTTGAAACGAAATGACTTGGAATTTAAGACTTTGACTGTGAGGGAAAAATTATTATGATTGAGTTAAAAAGACTATCTCCTAATGATGGTACTGATATTTATAATATGTTACAAGAAATTCCGAAGGAAGAAAATGGTTTGCAGAACAAGGCAAATGGATTAACTTTTGAGGAATTCAAAGGATGGCTAATAGGCAAACAAGCGGAATCAGAACAAGAAGGCATTGTGGATGGGTGGAAAGTTCCGTCTACAACCTATTGGTTGTACGTTGATGGCGTACCAGTTGGTTATGGAAGTGTTAGAAAGTACCTGACTGAAGCATTAAGAAAAGTGGGCGGACATATAGGATACGGCATTGCTCCCTCTTTTAGAGGAAAAGGATATGGAAAAGAGTTGCTGAGATTGTTGTTGCTTGAGGCGTATAAGGCTGGAATTGATAAAAGTCTGTTAACAATTCATAAGGATAATTTGGCTTCTCAGGCTGTTGCGCGTGCAATTGGTGGAGTCTTAACAGATGAGACAGATGAAAGAGTTTATTATTGGATTAAAAGCAACGAATAGGAGAGTAAAGAAATAGACAAATTTCAGTTAGTAGGTGTATCGCCATGCCGACACTCACAAGCTTGCGCTTGTTCGTTGTCGCGGCGTTCGCCGTATGCATCTTCGCACGAATGCGCCTGCCTGTGTGCGAGCACCCGGCAGTCACCTTCGGCTCATCTGCGCATGGCTCATTGCTGCGCGCAAACTTCTTATTTTGCTGTGAGAGGGGTTGCTATGAGAAATAGAAGCGTTGTATTTGTTATAAGAGACAAGAAAATTCTTATGGAAAAACTGTGTTATGAAGGCAGAACTTTTTACTCAATTCCCGGTGGTGGAATCGAAGATGGTGAAACTCCCGAACAGACTGCAATCAGGGAACTTAAAGAGGAATGCGGACTTGATGGCGTCATAATAAGAAAACTGGCAGAGGTATATAATCACGAAAGAACAGAATATTCATTTTGGGTAAGTGTACCCAAGGAACAGGAAGCAATCAAGGGATATGATCCGGAAGAACCAGAGGATGACCAGCCAATTAAAGAAGTGCGATGGATGAATTTGAATGAAATGTCAGAAAAAGATCGTGCTTTTATGTGGAGATATGGTTTATTGGAGATTCCTGAGTTTTGTGAAGAAGTAATGTCTTGGGGCGATACGATAAGTTATCCTGGTAATGATTTGCAGATTCAGATTTTCGAAACTAAACAAATCTGAACCAAAGGAGGTAGTGATATGAAACATATAGGTACAAAAAGATATGAGACAGAAAGATTAATATTGCGTCCATTCGTCGAAAGTGACGCCCAATCAGTTTTTGAAAATTGGGCATCAGATGATGAAGTAACCAAATATTTGACTTGGCCTACGCATTCTAGTGTAGAGGTATCTCGTTGGTATGTGAATTACTGCATTCAAGAGTATTCGAAAACGTCTAGATATCAGTGGGGAATAGAGCTAAAAAGCACTCATGAGCTTATTGGTAATATCTCAGTAGTAAGTTCAATAGATGAGCTGGAATGCATGGAACTTGGATGGGTTATTGGAAGAAAGTACTGGGGTAAGGGATACACACCTGAAGCAGCAACAAAAGTGCTTGATATTTTATTTGATGAAGTAGGAGCAAACTGTGTATATGCAGGGCATGATGTAAACAATACAAAGTCTGGAAGAGTTATGCAGAAAATAGGAATGAAGTACGAAGGAATATTACGGCAGTTTGGAAAAAATAATCAAGGAATTGTTGATTGTGCTCGATATTCGATGATAAAGGCTGAACGTTAAATCTAACTTTGCTGTCTTGACATATATATGAAAATATGGTAAGTTACAAATGATATTAGGCGGAACGCTTGATCCACGCTTGTTAGGGAAAATTCTTAACAAGCGTTTTTTATTTGTAAAAACGGAGGAGGTATTAAACTTATGAAATATTATAGGGTGCATTCAGAGGACATTGCCTATTTGACACAACAGCCCAGGGGTATTTTTACAGCAATTTATAAGTTGGTTGAGGCGAAAATTTTGTCAGAAGATGAGGAAAAAGAATATTGGAGAAATAGAGAGTATTTTGAGAAGGAATTACCAGTTCCACCTTTTTATGAAAACGGCAATCCTCAAAATGCCATCACTTGGTTCAAGGATACAGAAGATGGAAATAGAATATATCAGGAATTGGAGTTCTACAGAAATATGGCGTCCAAATATGGACTAAAGTTGCTAATGACTGAATGTGAAGAAATTCCGGGAGATATAATTTATGAGGACGATTATCAAATCGCGGTAATGAATCAGAAAAAAGATTTGAAAACAAGAGTAACATCAGTATGTTAATTGAAATTTAATCGCTCAACCCGGATAGCACGTATTATCGGAATAATATCGTTCTTCGTAAGATGATAATATGTGATCATATTTTAGAGAGATGCCCTGAGACTTGGTGGGATGTGCTGAGTAATATACAAACAAGTAACAAATGAGAATGTGTGTCTAAGTAAGAATCCCCATTTTACGGGCTTCTTCATAGGTTTTGAATCTCTCAAAGCGTTAATTTACGTTCTCAAAGAGATAATTATCTCTATTCGAGATTATTTCAGTTTGTTTATCCCAGAAGTCTTATGGCTTCTGGGATTTCTTTTCTAAATCACAGTCTGATATTCACTTTCGTTTTTCTGCGAATCAAACTAGCAAATCGACAATTCAGTAGGTAGCCGCAAGGTAAATACTACGAATACAATTGATAAAACAAAGCTACTATATGTAACTTGCCAGAGCAAAAGGAGGTGTATTGGGAGCATGAGGGAATGCTGGATCATCCGGAATATGCCAGAAGCGCTGTGAAGAAAATAGAATTATATGAGATGAATGGTATATATCCGGGGGATACTCTGATATTAACATTTGAAACATCCGTTTCTGTCATTCGTACAGATCTAATGAAGAATTTAACAAAGAAATATCTGTTATAAAAATATAACTTTTGCTCTCCACAGCAAGCAACTATGTAAAGCATCCATCCACATGCCCCCGGTTTTGCCTGTCCGATTTGTCGCGCGAAAATGCATACAAAAGGAAATGGAGGGTTTTTCTTTTCAGATTCTATGAAAACTGCGGCAGTATTTTCAGGTTTCTCTTGTAAAATACGGTCGAGCCATGTAGAATAAAATTAGAACTGATGTGGATGCCGGACGGAAGAGGTTCCGCCGGGTGTACAAAACAGGGCGTATATGTCAGGAATGGGGAACTGCACATATACTGATTGGGGGATAGGAAAATGACACAGAAACCAGTGACGGAACAGTATGACATCCAATGCCAAGCTGATGATGCAGGAGGAACGGCTGTGCGGGTTACAGGGAGACTATCATTTCAGCGCAGGTGCCGTGCAGTGGCGTCCGGGTGAGAGCAGCAAAGATATCTTTGACCGGGGTGACCATGGAATGTATCAGATCAAAGAATCCGGTAAGAACGGAATTCT
Organism: Acetatifactor sp.; assembly: GCA_016293615.1. Lineage (GTDB taxonomy): Bacteria > Bacillota > Clostridia > Lachnospirales > Lachnospiraceae > Acetatifactor. The sequence goes on from JAEDDX010000026.1 coordinate 12,235, forward strand.
GTTCTGTGACTAGCGTGCCATGGAAAGAATCGGATCTCATGATTTGATACAAGGAGGGGGCATCCCGCTATGTATATATTTATCTCCTATGCAACTCCGGATGTGGAGATTGCGAAGCAGTGCCTGCAGGCACTGGAAAAAGAGAATATGGAGTGTTTCTTTGCGCCGCGCGATATTCAGATGGGGCACATTTATGCAAATGATATTCTGGATGCAATCAACAGGAGCGATGTGTTTTTGCTGCTGCTTTCCAAGGCGGCAGACAATTCACCGCATGTGCTTCGCGAGGTGGAGCGCGCAGTCAGCAAGAAGCTTCCGTTGATCGTCTATAAACTGGAAAATTTTGAAATCTCCAAATCTATGGAGTATTTTCTGATGACCCATCAGTGGCTCAACAGGGAAAACGATCAAGACATTGATCGTCTGGTGTGCAGGATAAAGACCATGGACGGACAGAACGAAGCGGATACTGTTGCGGCCGGCCGGGGACAGAAAACAATGCATACTGATGTTCTTCTGCCGCACACGGAGGAAAACGGAAGTACGGCCGGCAGAAAAAGGAAGAGCCGGTTATGGATATGCGCGGCGGTTTTCCTTGCGGTCGCAGTTTTGGCAGGCGGATTGGCGGTATGGAGAAGCCGGATGCAGAAGGACAGCCTGTTTGCCGACGCCAAGGTGGGAGATGTTGTCAGTTTCGGCACCTATCTGGAACAGCCGATTGAATGGATCGTCTTGAGACAGAATGCGGACGGCACAAAAGTGCTGATTGCCAGGAATATCCTGACAATGAAGAACTATGACGCTGCCGAGGGCGGCACCTACAACCTGTATGAAGGAACCGATTATTGGACGGAGAAGCTGGAAGGACAATATGAACTGCAGACGCTGGTGCGCGGTAACAGCAACTGGGAAACCTCCAATATCAGAACCTGGCTGAACTCTTCTGAACGGAAGGTGGAATATGCGGACATGCCTCCGAAGACGAATGCCGCAAGTGAGAAGAAGAACGGCTATGACAGGGAAGCCGGCTTTCTGCACGGTTTTACGGAAGAGGAGCGTGCCTTGATGGTAGAGACGGTTCATCAATCGAAAGGAAACGCCCTGAGCGCTGCGAAGGTGGAGACGACAGATCTGGTATATCTTCTTTCCCTGGAGGAGCTGGAATGGTTTGACTTGGCTGATTTGGAAATGGATACCTGCCCGACCGAGACAGCGATAGAGAAAGACGAGACCGGTTGGTGGCGTATGTATGCGGACGGTGACGGACATTTTTACTGGTGGCTTAGAGACGCCGCCGACACTTCTGCCTGTGAGGGGTATCTGGCGGGTTACGCGGCAGGCGATGAGGCTGTCAGGAATTATCCGGTCGGTACGGAAGGGTTTGGCATCAGACCTGCGGTGACGGTAAAGTAAAAACCCGAAACTCTTTGTTCAAAAGGCGTATCACGGGAAGACGGAACGCCCCTGAAACGGATGGTTTTTCCCTGTGCTCGAGCACATTTGTGAAAAACTGCTAAAAATACAAGCGAAAATTTATTAAAATTCCCTTTTATCATCATTCCCTTATGGGAAGGAAGGTTATATACTAATCATTGGAAAAAATATAGGAGGAATTCACATATGACAAATGATTTCTTTTCAACCGAGCAGTATCTGTCTGATTTGAATGCATATTGGAGAGCGGCAAACTATCTTGCGGCAACCCAGCTGTATCTGTTGGACAATCCTATGCTCAGAGAGCCCCTTACAAGAGACCAGATCAAGAAGAAGATCGTTGGTCACTGGGGAACAGTTCCCGGACAGAACTTCGTATATGCACACATGAACCGTGCCATCAACAAGTACGATCTGGACATGATTCTGATTTCCGGACCCGGACACGGCGGAAACTTCTTCGTTGCAAACTCTTACCTTGAGGGTACTTACAGCGAAGTATATCCCAACATCAGCAGAGATCTGGAAGGTCTGAAGAGACTGAACAAGCAGTTCTCCTTCCCCGGCGGTATCTCCAGCCATGTAGCTCCCGAAACGCCCGGCTCCATCAACGAGGGTGGTGAGCTTGGTTACTCTATCGCTCATGCTTTCGGTGCAGTATTCGACAACCCTGATCTGATCGCTACCGTAATCGTAGGTGACGGTGAGGCTGAAACCGGCCCTCTTGCAACCGCTTGGCATTCCAATAAGTTCATCAATGCTAAGAATGACGGTGCAGTTCTTCCTATTTTACACTTGAATGAATATAAGATCAGCAACCCTACCGTATTGTCCCATATCTCCCATGACGAGCTCGAGAGCCTGTTCCATGGTTATGGCTGGAAGCCTGTTTTCGTAGAAGGCAGCGATCCTATGACAATGCACAAGCTTATGGCTGCTGCAGTTGATACCTGTATTGAGGAGATCAAAGCAATCCAGAAGGCTGCAAGAGAAGACAATGTGACCGAGCGTCCTTTCTGGCCTATGATCGTTCTTCGTTCCCCTAAGGGCTGGACCGGTCCTAAGTTCGTTGACGGACTGAAGGTAGAAGGCTCCTTCCGTGCGCATCAGGTTCCCATCACCATGGAGAAGCCTGAGCATCTCGGAATGCTGGAAGAGTGGCTGAGAAGCTACAAGCCCGAGGAACTGTTCGACGAGGATGGCCAGCTGATCGAGAGACTCCGCTACATCGCTCCCAAGGGTGACAGAAGAATCTCTGCAAACCCTCACGCCAACGGCGGTAAGCTCCTTCGCGACCTGCGTCTCCCTGACTTCAGAGACTACGCTGTAGATGTTAAGGTTCCCGGACAGACCCAGACCCAGGATATGATCGAGTTGGGCGGCTTCGTGCGCGACATCTTCAAACTGAACAAGGAATCCAAGAACTTCCGTATCTTCGGACCCGACGAGACCATGTCCAACCGTCTCTACAAGGTATTCGAGGAGACCAAGCGTGACTGGAACGGCGACTATCATGAGGCAGATGAGGATCTTGCACTTGACGGTAGAATTATGGACTCTTATCTTTCCGAGCATATGTGCGAAGGTTGGTTAGAGGGATATCTGCTGACCGGCCGTCACGGATTCTTCGCTTCCTACGAAGCATTCATCCGTGTCGTAGACTCCATGTGTGCGCAGCATGCGAAGTGGCTGAAGGTTACCAGCGAGCTCCCCTGGAGAGCAAAGATCGCTTCCCTGAACCTGATCCTTACCTCCAATGTATGGCAGCAGGACCACAACGGCTTCACACATCAGGATCCCGGTTTCCTGGATCATATTGCAAATAAAAAGGCAGATGTTGTACGTATGTACCTTCCCCCCGATGCAAACTGTCTGCTTTCCTGCTTCGATCACTGCGTACGTTCCAAGAACTATGTCAATGTTATCGTTGCATCCAAGCATCCCAGCGATCAGTGGCTGACCATGGATCAGGCTGTGAAGCATTGTACACAGGGTATCGGCATCTGGGATTGGGCTTCCAACGACCAGGGTCAGGAACCCGATGTCGTACTTGCCTGCTGTGGTGACACACCTACCAAGGAAGCACTCGCTGCAGTTACCATTCTGCGCGACAACCTTCCCGAGATCAAGATCCGTTTCGTAAATGTGGTTGACCTGATGAAGCTTGAGCCCCATACAAAGCATCCTCACGGTCTGACCGATGTGGATTACGATGCACTGTTCACAAAGGATAAGCCCATCATCTTCGCATTCCACGGCTATCCTACTCTCGTTCACGAGCTGACCTACAACCGTACCAACCGCAACTTAAGCGTTCACGGTTATCAGGAGGAGGGTACCATTACCACTCCTTTCGACATGAGAGTGCAGAACGAGATCGACAGATATCATCTTGTAATGGATATCATTAACCACCTTCCTCAGCTTGGAAACCGCGGTGCATACCTGCTTCAGCAGATGCGTGATACTCTGGTTGCACATGACCAGTATATCAGCACCTACGGACAGGATCTTCCTGAGGTACGTGACTGGAAGTGGCACACTCCTGAAAATAACTAATATCGCCGAAAGCATCCGTGCTCAAACGAGACAACGAATGGAACTGCCGGAACCGGGAGAGCATTCTCCCGAGAAAAACGCCCTCTGCGAGATTTTGCAGGGGGCGTTTGTTGTGATTGGTTGAATATTTCTTCCACATCCTGTATAATGAAGAAAACGGGTTGTAATAGCGTTCGGATAATCATGATATACAGCGAAGAAAGGGCGGGAGAAGCTCCCGAGGGTGGCCAGTATGAAAGAAAAAACAACCTATTTCGTAACCAAAAAGTTCGTGATCGGCATTCTGCTGCTTGTGCTTTGCCTGCCGACGCTTCTTTATGCAAACGCAGCTCAGACGAAGGTCAAGGAAGCGAAAAACCTGAGCGAGCTGACCACGACCAATCTGCGCGAGGGCGATTATGTGCTGTGCTCCATTGACCGGTATCTGGCAAAGCACAGCGGAAGAAGCGACCGTTATTCCGGCATCGGAGATTCGCTGATCGGCTATTCCGGAAAATACTGTACCTATACCGTGCAGCTTTCTGACGAGAGATACCTCAGGGTCAAAATCAGTGACACGGATGCGGTAGAAGCGCTCAATCGCTTTCAGTTTGAGGAGGTGCCGGATGATCAGTTCACATTCGGAACCGGAGCGCCGGTTACTTTCTATTGCGTGATCAACAAAGCTGAGGATGCCAATCTGTCCTGGTATCAGGATGTGGAAAATTTTGACCCCAATACAGTCATCGCCAATTATGTGATCTGTGAGACCAATGTCACCATCTTCGGAAGACTTCAGATAGCGGCCATTGCGGGGCTGATTTTTGGAGTGGCTTTGATTATCGTTTCCGGCGGTATCAGGAAGAAAGCGGTTCAGGTGTCGGAATATCGACCCATCGGGGAACAGACGCCGGCATTTGCCCAGTACAAACAGCCGGTTCAGCCTGCCTATTTTGTGGCGCAGAACCCTTCCTGGACGAAGACCGAGTCGAAAGAGGAGGAAAAAGCAAAGCCCGACGGTGAGGGAGAGAGCGCGAAGGCACCCGAGAGTGCAGAAGCAAAGCCGGATGAGCAGGGGGATGGCGCGAAGGCGCCCGAGAGTGCAGAAGCAAAGCCCGACGGTGAGGGAGAGAGCGCGAAGGCGCCCGAGGCGTCAGAAATGAAGACTGAAGAACAGAAGCCGACCGAGACAAAGCCGACCGAGACAAAACCGGAAGCTTAAGTATGAAAAACAGGACCGAAGAGCCGCAAACTCTTCGGTCCTTTATTGTATAGGGAACGTCATTCCTAAAAACGCTCCGCGGGGATGCGCACTCGCGCGGACTGAAATCTGTCGCATGTGCGACCGCGCTCGGCGCGGGAGTTTTGCAAGCGAAACTCTTTTCAGGAAAGCAGTTCGGGAAAGCAGTTCAGGAAGGGAGTTCCCGGTGATTGCCCAGTTCCCAGAAGGCGACTGCACCGGCGGCGGCGACATTCAGGGAATCCACGCCGTTGGACATCGGTATTTTTATGGTATAGTCACATGCATCGATCGTGGCTTGCCGAAGGCCTTCTCCTTCGGTGCCCATGACGATGGCAAGCTTTTCGGTGCTTTTCAGGCGCGGATCTCTTAAGGAGACGGAGTCCTCCTTCAGCGCCATGGCGGCAGTCGTAAATCCGAGTGCTTTCAGCGAGGAGATATGGCAGGCCGAACTGTCCTGCGGGCCTTCCTGCACCATTTTCCCGGGGAAATAGGTCCAGGGAATCAGGAAGACATTGCCGACGCTGACCCGGACGGCTCTTTTTTGAAGAGGGTCAGCGCAGCCGGTCGTGAGAAGCACGGCATCGATGTTCAGGGCAGCAGCACTTCGGAAGATGGCACCGACATTGGTCGGATTCATGACATTTTCCAGGACAACGACACGCGTAGCCCCGTCAAGCACTGTTTCGACAGCCGGCAGTGTCTTCCGGCGCATGGCGCATTGCATTCCACGGGTCAACTGAAAACCGCCAATCTGCCCTAAGACAGAGTCAGGAGCCGTATAGACCGGCAGATTGCCGTACCCGGAGAGAATCTCTGCGGCGCGGCCGGTCAGTTGTTTCCTACACGCGAGAACGGACAGAGGCTCATAACCGGCAGCGAGGGCGCGCTCGATCACATTGGGACTTTCCGCCAGAAAAATACCCGGAGCCGGCTCAAAATAATGGTACAGCTGCTTTTCTGACAGGTTGGCGTAGAAAGCCAGCTCAGGGGCATCGATCGAATGGATTTCTGTTACAGGGTTCATTATTTTTCCCCACCTTTCTTCCTTCCAATATACTGGATTCGGGGCAAAGCTACAATCATTTTTTATTTTATTCTTTTCGGCGTTGTGCTATAATAAGAAAAATACCTTTTCGAAACGGTGTTCCCGGCAGGCCGGGCGTAACTGCACGGGACGGTAGGGAGAAGCCGCGGCATGGCTTCATCCCTTGCGTACTGTTTCAAAGGAGAGATGAGGAGTTCATATGGAGCAGTATTTTTTATACATTACGGAAGAATTGAAACATTTGACAGCCATTCCGAGTCCCAGCGGCTTTACGAAGGATGTGGCCGCCTATGTCATGAAGACCTTGTCGGACATGGGATATGCGCCTGAGTGTTCCCGAAAGGGAAATGTCAGCGTCTGCATCGGCGGGGAGGGTGCGCCCCTGGTTCTGGCGGCGCATCTGGATACTCTGGGCGCCATGGTGCGTGCCGTCAAAGGCAACGGAAGACTCCGCCCCACCACCCTGGGAGGACACCGTTGGCAGACTGCGGACGGTGAGAACTGTACCGTACATACCCGTGACGGCAAGGTTTACACAGGCGTGGTGTTAAACAGAGAGCCCTCCGTGCATGTGGCGGATAAGGATGTGGAAGCAAGCGAGGGCAATATGGAGATCCTTCTGGATGAAAATGTGTTCACCGCGGAGGATACCGCGAAGCTCGGCATCCGTGTCGGAGATATCATTTCCATGGATCCGCGGACCGTGGTGACAAAGAGCGGCTATATTAAGAGCCGGTTCCTGGACGATAAGCTTTCTGCGGCAATTCTCCTCGGTCTGGCCGGGGCCGTGAAGGACGGCGCGGTCAGACTGAAGCGCAAGGTGACACTGCTCTTTACCGTCTACGAGGAGGTCGGACACGGAGGCTCGTTCATTCCTGCGGATACCGAAGAAATGATTTCCGTGGATATGGGGTGTGTCGGGGATGATCTTACATGCACGGAGCGGATGGTTTCCATCTGTGCAAAGGATTCCGGCGGTCCCTACAACTATGATGTGGTTTCGGCGTTGGTCAGGACTGCCGAGGAGGAAAAGCTTTCCTATGCCGTTGATATCTATCCTCACTATGGTTCTGATGTCGAAGCATCCCTGCGCGCAGGCTACGATATCCGGCACGGTCTGATCGGTCCGGGCGTCTACGCTTCCCACAATTACGAGCGCTCCCATACGGAAGGCGTGAAAAATACCTTCCTGCTGCTGGCGGCGTATGTGCAAAAGTAACCGGACGGCGGGCAAAGCTGCGAAACGCTGTGCCGGAAGAGATGGAAGAGGGCAGAAATGGTAACCGAGAATGGTAAAATAACCCCGGTGGATGTCACCGGTATGTCAGATGAGGCTATCCTGGCGGCAGTCAGGGAGCAGAGACGAATAGAAGAAATGATGCAGGAGGACTATGCCCTGGGCGTCGGCAATGTGGACCCGATGGTTCTGTCGGAATGCTCCAGGCAGTGTGCCGTCCTGTATAGAAGCCTGAGAAACAACAAGGATGCCAGACGCTTTTACCGCAGGGCGATCTCGACGATGGAGGACTGCGTCGCCGCGAAGCCCCGGGCGGAGTTTTGCGAGAGATTGTACGCAATCTGCCTGGAAGCCGGTGAGTTTGAAGAGAGTGTGCCCTCCATGCCGGGTGCCAAGCTCTGTTACCTGAAGGCGGCAGACAGTGCACAGCAGCTGGCAAAGCTGACACAGGCTAAGGAAGCGCACAGGAGCCGGCTGGAGATGACAGCCCGCGTTGCCATGATCAATCAGAGGGAAGGCCTGCTGGAGGAGGCTGAGATGCTCTACGGGGATTGCAGAAAGATAGCGGAAGGCATTGCGACCGGGGCGCAGTCCGCGGAGGCGTATCAGGCAGTGGCCCGCATTTATCTTAAGATCGCGGATGTGAATGTTGCCCAGAAGGATTTTGAGAAGGCCAGGCTCTTTTACCGCAACTGCTGCGAGATTCTGGAGCTGTTGATTTACTACGGCGATGCACAGGCAGCCGAAGAACTGGAGAGAATCAGGGCGATGCTGCAGACACTTCCCGCGTAGATTATGGGGAAAATGCACAATATTAAGGCCGTTTATTGACATCGCATACTAAATATTGTAGAATAAAATGGTATAAAACGATGAAGCGGCGAACCTTTCAGATTCGCCTGCGAAAAGAGAGGAAGGATTTGGGTATGAGAAAAACACGTTTGGGGATTTCTGTCGGTTTGTTGGGAGCTGCTTTGTTCTTCGTGGCACAGTTCTCCGGTTATCTTGGGGTGATTCTGATTGGAGGCTATATTCTTTTGTTTGAAGAGAATGCATGGCTGAAGAAGAGTGCGGTGAAGGCTATGGCAGTGCTTTTGCTGTTCTCGTTTGCAATTGCCGTTTTGGGTCTGATTCCGGACTGCTTCAATGTCATTGACAGTATTCTCGGCATCTTCAAGGGAAGCTTTAACATTGCATTCATCTCCAGAATTATTTCCTGCCTTACTACGATTCTGAGATTTGTTGAGAAGCTTCTGTTCCTCGGTCTTGGACTGAAGGCATTCAACCAGGGTACGATTCCTGTGCCTTTTGTGGATTCTCTTGTTGAGAAGGGTATGAGCGACGAGGAGTAATCAGTCATAGTTGACAATAAGAAAAGGAGACAGGCTTGTCCTATCTCCTTTTTATGTTTTCGGAGGTTTTGTAAAAGGGGGAATAGCAGAATGGCTTTGTTTGAAGAAGTCAAAGAGATAGAAGCCAGCATCATCGAGACAAAAAAGCGGCTTCTGGATGTCTGTTACCGATACCATGCACAGGGACAGACGGACGAAGTGCTCAGACAGCAGATGCAGAATTGTAAAGAGGATGTGGAACTGTTAAGCCGGCGGCTTGCTGCACTGCAGTCCTGCATGAGAAAGGATGAGGACCACGCCTGCGCGCCGGCGTATGAGAGCGGTAAGGAGAAGACCGCTGAGGGCGGGAAGGAGCATCTTGCGGAGCCGGCGGAAAAACGCGCTCCCGGTCCGGAAGCTGTGCTCAGGGTTTCTCCGAAGAATCCTGCAGTACATCCTTTGTCGGACAGATCCGCCAAGGAGAAGAACCTTACAAAGAAACAGAAGAATCTGGAGGAGACGCTGGGAAAGTCTGTCATGGGCGTGCTTGCCTCTGCGCTCATTTTCATCAGCTTCATTCTGTTCGCGGCATTGATCTATCCGATGCTGACGCCAACCGTGAAGCTGGTTTCGATGTTTGGCATCAGCGGGCTGTTCCTCGGGATTGGTCTGTGGAGACTGCAAAAGAACCCGGGGCACAGGCTGTGGCTCGCCGTGACGGGCTGCGGGGTCGGCGGTATCTATCTGTCGCTGCTGCTGAGCCATCTGTATTTCCATGTCATCGGACCTGTTGCCTTGTACGGATGTCTGCTGGTGTGGTGTATCGGCGTCTGTGCCCTGGCCCGGAATAAATCTCTGCTGTTTCAGATCATCGGGCTGTTTGGGGTGTTTATTTCCGTCGGCGTCGGCGTGTTCTATTGCAATGTGATGCAGGAGATGTTCATCATGGTCAGTCTGTGCATCTATACGGTAGCTGCACTGCTCATTTTCACGGTCTCTCATTGGGACAGAGAGCACTATGCCAAGAACGCTCCAGCGGTTTTGACTTCCGTGCTCAGTCTGGCGGTACTGTCGCTGATGAACGATATGGAGCCCTGGTTCGGCACCTGGCTGATCTGCGCCCTGGCGCTGGTGCAGCTTCTGTATGTGGTGGTTAAGGTCAAACCGACAGAGAAGACCATCGTGACGGCGCTTGCCGTTGCGGCGAATGTGGGACTTCTTTGGTGGAATATTGCAACGCTGCTTCGCTATGACAGCGCAGCCTGCACTGTGGCATCGCTGTGTCTCCTTGCGCTGGTTCTGATCGCGGTGGAATCCATGAAATGGAACCGCAGAGATTACGCTTACTGTCTGCTGGTATCGGCCATCACACTCTGTATCGCGATTGTTTTCTCCGCGGGTTATCAGGGACTGGACTGGAAGATGCCTCTGCTGGTGGTGGCGGTGCTCTATCTTGTGTGGGCGAGAGCGGCGTCCAAAGGAATCTACAAGTGGCTTGCTCTCACACTGGCCGTCCTGTCCTGCTGGATCACGCTGGGCGGCATTCCGGAATGTATATTGACCGTGCTTTTCATCGCAGCCTGGTATGTGACCGAATACATCAAAAAGGACGATTACTCACCGATATTTGTCATCGCTGCCTATACGATCAGTTTGCTGCTGATCATTCTCTCGTGCGGCAGCCTGTCCTTCGACTACGACTGGGATATGGTGCTTGATTTTCAGGTGGTTGTGGGTTGCCTTGGGTTTTTCAACCTTGCTGCCCTGTGTACCCCGGCGCTGGCACACCCCGTTGACCGGGGGCAGCATTCCGGTATCCATTCCCTCTGCATGGTGTATAACGCGATGCTGATGTTCACGGTATGGTTCTGTATCCTGATCTGCGGAGGCAGCTGGTTTATCTTCCTTGGCTTCGTGCTGTTTAGCGCGACGACCTGGGAACTCATACAGAAGGAATCCTTCGCAGCGGCTTTCTATGTCGGGGTCAAGTATACTCTGCTCGGCATTGCGATCATGCAGGCAAACGATGTCAATGGCGGCTGGAACAGTCTGGTATTCTTCGTGCTTGCCCTGATCAGCGTCATTGCGGGCTTTTGGCTTCACAAAAAAGGACTTCGTATGTATGGTCTGCTGCTTGCCATGTTCAGCGTGGCGAAGCTTGTACTGGTCGATATAGATTACGGCAACTCTGTCATGAGGGCGGTCAGCTTCTTCGTCTGCGGTATGCTGTGCTTTGCGATCAGCTTTATTTACAACCGTGTGGATAAAAAGCTCGGCGCTCCGGAAGAAACAAATCAGGGAACAGGGGCAGCGGGACGGTAAGATTTTCACGAAAGAGGAGGAAGAGAAGCTATGTGGTTTGTATTTGCCTTGTTATCGGCTCTTTTTGCGGCATTGACATCAATTCTTGCCAAGGTGGGCATTGAGGGAGTGAACTCGAATCTGGCGACCGCAATCAGAACGGTTGTGGTGGTCGCGATGTCCTGGGGGATGGTCTTTTTGACATCGGCTCAGGGCGGTATCGCACATATCGGCAGAAAAAGCTGGGTGTTTCTGATTCTGTCCGGTCTCGCTACCGGAGCTTCCTGGCTTTGCTATTATAAGGCGCTTCAAATAGGCGAGGCGTCGAAAGTCGTGCCGATCGACAAACTGAGCGTTGTCATTACACTGTTGCTGGCCTTTGTGTTTCTTCATGAGCAGTTTACCCTGAAGTCTCTGGCCGGCTGTGTGCTGATCGGGGTCGGGACTCTGCTCATGGTACTGTAGAACGGGTAATTTTCAAACGATTTCGGCTTCGATTTGGACTGCAAAATTCGACTATTTGGACAATTTGCACAAAAAATACAGAAGAAACGGTATTGAGAGCGCGTTTTATCGAATTCCCAAACAGAAAGATATCCACATTTCAAAAGACAAAAAATGTTGGAAAACCCATTTATACACTGACTTATACACATTATCCACTATATTTATGACATAAATGTCTCAAAAAAAGTCGAATCGGGACGAAACATGTGTTTTGTGAAGTTGTAATAAAAATGGTTATTTTGGCAAAAAAGTCGATAAAGACATTGACAAATACATATTCAAAAAGATATTAAAAAAACCTTAAATTGTTGCAAAACGACAGATAAATATGCTATAATGAACATACAATATAAAACCGGAAGGGATGATGAGTATGAAGTTTAACATTATAGGCAGAAATATCGAGGTTACTCCGGGGTTGCGGGCAGCAGTCGAAGAGAAAATCGGCAAGCTGGACAGGTTTTTCCAAGAGGACACGCAGGTTCATGTTACCTTAAGTGTGGAGAAAGACAGACAGAAGATTGAAGTTACCATTCCTGTGAAGGGTAATATCATCAGATCCGAGCAGGTCAGCAATGATATGTATGTATCCATCGATCTGGTAGAAGAAGTCATCGAGAGACAGATGAAGAAGTATCGCAAGAAACTGGTGGACAAGCACCAGGCGGCAGCTTCCTTTACTCCCTTCTATCTGGAGACAGACGATTACGAGGAGAGCGAGGTCAAAATCGTTCGAACCAAGAAGTTTGACATCAAGCCGATGTATCCGGAGGATGCATGCGTACAGATGGAGCTTTTGGGACACAGCTTCTTCGTATTTATCAATGCCGAGACCGATCAGGTAAATGTGGTCTACAAGAGAAAGGGCGATTCCTACGGATTGATCGAGCCCGAAGAATGAGTTTGACGACAATTGAATGAGGATGTGTGCGGATGCACCGGGAGAGAATAGAAATTCTTTTCCGGTGCATTTTATATGATAGAGCTGTTTGGCCGGATTGCTAAAAACCGCACCGCGGCCGCTTATAAACGCTCACAAACAGTCATATTTGTGCAAATTCACACAAAACAAATTTGAATGTTTGTGAACTAATGTGATTGTATATGAGCGAAATTGATGGTAATATCATAACATGAAGAGCAGACAAAAGGATGCGGAAAGGAGAAACAGGTATGATTTACACAGTCACATTGAATCCGTCCCTGGATTATATTGTCTCGGTGGATGGATTTGAGGTTGGCAAAACCAATCGCACAAGCTCGGAGATGATGTTACCCGGAGGAAAGGGAATCAATGTTTCCACAATATTAAAAAACTTAGGTCTGGAAAACACTGCATTAGGGTATGTGGCAGGATTCACCGGCGTTGAAATAGAGCGGAGGCTTCATGAGATGGGAGTCCGCACGGGATTTATCACCCTGCGGGAGGGGATGTCGCGAATCAATTTCAAGCTGAGCTCTATCGAGGGAACGGAGATCAACGGCAGAGGACCCGTGATACAGGCAGCTGATATCGAACGCCTGATGGAACAATTGTCCTCCCTGAAGGACGGAGATGTGTTATTCCTCTCGGGAAGTATTCCTTCTTCCATGCCGGACGATATCTACAGAGACATCATGGAAAGACTGCAGGATCGAGAGATTCAGATCATCGTGGACGCCACGGGAGAGCTGCTTTTGAAGGTACTTCCTTACCACCCTGTATTGATCAAGCCCAATCATCACGAACTGGGTGAGATCTTCGGGGCGGAATTGACTCCCGGTCCCGGAGTCGTACCGTATGCGAGAAAGCTTCAGGAGATGGGAGCCCGAAATGTGCTGATCTCCATGGCCGGGCACGGTGCGATACTGGTAGCGGAGGACGGAACCGTTTATCAGGCACCCGCCCCGAACGGTCAGTTAAAGAACGGTGTCGGTGCAGGCGATTCCATGGTTGCCGGATTTATGGCAGGGTGGCTGGAAAAGCAGGATTACCGCCACGCCTTTCGCATGGGAGTCGCAGCGGGAAGCGCCAGCGCTTTTTCGGAGAATCTCGCCACGGCGGAAGAGATTGCGGATGTTTTGAAACAGGTAACGAGTGAAGTTCTGGAAGTGTAACTACGAACGATGATTGCCCCGGCAGACGCGGGGAGAGAAAGGTGAAAACAGTATGAGAATCACAGATTTGTTGAGTCCCGAAAGTGTTGCTTTGAATTGTCATCCCACGAGTAAGGAAGAAGCCCTGAATCAGGCGATCGCACTGATGGAGAAGAGCGGTAAATTAAGCGATGTGGAAGCATACCGCAGGCAGGTAATGCTGCGTGAAGAAGAGGGAAGTACCGGTATCGGAGAGGGAATTGCCATTCCGCACGGAAAGTGCAGTGCAGTGAAGAAACCGGGTCTTGCCGCAATGGTCATCCGGGATGGTGTGGATTTTGACGCCCTCGACGGAGAGCCGGTCCATCTCCTCTTTCTGATCGCAGCTCCGGATACGAAGGACAATGTGCATCTGGATGTGTTGAGCAAGATCTCCATGATGCTGATGGATGAAGCATTTACCGCTTCGTTAAAGAATGCGGCCGATGTGAAAGAATTTCTTGCTGTCATCGACAAGGCAGACGACGAGAAGGCGGGCGTGGACGAGAGACTTACAGGTGGCGCCGATGCCGCAAAGGATCAGTTCGTCATCCTCGCAGTGACCTCCTGCCCCACCGGCATCGCACATACTTATATGGCTGCGGAGGGATTGGAGAAGGCAGCTGCGGCCAATGATTGTTACATTAAGGTTGAGACCAGAGGGTCCGGCGGCGCCAAAAATGTACTGACCGGCGCAGACATCGAAAGAGCCGACTGCATTATCGTAGCGGCGGATGCCCAGGTTCCCATGGACCGCTTTGACGGGAAAAAGGTGATCGAGCGACCTGTTTCCGACGGCATCAGCAAGGCAGATGAGCTGGTGAAGCTTGCAAAATCCGGCAATGTGCCCGTATATCGCAGCGCCGCTGCAGAAAAGAAAGAAACGACAGGAAAGGCAGGCGGCGGGATTGGACATACTATTTATACGCAGCTGATGAACGGTGTGTCCCATATGCTTCCCTTTGTCGTAGGCGGCGGTATTCTGATCGCGATCGCCTTTCTGATTGACGGTCTGCTGGTTGACATGAATGCGCTCAGCGTTGCAGACAGAGGCAACTTCGGTACCATCACTCCCGTGGCGGCTCTGTTTAAGAATATCGGCGGCGCTGCATTCGGCTTCATGCTTCCGGTGCTTGCGGGGTATATCGCAATGGCGATCGGTGACAGACCGGCACTTGCAGTCGGTTTTGTCGGAGGCGCCATCGCAGCAAACGGGAAGTCCGGTTTCCTCGGCGCGCTGGTTGCCGGTTTCGTGGCAGGTTACCTGATCCTGGGGCTTCGCAAGCTCTGCAACAGGCTTCCGCAGGCGCTTGAGAAGATTGCTCCCGTGCTCATCTATCCGGTGGTCGGCATCCTGCTGATCGGTCTGGGCATGACCTTTGTGGTGGAGCCGGTCATGGGCGGCATCAACTCCGGCATAACCAATCTGCTGACCGGTATGGGAAGCTCCAGCAAGCTTCTGCTGGGTATGGTGCTTGGCGGCATGATGGCAATCGACATGGGCGGCCCCTTCAACAAGGCGGCATATGTCTTCGGCGTGGCAGCGATCGCTTCCGGCAACTACGACATCATGGCGGCTGTTATGATCGGCGGTATGACGCCTCCCTGTGCCATTGCACTGGCAACCTTACTGTTTCAGAATAAATTCACGAAGGAAGAGAGAGAAGCAGGCCCGACCAACTTCATCATGGGATTAGCATTCATCACAGAGGGCGCAATCCCCTATGCGGCAGCTGACCCGATCAGAGTGCTTCCTTCCTGCATCATCGGTTCTGCAGTGGCAGGTGCCCTGTCCATGCTGTTTGGCTGTACCCTGATGGCTCCTCACGGCGGCATCTTCGTAGTACCTGTCATGGGCAATGCGCTTCCCTATCTGGCAGCCCTTGTCATCGGTACTCTGGTTACGACCGTTCTGCTCGGCGTACTGAAGAAAAAAATTGCTTAACACAAGTATTCGTGGTTCAATAAAAGAGGTTCATGAAGGTTGAAAAAGAAAGGACAAATCGTATGAAAGAATTCAAGTATGTAATCACTGACAACGAAGGTATCCACGCCCGCCCCGCAGGTGAGCTGATCAAGGCGGCCAAGGGCTTTGCAAGCTCCATCAGGATCGCCGCAAACGGTAAGACGGGAGACTGTAAGAAAATCTTTACCGTGATGGCACTTGGCGTAAAGAAGGGACATGAAGTAACCGTTACGATAGAAGGTGAGGATGAGGCAGAGGCCTTCGAGGCAATGCAGAGCTTCTTTGAGGCGAATCTGTAACCGGTACTAGGAAAGGGGTAACAAACCATGCAGACATATCAGGGAAAAAGTGTCTTCGGAGGGATTGCAATCGGACGGATTTCAGTCTTTGGCAGGGAAGAGCAGGTGGTGCGCCGCACCAAAATAGAGGATGCGGATGCCGAGCTTGTCAGATACGCCGGGGCAAAGGCGCAGGCTTTTACCGAACTGGGACAGCTCTACGAGAAGGCACTGAAGGAAGTCGGAGAGGCAAATGCAGCGATTTTTGAGGTGCATCAGATGATGCTGGAGGACGACGATTACAATGAGTCGGTTGAGAACATCATCAGAAGCTCCATGGTAAACGCTGAATATGCGGTGGCATCCACCGGGGACAATTTTTCCGAGATGTTTGCCTCCATGGACGATGAATATATGAAAGCCAGGGCGGCTGATGTGAAGGACATCTCCGAACGCGTCATCCGCATTCTGCAGGGACAAAGCGACGCAGCCGGTATGACGGATGAGCCCGCCATCATCGTGGCAAAGGATCTCGCGCCCTCAGAGACCGTGCAGATGGACAAGGACAAGGTGCTTTCCTTCGTGACGGTGCTCGGCTCCCTGAATTCTCACACTGCCATCCTGGCCAGAACCATGGGTATCCCCGCCCTGGTGGGAGCCGGAATTCCCGTGGACGAGACAGTGGACGGTAAGCTCGGTATCGTGGACGGTACATCCGGCGTCGTCTATGTGGATCCGGATGAGCAGACGCTGGAGGAGATGCGGACGAAGCAGGCACAGGAGCTGGAGAAAAAGCGTCTGCTGCAGGAACTGAAGGGAAAAGAGAATGTTACCCTTGATGGAAGAAGCATCATGCTGTATGCTAATATTGGAAACAGCAAGGATCTTGCAACGGTGCTTCAAAACGATGCGGGCGGAATCGGACTGTTTCGCAGTGAGTTCCTTTATCTGGAGAGGGACACCTTCCCGACGGAGGAGGAACAGTTTAAGATATATAAGACGGTAGCCGAGACCATGGCGGGTAAGAGAGTGATCATCCGGACCCTGGACATCGGTGCGGACAAGCAGTGTGATTATTTTGAGATGGAGCAGGAAGAGAATCCTGCAATGGGGTGCCGCGCCATCAGAATCTGTCTGAAACGGCCCGAAATCTTCAAAACGCAGCTTCGCGCCCTGTATCGCGCAAGCGCTTTCGGAAGGATTGCCATTATGTTCCCGATGATCATCAGCGTGAATGAAGTGCGCCGCATCAAAGAGATCATTACAGAAGTGAAGCGGGAGCTGGATGCGCTCGGAGTGGAGTACGGCGCGCCCGAACTCGGTATTATGATCGAGACGCCGGCAGCAGTCATGATGAGTGATGAGCTGGCGAAGGAGGTTGACTTCTTCAGCATCGGCACGAACGATCTGACACAGTATACGCTGGCGATCGACCGCCAGAATGAGAGCCTCGACGAGTTCTACGACCCGCACCATCCGGCAGTGCTGCGCATGATTCGCATGGTGGTTGAAAATGCTCACAAGTCGGGCATCTGGGCCGGTATCTGCGGCGAGCTTGGCGCAGACAAAACCCTGACTCGCACCTTCCTTGAGATGGGCGTGGACGAGCTTTCCGTCTCTCCTGCGAGCATCCTGCCGATTCGAAGTATCGTGCGCAATACCGATCTGAGCAGGGAAGAAGCATAATACAACGGAGGAATCGATATGCTGACAGAGCAGCGGTATGAGATCATATTGAGACTGGTAAATGAGAGAAAAAGCATTACGGCGTCGGAGCTGCAGGACATCCTGGAGACTTCCGAATCCACGGTGCGCAGAGATATCACGGCCCTCCACAAAGCCGGCAAGCTGATCAAGGTTTTCGGCGGTGCCGTGGCGCTCGAACAGACCGTGACCGCGAAGGAATACACCGTGGCGCAGAAGCTGGAAGTGAACCTGAATGAGAAGGAAAGCATTGCCGCCCATGCCGCCGCTCTGATTACCGATGAGGATTTTGTGTATCTGGATGCGGGTACCACGACCGGTGCAATGCTGGAATATATCCGGACGACGGAAGCGACCTTTGTGACCAATGCCGTGGCGCATGCGCAGAGACTTGCGGCGCGGGGAATCCATGTGATCCTGCTCGGCGGCGAACTCAAAGGTACCACCGAAGCCGTTGTGGGCAATCTGGCCGTGCAATCGGTTTCAAGATTTCACTTTACGAAGGGATTCTTCGGCACCAACGGTGTCAGCAGAAAGGCAGGCTTTACGACTCCGGATGCCAACGAGGCGTTTGTGAAACAGGCAGCGATGGCAAACTGTAAGGAAGTGTATGTGCTGGCAGACAGCTCCAAGTTTCATCAGATAAGTTCCGTGACCTTCGGAGCGTTCCAAGAGGCGGTCATACTGACGGAGAGACTCCCGGAAGAATATGCGGATTGCAGCAATGTAAAAGCGGCGGGCAATTGACCCACCGCTTTTTTCTTTTTTATACCGAATGATCCAACCTGACTCAGAATCCTTTCTTTTTCAGGTCGGCCACGAGGGTTACATAGAACTCTCTGACATCAAAGCCTTTGAAATTCTCTCTGTTCAGATCAATGACATCTCCGTGCGAGATGCCCCTGCGGCCCTTTACGGTGAGGAAAGTGAATTTCTCACCCCAGGGGAAGGACTTTTCGCCGACCAGACCGTCGTTTGCCCCGTCGAAATATTTGACGAGGTGATAGGATAAGTTAAGCGGAAACCGCCCGGCGCTGCTCTTGTTGAGCTTGGAACCGACCGACTGATAGAAAATACCCGGGGCGTCTTGGATTTCCCGGTTGAACTGCTCGCAGTGCTCCGAGGTCAGATCCTTCACCGCCGATAAAAAGTCAGGCGCATCGTCCCCCAGCTTTTTCGCCGCCAGATTATAGGCTCTGGCTACCTCCTCCTGATCCTCCACAGGAATCTTCGAGAGCAGATAGTCGGCAAATTCACATCCTCTGTGGGGCGTATTGATGGTGGTGAGAGAAGCGATATATTTCCCGGCTTCGGTCAGCGCGATGGCAGCCCTGGTGTCAAGCCCACCCTTGGAATGGGCGATGACATTGACCTTCTCGCAGCCGGTCTTCTTCACCAGTTCCAGAATTCTCTGCTCCAGCTCCACGGCGCTGTCCCGCACGGCGGCGGCACTGTTATGGTTGCCGTAGTAGATGGTAGCGCCGTTTGCCTCCAGCTCTCTCGGGATGCGCCCCCAATAATTCAGTATCTCGGAGTCCCGGAAGAACACGCCGTGGACCAGAAGGATCGGATACTTGGTCCCGCAGATCCGGGCGTCCTTTCTGGCAGCGTTTTGTTTCAGCTTTTCCGTCTCCACCTTTACCTCCGCGGAAGCGGTTCTTATGATGATTGCCAGCATAATCAGATTCGCTATGGGAATGAACCCGCAGACGGCGCCGAGGATTCTGATCTTCAGCCCCAGCTGCGAGGAAGTCAGATAGACGATGATGATACCGATCCAGAAGACGACTGCCTCTGCAAGAAAGGCAAGCAGACAGAGAATTCCCCAGAAGACCGGTTCCTGCATCAGATTTCCTCTGCCCGGGTAGAGCCCAAACAGTCCCGGAAGAATCAAAAGCACCACGATCAGTGTCGTGATCCAGAAGATGTGCAGAAATATACAGCCGATTTTGCAGGCACGAAGCCTTGTTCTTGTAAGCATACAATGCCTTGTCCTGTGAAGACAGGACTTCCCCCTCTTTTTACAAATAGACATACGCCGTTCGCCAATCATGCAGGCATGTTGGCTCTCTTGCGCTCAGTATATCATAAATAGTAAGAAGCGTACAGTGTGAACAAAAACAGATTCCGGTTTTTTGATTCAGGATGTAATCAGGGATTCCGGCGGGGTATGCAAAGAGGTATACGAAGGAAAACAGTCCGCACAGGCTGTCGCGGGGAGATCAGATCATCGCTTGGATGATGCTAACCGGTTCCGGGAATGCCCCGGACATGCCGGGCTTACGCGCGGGGGCACAATT
>JAEDDX010000027.1 GCA_016293615.1 Acetatifactor sp.
CACCCGAGCGTACATGAGTATGAGCGGCAGTTGCGAAGCAACGGCTCTGCGAAGCAGAGGGCGCATACGAATGTTTTCCAAAGGAAACCAAGCGGCCCCAAAGGGGCCATTTGGTTTCACCCGAGCGTACATGAGTATGAGCGGCAGTTGCGAAGCAACGGCTCTGCGAAGCCCGCTTCCCCTCAAAACAGGAAAGGATGAAATATGAACGCAGGCGATATTGCTTTTCCAAATTTAAATATCTATTTGCATGATGTTCCCAGATCGTTCAGTGTGTTTGGATTTCGGATTGCTTTCTACGGATTGATCATCGGGATCGCTGTGTTTGCCGGGATTTTGACCGCGGCGGCAATCGCGAAGAGGACGAAACAGAATCCGGACGATTACTGGGATTTTGCCATCTACGCCGTGATTTTTTCCGTCATCGGCGCGAGGATCTACTATGTGATTTTCTCATGGGATTCCTACAAGGATGATCTGCTGGAGATCTTCAGGATTCGAAACGGCGGTCTTGCCATCTACGGCGGCGTCATTGCGGCCTTTATCACATTGTTTGTGTGGTGCCGCATGAAGAAGAAAAAGGCGGCTCTGTTCGGCGATACGGCCGTGCCGGGACTGATTCTGGGGCAGGCGATCGGACGCTGGGGCAACTTCATGAACCGCGAAGTGTTCGGCGATTATTACGACGGACTGCTTTCCATGCAGATTCCGATTGAAGCCGTGCGTGACAGAAGTGATATCACGGAGAATATCGCGGCGCACATTCCGGAGGGCGCGAACTACATCAATGTACATCCGACCTTCCTGTATGAAAGTCTCTGGAATCTGTTCATCTTTGTTGTTTTGCTTCTCTATTGGAAGCATAAAAAGTTTGACGGCGAGATTTGCCTGCTGTATCTTGGCGGCTACGGCCTGGGCAGATTTATCATCGAAGGAATCAGAACCGATGTGCTCTTGATCCCCGGAACCAATCTCCCGGTGTCGCAGGTGCTCGCACTGGTGATGGTGATCGGTGCGGTCGCAGCGGATGTTTTGATCAGACTGCGCATCGCCGGGAAAGAAAAAGCGACGGCGGCGGCACCGGACACAAAAGAGTCATAATTTGTTCACAATTTCAGAAGACATACTACTGTAACAATGGTAGTGTGTCTTCTTTTTTTGTTGCCCGGATTGACATGCCGCCGGGCGGAAAACCTTGATTTGGCGCGGAAAACCGGAAACCAATACAGAAAAGAAACACCGGGAAAGCCTTTTTTGCATTTCGTGGATATAGACAAAACCGGAACGATAATTTTGTGAAAAAATGACGAGCGCAAATTTGTAATAATACTTGCGCTTTTCTTAAGATTATATTAAAATCTATCTATAAGTGGTATGAATATGGCATAAAAGCCCATAAAGTGGGATGAAAAACCTCGAAATGGGCATTTTAGCAGCTGTTTTCAGTGGCAGTACAACTTATGGACTGGTGGTGATTGCGATGTTTATGGGCAGATACAATCATACGATTGATCCGAAAGGCAGGTTGAGTATTCCTTCCAAGTACCGTGAAGTACTTGGCGATGAGTTTGTAATATCGAAGGGAATGGATGGCTGTCTGTTTGTGTACGCAATCGAAGATTGGAAAGTCTTTGAAGCAAAGCTCGCATCGCTGCCGCTTGCAAATGCAGGCACGAGACAATTCGCAAGATTCTTTCTCTCCGGTGCACAATATGTGACGGTGGACAAGCAGGGACGCGTGCTGATGCCGCAGGATCTGCGGGAATTCGCGAAGCTTGAGAAGGATGTCGTCCTTGCCGGAACGGGCGGAAGAATCGAGATCTGGAGCCTCGAGAACTGGGAGAAGAACAGCGAACAGGTCGATATCAATGAGATTGCACAGGGCATTGCAGACCTGGGACTGACGATTTAGGGAAGAGATATGGAATTTAAACATTATTCCGTTTTGCTTGCGGAGACGATCGAACAACTTCATGTAAAGCCTGACGGAATCTATGTGGATGGAACCCTGGGCGGCGCCGGACATGCCTTTGAGGTGTGCAGGAGGCTGACCACCGGTCACTTTTACGGAATCGACCAGGATGACGCGGCGATCAGTGCCGCAAGCGAGAGGCTGGCCCCCTTTGGCGACAAAGTAACCATCATCCGAAACAACTTCTGCAATATGAAGATGGCGCTGGAGGCGCAGGGTGTGGAAAAGGTTGACGGTATCGTCCTGGATCTGGGCGTGTCATCGTATCAGCTTGATACCGAGGAGAGAGGCTTCTCCTATCGGTTTGACGCTCCGCTTGACATGAGAATGGACAGGCGTAAGAGCCTGACAGCCCGAGATATCGTAAATGGTTATTCCGAGAGTGAATTGTTCCGGGTCATCAGAGACTACGGGGAAGAAAAGTTTGCGAAGAACATTGCAAAGCACATCGTGCAGAGAAGGACGCAGAAGCCCATCGAGACGACATTTGAATTAAATGATGTGATCAAGGCGGCGATTCCGGCGAAGATGCGGCAGAACGGTCACCCTTCCAAACAGACCTTTCAGGCGATCAGGATCGAGTGCAATCAGGAACTGGAGGTCTTAAGAAAGGCCCTGGATGATTTCGTCGATTTACTCAATCCGGGCGGACGATTGTGCATCATCACCTTCCATTCGCTGGAAGACCGTATGGTGAAGATAAGTTTTAAAAACAATGAGAACCCCTGCATCTGTCCTCCGGACTTTCCGGTGTGTGTGTGCGGCAGGAAATCCAAGGGTACCGTGATTACAAGAAAAGCCATTCTTCCGGGCGAAAAAGAATTGGAAGAAAACAGCAGATCAAAGAGTGCGAAGCTGAGAGTGTTCGAGGCTTTGCAGATCTGACAACAGATTTGGAGAGTGGGAAGAGAATGAGCCAGAGAACAACGAATCAGAGAAATACATACAGAAGAGAAGTCTATGTAGAGGGAAGTGCCGCAAGACAGCTGAAGGAGCGCCCCGTTCCCGCACGGCGCGGAAGTGAACTTCATCCCGTGGTCCGCAAGAACCGTGAGAAGGCGCGTTATATGAATGCGAGATATCTCGTTTTCCTGATGGCCGCTCTGTGCGTATGCACATACATTCTGGTCAACTATATTCAGCTGCAGGCTGAGCTTACCAATGTGACAAGAAGTGTCGCAAAGAAGGAAAGCCAGCTGAACAACATGAGAATTGCCAATGATGAGAACTATAACAGAATTGCCGGCAGTCTGGATCTTGAAAAGATCAAGAGCATCGCAATCGGTGAGCTTGGCATGGTATATGCGAAGGAAGGTCAGATCGTTCTCTACACAAGCGAAGGCAATGACTGCATGAGACAGGTCGTACAGAACAATTGACGAGGTGTGGCGTGAACGAACAGAGGCAGAATACAACAGAAAAAAAGGTAAAAAAGTTCACAATAAAAATGCAGAAGAAGCTGGTAGTATTTTTTATGATAATACTACTGGCTTTTGCAGGATTAAGTATTGTTATGATTTGCCTGGTCAACCGGAACAATGCGGAATATCAGAAGCAGATCCTTTCTCAGCAGAAGTATGACTCCATGGTCATTCCCTACAGAAGGGGTGATATTGTGGATGCCAAGGGAATCGTCCTCGCGACCAGTGAAAAGGTTTACAATCTGATCATTGACGCGAAGGTCATGAATACGGTCAATACCAAGAATGAGAAGCCGTATCTGGAACCGACGCTGGATGCGTTGGGAAGATATTTCAACCTGAATATGGTGGAAATCAGGACGCATGTCACAACGAATACGACGGCGCCCTACTATGTTGCCGAAAGACAGCTGACCTATGACCAGATCAGCGATTTCAAGGCAGCGCAGCTGGAGGATACCAATATCAAGGGCGTGTGGTTCGAGGAAGAATATAAGCGCCGGTATCCCAACGGTTCCATGGCTGCGGATGCCATCGGCTTTACGACATCCGACGGACAGGGCAGTTACGGACTGGAAGAGTATTATAATGATATTCTGAACGGAACGAACGGCCGCGAGTACGGATATCTGAATGAGGACCTGAATCTGGAGCGTACGGTAAAACCTGCCGTGGACGGCTACACCATCCACAGCACCATTGACTCCAATATGCAGATGATCGCGGAAAAGTATATCCGGAAATTCATGGAGGAACACAAGGATATGGTGCGTGAAGGAAATGGCGCCGAGAATGTCGGATGCATCGTGATGGATGTCAATACCGGCGAGGTCAAGGCGATGGCGAGCGCACCGGGATTTGATTTGAATGAACCCAGAGAGTATGATGCCTTGCTCGGCTGCAAGATGGTGGAGCAGGTCACCAATGCCAACGGTTATTATGAGATCAAGAAAAACGGTCTGGTGATCAATCAGGAAGTGCTGAAGTCCATGAATTCGGAGCAGAAGCTTTTGAACCTGAACAATCTCTGGAAGAATTTCTGCATTACAAATACATATGAGCCCGGTTCGGTTGCAAAGCCCTTTACAGTGGCTGCCGCGCTTGAAAAAGGCACCGTTACTCCGGGAACGACCTTTGAGTGTAACGGTTCTCTGGAGATCGGCGGTTATAAGATCCGCTGCCACAACGGAAACGAAGGTACCATGACACTGGAGAGTGCCGTGGCGAAGTCCTGCAATGTATCCATGATGAAGATTGCCCAGACCCTCGGCAATCAGAATTTCTGCGAATATCAGTCGATTTTCAACTTCGGTCTGAAGACCAATGTCGACCTTGCCGGTGAGGCGAGAACCAACACCTTGATCTACTCGCCCGATTCCATGGGACCGACAGATCTGGCGACCAACAGCTTCGGACAGAACTTCAACATTACCATGATCCAGGGGATCGCCGGCTTCTGTTCCCTGATCAACGGCGGTTATTACTACGAGCCGCATCTGGTGAACAAGATCACCAATGCCAACGGAGCGACTGTGAAAAACATTGAGCCCCGTGTGCTGAAGCAGACTGTCTCCGAGCAGACTTCCGAGTATATCAGACAGTATTGTACCGCAGTGGTGCAGTACGGAACCGGTAAGACGGCGCGTCCCGCCGGCTATATGATCGGCGGCAAGACGGGAACCGCAGAGACCATCGACGAGAACACCCACAAGCGTTCTCCGAACGAATATGTGGTTTCCTTCATGGGCTTTGCTCCTGCGGATGATCCGCAGATCGCGGTGTATGTCGTTGTTGACCGTGCAAATGCACCAAGGCAGGACGATGCAAAATTTGCGACCAGAATCGTGCGCGGAGTCCTGACAGAGATTCTTCCCTATATGCAGATATTCATGACGGAGGAGCTGACCGAGAAGGAGATGAAGGAACTCGAGGAGTTGAATCTGGAGATCACTTCCCAGTACAAAAATCCTGTGGCGGAGCCTGACACCACGACTCCGATCTATACGCCGGATGCAAACGGCGGAACGCCGCAGTGGCTGAGCTTTCCGATCGACCCCAACACCGGATACCGGGTAGACCCGGCTACAGGATTCCGATATGATGCCCAGGCGGGATTCCTCGTCGAGGGAGACATGTCTTCCATCGGTATCGAAGAACCTGTCAACAACAGACTCGAATAAGTTTTCGCCCAATACATAACCTCACAAAACAGGGAATACAGTATAATAACACCTTTTTGTGAGGTTTTTTATGCAAGACGGACACAGTAAGATCTATCACCGCAAAAAGATACTCGTGATGTTTTTCATCTGTGCAATGGTTATGCTGGGATTGTTCGGCAGACTTTTGTTCCTGTGCATCAACAGTTCCGCGCATTACAGCAGGATGGCACAGGATCTCCATGAAAGAGAACGGAGCATTAAGGCTGCGCGGGGAAAGATCGTCGACAGAAACGGAATCGTTCTTGCAGACAATAAGACCGTATGCACAGTCTCCGTGATCCATAATCAGGTGGAAGATGCGGAGAAAGTCATCAGCATACTGAGCAGGGAGCTGGGGCTTTCGGAGGAAAAGGTCAGAAAGCGCGTCGAGAAATATTCTTCCATGGAGCGCGTCAAAAGCAATGTGGATAAGTCTGTCGGAGACCGCATCAGAGCGTATGATCTGCCCGGCGTCAAGGTGGATGAGGACTACAAGCGCTATTACCCGTTCGGGACACTGGCGAGTAAGGTGCTGGGATTCACCGGAGGAGACAATCAAGGAATCATCGGACTGGAGGTCGTCTACGAAAACAGCTTAAAGGGCGAGAGCGGAACGATTCTGACCATCACGGATGCCAGGGGAATCGAACAGGAGGAAAAGGGTGAGCGGAGAGTGGAGCCGGTCAACGGCAAGACGCTTGTCACCAGTCTTGACCTCAATATACAGGCCTATGCAACGCAGCTTGCAACGCAGGCGATGGCGGCAAAGGAAGCTGACAGCGTACAGATACTGGCAATGAATCCGAAAAACGGAGAGATCTATGCCTGCGTGAATGTCCCTGAATTTGACTTAAACCATCCGTATGAGCTCCCGGAAGAAACGGGGGAGGTCACGGATGAGAAGCTAAGACAGGATCTGCTAAACAAAATGTGGAGAAACAGCTGTATCAATGATACCTACGAACCTGGCTCCACCTTCAAGATCATCACCGCGGCTGCCGGGCTGGAGGAAGGCGTGATCACAACGAAGAGCACCTTTCACTGTCCGGGATTTATCGTGGTGGACGATCGAAGGATCCGGTGTCACAAGGTCACGGGACACGGTTCCCAGGATTTTACGCACTGCATGATGAATTCCTGCAATCCGGCGCTGATATCGGTCGGACTCAGACTCGGCATTGATACCTATTACCGCTATTTTGAACAGTTCGGTTTAAAGCAGAAGACCGGAATCGACCTTCCCGGGGAAGCCGGTACGATCATGCACCGCAGGGAAAACATGGGAAATGTCGAGCTTGCCACCGTGGCCTTCGGGCAGTCCTTTCAGGTGACGGCGGTGCAACTTCTGACCACGGCAGCTTCCCTGATCAACGGAGGCACTCGCATCACGCCGCATTTCGGCGTACGGATTGAAGATGCGGACGGGAATACGATACAGACGCTTTCTTTTCCCGTACAGGAGGGAATCATTTCGGAGGAAACAAGTGCGACCCTCCGCCTGATTCTCGAAAAGGTCGTTTCGGAGGGCTCCGGTAAAAACGGCAGGGTCGAGGGGTATCAGGTGGGCGGCAAGACGGCAACCAGCCAGACGCTTCCCAGAGGAAGCGGGAAATATATCTCTTCCTTCATCGGATTTGCTCCGGCGGATGATCCCGAGGTGATTGCCATTGCAATCGTCAATCATCCGAAGGGAATCTATTACGGGGGAACGGTTGCGGCACCGATCATCCGCCAGCTTTTTGAAAATGTGCTTCCGTATTTGGGGATAAAAGGGTATAATGAATTCACAAAACGCTGACGCCTTCGGCATAAGAGGAGAGAATATGGCAACAAAGAAAATGACCCGGAGAAAAGAAAAAGAAGAAACTTTTTTTGACTACAGCCTTCTGTTTATTGTACTGTTTTTGCTGGGATTTGGTCTGATCATGATATATTCGGCAAGCTCATACACCGCCTTTCAGGAAAACGGAGACGCCGGTCATTATATGAAAAAACAGCTGATCGCCGCTCTCATCGGACTGGGGCTTATGGGGATTGTGTCGCGTATTCCGTACCATTTCTTTGAACGGTTCTATGTGATCGGATATGTCGTGTCTGCCCTGCTGATTCCGGTGGTTAAGACCCCTCTTGGCGTGGCATCCCACGGCGCGCGGCGCTGGATTCGAATTCCCGGACTGGGGATGAATCTGCAGCCTGCCGAGGTGGCAAAGCTTGGAATGATACTGTTTCTTGCAGTCATGGTCTGCAAATTCGGCAAAGCCATCCGCACCTGGAAGGGAATCATTCTCTTCATGGCATTTTCACTGCCCATCGCGCTTGAGATATATCTTATTACGAATAACATGAGTTCCGCCATCATTATTGTGGGTATAGCGGCGGTGATGGTTTTTGTCGCCAGCCCGGATTACGGGAAGTTTATCCTTGTGGGTGCGCTCGGTGCGCTGGGCGTTGCACTGGTCGTCTTTCTGGCAGTGAACTCCGAAGCGGGCAGCGGGTTCCGAATGGAGAGAATCGCGGCATGGCTTGATCCGGAGAGCTATGCGCAGGGCAAGGGCTTCCAGACTCTGCAGGCCTTGTATGCGATCGGCAGCGGCGGCGTCTGGGGCAAGGGCCTCGGACAGAGCATGCAGAAGTTGAGCTTTCTTCCTGAGGCGCAGAATGATATGATTTTCTCCATCATCTGCGAGGAACTCGGCCTGTTCGGCGGAATTTGTGTGATCCTGCTGTTCATCATGCTTCTTTGGAGAATGATGGTCATTGCAAACAATGCACCCGATCTGTTCGGCGGAATGCTCGTTGTGGGTGTGATGGGACATATCGCTATTCAGGCGGTCTTAAACATTGCCGTTGTGACCAACAGCATTCCGAATACCGGTATCTCATTGCCGTTTATCAGTTACGGCGGTTCCTCGGTCATGTTTTTGCTGATCGAGATCGGTCTGGTCATGAGTGTGGCAAAGGGAATCCGGCTGAAGGATTTATAAGCAGGTTTATGTACGCGGATAAGCTGCCTTACATACGATATAGTAATTTTCTTTTGTAAGGCGGATGGCGATGGGAACGATCGAGATTCTTGGCAGAGTCCCTCTGCAGGGCAATGTTGTGATACAGGGGTCGAAGAATGCGGCGCTGCCGATTCTGGCGGCTACAATACTGACGGAGGATACTTCCTATATCAAAAACTGTCCGAGAATCGCGGATGTCTGCGGTATGATACGGCTGTTGGAGGAAATCGGATGCCGCGTCCGGCGCAGAAGCGACGGCATTGAGACGGATTCCTCCGGGGTTGGGAAAAAGGTGATCCGCCTGGACTCTGAGGCCGTCACGGGGATGCGGTCCTCGCTGTGTCTGCTCGGCGCATTGATCGGAAAATGCCGGGAGGTCGTCATGGAGTATCCGGGCGGCTGCGTCATTGGGGCAAGACCGATCGACATGCATATCCGCGCCCTGGAACAGATGGGGGTTTCTTTTGTTTTGGAGAACGGATGTCTGCGGGCGAGTACGGATGATCTGCACGGGGCGCAGATCAGTCTGCCGAAGGTCAGTGTGGGTGCCACGGAGAATGTGATCCTGGCCGCGGTTGCGGCAGAGGGAGAAACTTTGATCCGGGGTGCCGCAAGGGAGCCGGAGGTGGTTGCGCTTTGTCGGTTCCTTTCTGCCTGCGGAGCCCGGATCGGGGGAATCGGCACGGACTGTCTGACTGTCTGCGGCGGGAAAAAGCTGTACGGAAGAGAGTATACGATCCCTGCCGACCGCATTGTGGCAGGAACCTATCTGTTTGCCTGCATTGGTACGGGGGGAACTGTCTTTCTCGAAAAAGCGCCCTGCAGGGAGATGGAGGCTGTCATTGAGACGGCGGTTTATATGGGCGGCAAAATCTGGACATCCGAGTCCGGCATGTATGTGCAGGGACCGGTGAGACCGTTTTCCGTGCCATTGATCCGCACGGCGCCTTATCCCGGATTCCCGACCGATCTGCAGTCTGCGGCGCTGGCGGCGGAGACTCTGGGTGATGGGGAGACGGTGATCGAGGAGACGATATTTGAGAATCGGTTCAGGATCGTCGGGGAACTGCAGAAAATGGGCGCCTGTATCGTGCAGGAGAGCGACCGGTGCGTGCGTGTAACGGGAGTACCTTACCTTATGGGCTGTCCCGTGACGGCGGCGGAGCTTCGGGGCGGAGCGGCGCTGGTGACGGCAGGTCTCATGGCCAGAGGAAAGACGAAGGTATCGGGCTGTTCCTATATTGAGCGCGGATATGAAAATATCTGCAGAGATTTTAGAGATTTGGGAGCGAGAGTAGTCAGTGAATAGAAGGCGAAGGATAGTAAGGACAATGATCGTCCTGGCAGTTTTGGCGGTTCTTGTCGTCGGACTGGGCGTTTATGTGAAGACCACATACACTGTTCAGACGGTGTATGTGGAAGGAAATATGCACTATACGGTGGATGAGATCAAAGAGATCGTCATGGGAGGACCCTTTGGGGACAATTCTCTGTTCCTGTCCTTAAAATACCGGAATAAGGGAATCAGCGATGTGCCCTTCGTGGATGTCATTGATGTAGAGGTGTTAAGCGCCGATACCATCAAGATTCATGTCATCGAGAAAATGCTCACAGGCTACATCAGCATGCTGGACACCTATCTGTACTTTGATAAGGACGGGTATGTGGTGGAGAGCTCAGCGGTGAAAACAGCGGGCGTTCCGCAGATTGCGGGTCTTGAGTTTGACCATGTGGTGGTGGGCAGACAGCTTCCGGTTGAGGATGAGGAGATCTTTCACTCCATCCTGAATATTACGAAGCTTCTGAACAAATATCAGCTGAATTCGGACAAGATTTACTTTGCTTCCGACGGCGGGGTGACCATCTGGTTTCAGGACATAAAGGTAACGCTCGGAAACGACATGTTCACGCTGGAGGACAAAATCATGCGCCTTCCGGAGTTTCTGGAGAGCCTTGCGGGCAAGAGCGGAGTGCTGCAGATGACGGTCTACGACGAGCGGGGTACTTACACATTTCAGCCCGAATAAACCGTCCGGATACGCGGGGGCAGGCACGCTTGTAAACTTTTTGCAACTTTTTCAGAAAATAGTTGCGAAATTCAAGAAATGAATATATGATAGAACTATATGGAATTTATTAGAGGAAAAAGGAGGACATACCCTTGCTTGAGATTAGAACGAATGATGCTGAATCAGCTGCAAAGATCATCGTCGTAGGCGTTGGCGGAGCAGGTAATAATGCTGTAAATAGAATGGTAGATGAACAGATTGACGGAGTAGACTTTATCGGAGTGAATACCGATAAGCAGGCATTGCAGCTCTGCAAAGCTCCCAAGCTTCTCCAGATCGGTGAGAAGCTTACGAAGGGACTGGGCGCAGGCGCAAGACCCGAAGTAGGTGAGAAGGCTGCGGAGGAGAGCAGTGAAGAACTCGCTGCTGCCATCAAGGGTGCCGACATGGTATTTGTCACCTGCGGTATGGGCGGCGGAACCGGTACCGGTGCAGCTCCCGTAGTTGCAAGACTCGCAAAGGAAATGGGAATCCTTACCGTCGGCGTTGTGACCAAGCCGTTCCGTTTTGAGGCAAAGGCCCGCATGCAGAACGCTTTGATCGGTATTGAGAATATTAAGGAGAATGTAGATACACTGATCGTAATTCCCAACGATAAGCTCCTGGAAATTGTGGACAGGCGTACCACTATGCCCGAAGCACTGAAGAAGGCAGACGAGGTACTTCAGCAGGCAGTGCAGGGAATCACTGATCTGATCAATGTTCCCGCTGTCATTAACCTTGACTTCGCAGATGTACAGACTGTTATGAAGGACAAGGGTATTGCACATATCGGTATCGGAGAAGGAAAGGGCGATGACAAGGCTCTGGATGCTGTCAAGATGGCAGTGGAGAGTCCCCTTCTGGAGACCACCATCACCGGTGCCACCCATGTTATCATCAATGTTTCCGGTGATATCACCCTTGCAGATGCAAGTGATGCTGCAGGATACGTACAGAATCTTGCCGGTGATGAGGTAAACATCATCTTCGGTGCAATGTATGATGCTTCCAAGTCTGACAGCTGTACCGTGACAGTCATTGCAACCGGTATCATTGACACCAACAATCAGCCTCCTGTACAGCCGGTTGTGAAGCCCGCTGCCAAGACACAGACCGGCGCTTACAGACAGCCCGGACTGATCACTCCTACCCTGAAGCCGGTGGCTCCCGCTCCCGGTGTACAGCCCATCGGACAGCCTGCTCCCAGACCGATTCAGAAGCCTGTGGACATCAGAAGCTCCGTGGAGGAGAAATCCTTGAAGATTCCTGATTTCCTTCAGAGAAAATAATACAATATTGACAAGCCGCGCCGCGCAGAGTGATTCTGCGCGGCCTTTTTGTAGTGAGGAAGGAAAACAAGCGGCTGCGAAGCAGACATTTGTTTTCACCCGAACGTACATGAGCAGACGCAGGAGCCACGAAGTGACGGCGCAGCGAAGCGGCGGGCGTATGCGAATGAATCCCCAAGGAAGGAAAACAAGCGCAGGGCGAAGGCAGGCTTCGCCCGGAAGCAGACATTTGTTTTCACCCGAACGTACATGAGCAGACGCAGGAGTCACGAAGTGACGACGCAGCGAAGCGGCGGGCGTCTTTGACTGTCGAAAAAAAGTGGCGGGCACTCCCTCTCATTTGACAAAATCCTGCGAGGGCACATTCTATAATCAAATGGAAGGGGAGAGGCAGATGCGGTATGAACTATATGCAGACAGCTTGCTGTTTCTGAATTTCGTGATGAACTATTATATCCTCCTGACGGTTGACAGACTGACCTTTCGCACTGCCACGCGAAAGAGACTGCTTGCCGGAGCCGGAGTGGGGAGTGTCGTCTTTCTGCTTCCTTTTCTGATGCCGGGAATGGTTGTGATCAGACTGGTACTGGGCATCCTCACGGGCGTGTGCGGGATGCTTCTGTGTACCTTTCGGGTGAAGGACCGGCAGGGCTTTTGCCTTTTGCTGTCCAGAACCCTTTCTGTATCCTTCGCGTTGGGAGGATGCCTTCTTTTTTTGTGGAGGGGAATCCCGGATATCGGCAGGTATCTGCCGGGAATCACAGGCGTTCTGCTGGCCGGAGGGGTCGTGACGCTTCTCGCAAAGGGACAGTATACCGGCGCCAAAGAAAAAGAGCAGATTTGTTTTGTGACACTAAAGCGAGAGAACAGGGAGCTGCGTGTGCCTGCCCTGATCGATACGGGGAACAGTCTGACGGAGCCGTTGAGCGGAAAACCGGTCTGTATTCTGGACAGAGAGTTGTTTGAATCGGTATGGCAGAGGAACGAAAACGGATTTCGGGTGATTCCTTATCACTCGATCGGCAAAAGAGGAGGAATTCTGGAAGGGTATCTTTTCCCGGAGGTGATTCTTGAGCTGCAGGGGATCGAAAAAGTGTGCGCGGATGTGTGCGTTGCCATCAGCCCGGAACCGGTCGGAGGAGCGCAGCAGGACAGCGACAACAGGGTAAAAATGATTTTGCACCCGCAGCTGTCTATGGGCAGGGCGGGTAAGTCTCATAGAGGATGGAGGAAAAAAGGGTATGATATTAAAGGTTGCAATTCCGGGGAGAATGCAGATCCGTCTCTTTCGCAGGGAGAGACATCTGCTCAAACAAAAGGGCGAAATCCATTACATAGGCGGCGCAGAGATCCTGCCGCCGCCGTTAGAAGGAGAGCAGGAGACCATGGTCATCAATGACCTTGGGACGGAGGATGATGCCGAGGCAAAGGCGGTTTTGATCGAGCACAATCTGAGACTGGTGGTCTATATTGCGAAAAAGTTTGACAATACCGGCGTCGGGGTTGAGGATCTGATTTCCATAGGGACAATAGGACTGATCAAGTCGATCAACACCTTCAAGCCGGACAAAAACATCAAGCTGGCAACCTATGCCTCCCGGTGCATCGAAAACGAGATACTGATGTATCTTCGCAGAAACAGCCGCGTGCGCCAGGAGGTCTCGCTGGATGAACCCCTGAATGTGGATTGGGACGGAAATGAACTTCTGCTGTCCGATATTCTGGGAACGGAGGAGGATGTCATCTACAGGGATCTGGAGAATGAAGCGGAGCGGAAGGTTCTGCTTTGCGCGATAGAGAAGCTCTCGGAGAGAGAGAGGACGATCATCAATCTCCGCTTCGGGCTGGACGACCCGAGCGGAAGAGAGATGACACAGAAGGAGGTCGCCGCCCTCCTTGGTATCTCACAGTCCTATATCTCCAGACTGGAGAAGAAAATCATGCACCAGCTGAAAAAAGAGATGAGCAATCACATTTAGTCTTTGCAATACCGGAGGGGATGAGCTATACTGTTAGGGAAGAGAGGTTGGCTGAGATGATAAAGCGCGAAGATATTTTATCCATGGAATATTTGAAGAAGACGGAATATACCGCCTGCCATCAGGGGATGCGTTACCGGCTGGAGAAGCTTGAGGACGCGGAGGGCAAAAAGACGCTTCGCTGTACCGTTTGGCCGGAACCCTTCAATTTCTTCACAACGCCCGCGGATGAGAAGCAGAGTGCGGAGTTTACCTTCGATGAGGACGGCGTAACGGACGCCATAGCCTGGATGAACGACAGACTGTTTGAGGACAGGGATCGCTGGGAGCACGCTTCGAGAAACTGGGATAGTTACCAATAGAGGAGTTCTTACGATATATGTTTCAATATTTTTATAGAGATATCGCATCCATGATGCGATTCGCCCCTTTGGGGCTGGCAATCGGAATTCCGCTTGCCATGATTTTAACACCCATAATCAATAAAAAGCGTGAAAAAAGAGAAGAAAAGCGCCTTTTTCTTCCCTTTTTCTTTCTGTGGTGCATCTGTGTCGCGGTTATACTGGCCATCACATTGCTCTCCAGGGAGAGCGGCAGTAGTAATTCGACCATGGATCTGAAACTGTTCTCCACATTCGGTATCAACAGGAGAAACGATGCCTATATCGCGGAAAACATAGTCCTGTTCATTCCGTACGGCCTGCTTTCCGCCTGCAATTTTAAGCAGTGCCGAAACCTGGTAAAAAGCATCCTGATCGGATTTGCAGGCAGTCTGTTTATTGAGTCGATGCAGCTGATCACGGGCAGAGGCATTTTTCAGATCGACGATATCATGACGAACACCGTCGGCATGCTGGCCGGATGCATCCTCTACCATATCTGCAACTGTTTCCGCCGTAAGAAAGACCCGAAGTAGCATGGTGCTTCGAGTCTTTTTTCGTTGCGTGAAAAGGCACTTTGCAGAAAAAATTATTTGACATTTTCGATATTCCGTTGCAATTGTGGAAAAGTTTTGATAAAATATGGTATATACGAGAATTTGGCGGTTTGCATTTTGGGGTTGTCAGAGAATTGTTTTACATCCATAGAGCGATGGGAGAATGCAATATGAAGAAGGGTAGATATTCCGGGAGTAAAAACATACTGATTATTGAGGACAATGATATCAACCGGGTGCAGTTGACGGAAATACTGGCACAGCGGTATGCGCTGCATTTTACCAGGGACGGCAAAGAGGCTCATGATGTGCTGGAGGAACTGCAGGACGGGGTGGCTCTTGTGCTTGCCGACTTCAAGTTGATGAAGCAGGAGAGCTTTGAACTGATTCATCAGATGCGCCGTATGAAGGTATATCGTCATACCCCGATCGTGCTTACTTCCGAGGCATCCCCTGCGGACTATGCGGAGTATGAGAAGCTGGAGGAGACCGGCGCGCAGGAAGAAATCACCGACTTTCTGATGAAACCTTTTTATCGGAGTATTGTTCTGAAACGAGTGGAAAGCCTGATTCTTCTGTATGAGACCACGAATATTATCAATGCGTTGGAGAAGGATGCGCTGACCGGGGCCTATACGAAGGAATTCTTTTACCGCGAGGTACAGAATTATCTGAAGGAAAATCCTGAGGAAAGTCTCTATATGTGGGTTTCGGATATTGAGGGCCTGAAGATCATCAATGAAAAATACGGAATTGAGATGGGTGACGCCATCATCCGCCTGCAGGAGAAGGCCCGTGAGAAGGTTGAAGGTTTCCTGTTCGGCGGACGAATCGAGGGGGACAAGCTTGCCGCCCTGGTACAGGAGAGGGCCGTTCCGTACATCGAAGAGCTGACGCAGAAGGCGGACATGGGAATTGAGTTTCCGATTTCCAAGGTGGTTATCAGGAATGGTCTGTACCGGATTAGAAAGCATACCACGCTGATGGCGCAGGGAATGTATGACCGGGCGATTCTTGCGATCAACAGGATCAAGGATACCTACGGAATCTATCTCTCGGTGTACAATGATGTCCTGAAAAAGGATATTCTGGCGCAGCGTCAGGTCGTGGAGAATGCGGAGACTGCCCTTGAAAAGAGACAGTTTGTGGTTTACTATCAGCCGAAGTTTGATCTTCTCAACGGAAAGACAGGCGGTGCGGAAGCTCTGGTCCGGTGGATCAGTCCCGAATTCGGCTTTATGAATCCGGGCGTATTTATTCCTTTGTTTGAGAAGAGCGGGTTCATCCGCAAGCTGGATTATTATGTCTGGGAAGAAGTGTGCCGGGAGATGAAGGAATGGAAGGAGAGCGGCAAACCCACCGTTCCGATCTCGGTGAATGTTTCCAGGCGGGACTTTGAGGATGAAAACCTCGCCGAAAAAATCATCGGACTGGTTGACAGCTACGGAATCGAGCATGAGCTTTTCCATATCGAGGTGACGGAGTCGGCGTATTCCGACAATCCCGAGCAGATTACGAAGACGGTAAAAGCGTTCCATGAAGCAGGCTTTGTGGTGGAGCTGGATGATTTCGGAGCAGGGTATTCTTCCATGTCTGCGCTCAGTGAGATGGATATTGATATTCTTAAGCTGGATATGAGCATTGTGCAGAAGGATAACCCGCGGGCAGAAAAGAGTGTGCTGGAGTGTTCGATGAAGCTTGCCAAGATGCTGAAGTTTAAGATCGTGGCAGAGGGCGTGGAAACCAATGAACAGGTCGAGAGAATCAGTTCTCTGGGCGGAGAATACATCCAGGGCTTCTACTATTCCAAGCCCATTCCCAAGGACGAATTTGAAAGATATCTGATGAAAGAACAATAGGGCTATCATGAGAGGGGCTGTCGGAGAAGACAGCCCTTTTTTGTACAGGCAACATATCCCGGCGAAGACGATACAGCCAATTGCTTTGTTTCTATTAAGGTTTTCTTAAGCCGGTTTGCAAAGAAATCAGACTATGATAGTATTTTAGTGTCGGGCGAGAGCGCGAAAGGAGGGAACGGACATGATCGGTTCTGCAGACTGTTTGGAACAATTGCGGGGAGAGGGGAAAAGGCTCCCGATTTCTTTTATAGAACCGCTGGAGGAGAAAAACTTTGACGAAGTACAGATGTATGACTATGTGAAAACATATGCCTCTTTGCGAGGGATGGAGCAGACGCTGGCGGCACTTCCCTATGCGAGGAACCTCCACGAAGGTCAGTTCCGGAAGGGAAAAGAAAAGGTGCCTTATATCAGCCATCCGCTTACACTCGCGTGTCATGCGATTGCACTCGGACTTGACCGGGATGAGATCATCGCGACGGCTCTGCTGCATGATGTCTGTGAGGACTGCGGCGTGACCTGGGAGGAACTGCCGGTGGGAGAAGAGGTCAGATGCGCGGTGAAATTATTGACGAAGAAGCCCGGAGGTCACGACAAAAAGGCCTATTTCGAGCCGATCGCAAAGAACGAAATTGCGCTGTTTGTGAAGCTTCTGGACCGTGTCCACAATGTGTCCGGCATGGCAGGCTGCTTTTCAAAACAAAAGCTGGTCAGATACATCGATGAAACCGAACAGTGGTTTTATCCGATGCTTCAGATTGCCCGGACCGATTACCCGCAGTATTCGAACCAGGTGTTTTTGATAGAGTACCATATGGTCAGCGTTGTGAATTCGCTGAAATGTATGCTGAACGAATCGGTGTAGCAAAGTCCGTCCCTTCCCGGAATGGTGCGGCAGGAGGGCTAAAAAACAACAGAAAGGCAGAGGTGTTTATGTGCGGCAGATATTATGTGGATGATGAGACGGCAAGAGAGATCGAACGGATCATACGGATTGCGGATGAAAAAGTAAGGCAGAAACCGCCGGTCAGGGTGCAGGCGAAGGATATTCATCCGACGGACATCGCGCCGGTTCTGTTGGCTGACGGAGAGAGGATCGGCTGTCGTCTTCAGAAATGGGGTCTGCCCGGTTATGACGCCGGGCAGGTGATTTTCAATGCCAGAAGTGAGACGGCCGCGGAGAAAAAGAGCTTTCGGGAGGGCGTGGAGAACAGACGCCTTGTCGTTCCCGCCACATGGTTTTATGAATGGAACCGGGCGAAGGAGAAGAATCTCTTCCGGCGCAAGGATCAGAAGGTATTGTTCATGGCCGGAATTTATAACCGCTGTCAGGGAGAAGACCGGTTTGTGATCCTGACCACTGCGGCGAATGCCTCCATGGAACCGGTGCATGACCGGATGCCCCTGATACTGGAGCCGGAGGAGATCTCAGACTGGATCTTTGAAAGGGAGAAGGCAAAGCGCCTGCTTCGTAAAGTTCCGTGCCTGCTGGAGCGAAGGACTGAATTTGAACAGCTGACGCTGTTTTGATAAATTGGCAAAAATACCCATTGAAAATCGAACAAATGTTTGGTATACTGTGGATAACAGGAGGCGAACATTTGTTTGAAGACGATTATTTTTCATATTGATGTGAACTCAGCCTTCCTCTCATGGGAGGCTGTTTATCGTATTGCACATTGCGGCGGTTCCCTGGACTTAAGGGAGATTCCTTCCGCGGTAGGCGGTGATATGACCCTGAGGCACGGAATCATACTGGCGAAGTCCATTCCTGCGAAGAAATACGGTATCAAGACAGGCGAGACGATACCGGAAGCGCAGAAGAAATGCCCGGGGCTGATGCTGGTTCCCCCGAATTACGGATTGTACGAAAAGTGCTCGGCTGCCTTTATGAATGTATTGCGTGAATATTCAGACTGTGTGGAGCAGTACAGTATTGACGAGGCGTTTGTGGATATGACGGGCACCTGTCATCTGTTCGGTTCGCCGGAAGCTGTCGCCGCACAGATCAAGGATCGCATTCGGAATGAACTCGGGTTTACGGTGAACATCGGAATCTCGAGCAATAAGCTGCTTGCCAAGATGGCTTCGGATTTTACCAAGCCGGACAGGGTACACACCCTTTACCCGGAGGAGATACCGGAGAAGATGTGGCCTCTTCCGGTATCGGATCTGTTTTTCGTGGGGAGGGCTACGGCGCAGAAATTATTCTCCGTCGGGATACGCTTTATCGGTGACCTTGCCAAGGCGGATCCCCTATGGCTTCGAAGCATTTTGAAAAAGCAGGGAGAGGTCATATGGGGCTTTGCCAACGGAATCGACTGCTCCCCCGTGATATCGCAGCCGCCGCCCAATAAAGGCTACGGGAACAGCACCACTGCGCCCTATGATATCACGGATGTCCCCACGGCGAACAAGGTGCTGCTTGCACTCGCGGAAACCGTCGGAAACAGGCTGCGGGCGGACGGGGTGCAGATAGAAATCGTGTCGCTTGGTATCCGGTATTGGGATTTATCCTATCAGTCCCATCAGAAGAAGCTGAACGCTTCAACGAATCTGACGACGGAGATCTACAAAGCAGCCTGTGAGCTGTTCCCGGAGCTGTGGAACGGAGAGCCCATCCGCCATCTGGGCATCCATACCGGACGGGTGAAGGACCATGATTTTTCAAGGCAGCTGGAATTGTTTGACGAAACGGATTATGAGAAACTGGCCGCAATGGACGAAACGGTCGACAGGCTGCGGGAACGGTTCGGAATTGACGCTGTGAAGAGAGCGGTTTTTATCAACCAGCCCATTGACCATATGAGCGGCGGTATCTCCAGAGAAAAGAGAACCGTAGATTACGACAGGCTGGAGATTTTGTAGCAGAAAGGAGGGAGGCGCAGTGGCATTCGGTATCGGAATAAACTCACAACAGGCGGATGCCGGAGCTGTGAAGGGAAGCCAGAGAAAAATAGCCTGTGACTGTTGGTTCACCGCCACCGGGAAAATCATCCCCCGGATGTTGAAGATCCGGGATGAGGACGGAGAGATCCGCGTCATAAAGCAGATCGTGGTCCATTCACAGGAGGCAAAAAACTACTGCGGGATTCCTTCTGTCGAGTTTGACTGCACCCTGACGGTCTTAGAACATGAGATTCCGGCCAGACTGATCTATTATCAGACGGAAAACAGGTGGGTGCTGAATTACCAATAGGGCAAAGCGCGCGGTGCGGTTCAGGCCGACAGGTAGTTTCGCATCACCTTCAGGGCATTTTTCTCCAGTCTCGAAACCTGAGCCTGGGAGATGCCGATCATTTCGGCAACTTCCATCTGGGTCTTGCCCTCGAAGAAGCGAAGGGAAATGATCTCGCGCTCGCGCGCCCCCAGTCTGCGGATGGCGTCGCTTAGGGAGAGGCGCTCCACCCAGTTCTCCTCGCGGTTTTTCTTGTCACTGATCTGGTCCATGACATAGAGGGTATCGCCGCCGTCGGTGTAGATGGGCTCGTAGAGGCTCATGGGATTCTGGATGGCGTCGAGGGCATAGGTGATGTCTTCCTTTGAGATGCCGATCTCTGTCGCGATCTCCTCAATGGAGGGCTCGCGGGAGTTTTTGCGGGTGAGAGTCTCCCGGGCATAGATTGCCTTATAGGCAGTGTCCTTTAGGGAGCGGGAGACGCGCAGGCTGCTGTTGTCGCGCAGAAACCGCCTGATTTCGCCGATGATCATGGGAACGGCATAGGTGGAGAATTTTACATTCAGGGAACAGTCGAAGTTATCGATTGCCTTGATGAGACCGATGCAGCCGATCTGGAAGAGGTCGTCTACATTCTCGCTGCTCGATGAGAAGCGTTTGATTATGCTTAAGACGAGGCGCAGATTTCCCTCGATGAAAAGCTCCCGGGCGTGCCGGTCGCCCTCCGAGATTTTCTGAAAGAGAGCCTCCTTCTGTGCCGCATCCAAAAGCGGAAGCTTTGCCGTATTTACGCCGCAGATTTCAACCTTACCCTGTATCATCGATGCCTCTTCCTGCGCCGGTTCGGCGCGGTAAATTTTTGTGATAGTAGTATTTACCACAGAACCGAAAATATTCTTGCAGGAGGACAATGTCTGAAAGAGGAGAGAAAATCATATCTTAAAGAAAAGGGCAGTAAGGACGAAGCAGATGCAGTTTTCGGAATTAAGATGTAAAGATGTGATCAATATCCGCGATTGCAGAAGGCTGGGACATATCTGTGATTTGGAGTTTGATCCCTGTACGGGATGTATCTGTAAGGTGTATGTGCCGGGCTGCAACCGGTTGTTGGGGTTTTTTAACTGTGAACCGAACATCGGAATTGCGTATAAGGACATCAAGCAGATAGGTCCCGATATTGTTTTGGTTGACATTCGCTGTTAATTATGCTAAATTGTATACAAAATAGTTCTCATTTTTTGACAATTAATGCAGAGGAGAAAACAGATGAAATGTCCGTTTTGTAACCACGAGAACACCAGAGTCATTGATTCCAGACCGGCTGAGGATAACAATTCCATCCGCAGACGCCGTATCTGTGATGAGTGCGGGAAGCGCTTCACGACCTATGAAAAGGTCGAGACGATTCCGCTTATCATTATCAAGAAGGACAACAACAGAGAAACCTATGACCGCGCCAAGATCGAGGGCGGTGTGCTTCGCGCATGCCACAAGAGGCCTGTCAGCGCAAAGCAGATCACGGATCTGGTGGATGAGGTGGAAATTGAGATCACCAATATGGAGGAGAAGGAGATTCCAAGCCAGGTGATCGGTGAGCTCCTTATGAACAAGCTGAAGGATTTGGACCCTGTTGCCTATGTGCGATTCGCCTCCGTTTACAGAGAGTTCAAGGATGTGAATACCTTTATGGATGAATTGAAGAAGATGCTGCAGTGATTGCATGCGGGCCGGCTCGTTGTGAGCCGGCCCTTTCTAATTACGAACGCAGAGCGATGCGGCGGATGACGGACAGATACAGAATCGTCATGGCAAGCTGGCTGACGAAGAGACCCGGAGCACAGCCTTTGACGCCGAGCTTTGGAATTCCGACCAATACGAAGCCCAGCCGAAGAAGAAGGCAGGCCAGGTTGATGGAAAACAGGGTCCCGGCCCGCCCCAGCCCCTGGATGATGGCGGAGAGTGTTGTGTTTAGATAGAGAAACGGGCAGGTGAAGCTCAGCATGGTGATAAAGTATCCCGCCAGCTCGCTGTGAAACAAAAAGTTGCCGAGAAAGCGTCCGGACAGCAGAAAAGCGAACATGCACAGCAGTCCTACGGAAACACAGGCGCAGATGCATTTTGCGGTGGCGCGGCGAACGGCGCGGGTATCACCTGCCGCATTCTGTTCGGAAATGATCGGTAACAGCAGTACGGAGACGGATCCGGTGAGGGCGTTCGGAAAGAAAAGAAACGGCAGTGCCATTCCGGTGAAGACACCGTAAATACTCAGAGAGGTCGCATTATCATAACCGTAAAGCCTCAGCGCGGCCGGAATGGAGACCGCCTCGAGACTTTGCAGGATATTGAGGGCCAGTCGGTTGGCCGTCAGA
Organism: Acetatifactor sp.; assembly: GCA_016293615.1. Classification (GTDB taxonomy): domain Bacteria; phylum Bacillota; class Clostridia; order Lachnospirales; family Lachnospiraceae; genus Acetatifactor. The sequence goes on from JAEDDX010000027.1 coordinate 22,262, forward strand.
GGTGCAGCCATGGCAAGGATGCTCCGGTACAGCGGCAGAGCATCTGATCGTGTGCAGGTCCCCGCGCAGGAGGGCTTCGCATTGTCCTGCCTTTGGATCGCGAGGACAGAATACAGCATCGAGGCGCATTCACCGAGGGTGATGCCGAGGATGGCGAGGGACACGGAGGGGGTTTTTCCGACAGACAGAAGCCTCGAAGCCAGCAACCATACGCCGAGCACACGGACCAGTTGTTCCAAAAGCTGGGAAGAGGCGGGCACCACAGCCCTTTTCAATCCGTAAAAATACCCGTTGACGCAGGCGTGTATGGTGCCCGGGACGATGGAGAAAGCGAGCACCCTAAGCAGCGGAGCGCAGAGCGGTTCCGACAAAAACCGCGCCGCAATTGCTTCAGAGAAGCAAAAAACGATGCCGGCGCAGAGGAGGGACAGCAGGACGGAACAGCGCATGCCTGTGTACAGCACCTGACGGGTGTTTTTCTGCTGTGCGCAATATTCTGCGGTGATTTTCGAGATGGCAGTCTGAAACCCCGCCGAGGTCAGGGAGAAGCTTAGAAAGAGGATCGGCGTGACGAGCTGATAGATTCCCATGCCATGCTCCCCGAACAGTCTGGAGAGGTAAATGCGGTAAAAAAAACCGATGAGCCGGGTGGCAAGACCGGCTCCGGTGAGAAGCAATGTGCCCAGTATCAGGGGATGTTTGTGAATGGCTTTCATGGACGACACCTTGGGATTTTGTGCAACGGTATGCAGGATCCTGAACCGTTATGTTTTGTGTATGTATATGAGAAAGGAATGGTTGACAGAACAGTTGTAAAGTGCTATATTTAAGATAAATAATTCCTAGTGACTAGGTATGAAATAAACGGGAGGCAGAATATGATATATCTGGACAATGCGGCGACGACGAAGCCTGCAGATGAAGTGATAGAGGCGATGCTGCCATATTTCAGGGAGCAGTACGGCAATCCCAGTGCCATCTATTCTCTGGGATCGGCTGCAAAGAAAGCAGTCAATCAGGCGAAGAGAACCTTCGCGGAAGTACTCGGCGCAAAGCCGGAGGAGATCTATTTTACGGCAGGCGGCACCGAGTCCGACAACTGGGCCCTGAAGGCAACCGCCGAAAGCTACAGTGCAAAGGGAAAGCACATCATTACCACGAAGATTGAGCACCATGCCATTCTTCACACCTGCGAGTACCTTGAGAAGAGAGGCTTTGAGATCACCTATCTGAATGTGGATCAGTACGGCCTGGTAGATTTGGAGGAACTGGAGGCAGCGATCCGGCCGGATACCATACTGATCAGTGTGATGTTTGCCAACAATGAGATCGGAACCATTGAACCGATTGCAGAGATCGGTGCAATCGCGAAGAAGCACGGCGTCCTGTTTCATACCGATGCGGTGCAGGCGTTCGGCCAGCTTCCGATTCGGGTGGACGAACTTCACATTGACATGCTCAGCGCGAGCGGTCATAAGCTGAACGGACCCAAGGGAATCGGTCTTCTCTATATCCGCAGCGGACTGAAGCTTCGTTCCCTGATTCACGGCGGCGCGCAGGAGAGAAACAGAAGAGCCGGCACGGAGAATGTGCCGGGCATCGTGGGATTTCAGGCGGCCATTCAAAGAGCCGTGGCCCGCATGGAGGAAAAGACGAAGAAGGAGCTGGAGCTGCGGGATTATCTGATCGGCAGAATCGAGAAGGAGATTCCCTACTGCCGTCTGAACGGACACAGAACCAGGAGACTTCCCGGAAATGTGAACTTTTCCTTCTCGTTTATCGAGGGCGAGTCCGTGCTCATTATGCTGGATATGAAAGGGATCTGTGCTTCCAGCGGTTCGGCGTGCACTTCCGGTGCCCTTGATCCCTCGCATGTGCTCCTGGCAACCGGTTTGAAACACGAGGAGGCGCACGGGTCCCTGCGCCTGACTCTTTGTGAGGAGAACACGAAGGAGGAAGCGGATACGGTGGTCGAGGAACTCAAGGCGATTGTAACCAAGCTTCGCAGCATGTCCCCTCTGTATGAGGATTTTCTGAAAAAACAGCATAAGGCATAAAAAGGAGAAGACGAATGTATAGTGAAAAGGTCATGGATCACTTTCAAAATCCCAGAAATGTGGGAGAGATAGAGAATGCAAGCGGTGTCGGAACCGTAGGAAACGCCAAGTGCGGCGATATCATGCGGATCTTCCTTGACATCGACGAGGCCGGTATCATCCGGGATGTAAAATTTAAGACCTTCGGCTGCGGTGCGGCCGTCGCAACCAGCTCCATGGCGACAGAGCTGGTCAAGGGTAAGAGTGTACAGGAAGCCATGCTGGTCACCAACAAAGCGGTGATGGAGGCTCTTGACGGGCTTCCGCCCGTGAAGGTACACTGCTCGCTTCTTGCGGAGGAGGCAATTCATGCGGCACTCTGGGATTATGCGCAGAAGAATCATATCGAGATCGAGGGACTTAAGCAACCCAAGAGCGACATTCACGAAGGTGAGGAAGAAGAGGAATATTGATTTTGGGCGGGCTGTTTTCGGACAGCCCGTCTGTGCTATGGGCAGAGATTGTCGATGAGAAGTTCCGTCTGTCATGATTGTGCTTTTTGCCAAAAGCCTGTATAATAGTACTGTTATTTCGATTGATTTTGGAAAGGAATCAGGAACATACATGAAGAAGAAAGTGGTCGTAGGAATGTCCGGAGGCGTGGATTCGTCTGTCGCAGCCTATCTTTTGAAAGAGCAGGGATATGATGTGATCGGCGTCACCATGCAGATCTGGCAGGATGAGAATCCCGCCTGCAGCATTCAGGATGGCGGCTGCTGCGGAGAAAGAGCCGTGGAGGATGCCAGAAGAGTTGCGGAAGTGCTGGAGATTCCTTACTATGTCATGAATTTCAGGCAGGAATTCAAGACAAATGTCATGGATTATTTTACAGAGGAATATCTTGCAGGAAGAACCCCCAATCCCTGCATCGCCTGCAACCGGTATGTAAAATGGGAGGCGCTTTTGCAGCGCAGCTTAGAGATCGGCGCCGACTATATAGCGACCGGTCATTATGCCAGAATCGACAGGCTTCCAAACGGCCGCTTCGCCATCCGAAATTCGGTGACAGCAGCCAAGGACCAGACCTACGCGTTGTACAATCTGACCCAGGAGCAGCTGGCGCATACCCTGATGCCGGTGGGCGGGTATACGAAGGAACAGATCCGGGAACTGGCGGGGGAACTCAATCTGCCGGTTGCCGGCAAGCCGGACAGCCAGGATATCTGTTTTATCCCGGACGGAGATTATGGGGCTTTTTTGGAGAGAACCGTGCCCGAGAGAGTGCCGGGACCGGGAAATTTTGTGGATGTCAGCGGCAAGGTGCTGGGGCAGCACAGGGGCATCACCCACTACACCGTGGGCCAGCGCAGAGGTCTGGAGATCGCGATGGGCAGACGGATTTTTGTTACGCAGATTCGCCCCGAGACCAATGAGGTAGTGCTTGGGGAGAATGAGGACACCTTCACCTCCGGAGTCGTTTGCGACAGGGTGAACTTGATGGCGATCGACAGCCTGAAGGAGCCGGCCCGCGTGAAGGCGAAGGTCCGGTACAACCACGCCGGAGAGTATGGCGTGATCAGCGCGCTGCCGGATGGACGGGTGGTCTGCGAGTTTGAAAAGCCGGTCCGCGCATCTACACCGGGACAGGCGATCGTATTCTATGACGGTGAATATGTGCTCGGTGGCGGCACGATTTTGCGGTAATCCTGCAGTAATCCGGCGGGAGACTGCGTTTACCCTTTACCGTTTACCCTTTACCAAAGAAAAGAAGGAAACAGAAAAAAGACCGGGATATTTTTTTCAGAGGTGAAGGCATGAAAGAATTGAAAGAAAAGAACAAGGAATCCGTAAGCTCCATTCTTCCTGTTTCGGCGATCGTTTTGCTGTTTAGCATTACGGTCGTGCCGATAGGAAGTGGCATCCTTACGGTTTTTTTATTTGGCACACTGTTTCTGATGGCCGGGATGAGTCTGTTTACGATGGGAGCCGAGACGGCGATGCAGCCTCTGGGAGAGGCAATCGGCGTCCGTCTGAGCAAGGGAAAATACCCGGCGCTGACCATGGTCGCCTGCTTTTTGCTCGGCGTCATCGTGACGGTTGCGGAGCCGGACCTTCAGGTGCTGGCAGCGCAGATTCCCGCCGTCCCGAATCTGACGCTGATTTTGTCGGTTGCCGTGGGCGTGGGCATCTTTTTGCTGATTGCACTGCTTCGTATGCTGTTTCGCCTGAAACTGTCGGTTCTGCTGCTGCTTTTTTACCCTGTGGTGATGGTGATTTCCGCCTTCGCGCCGCCCGGGTTTGTGCCTGCGGCCTTTGATTCGGGCGGCGTGACGACGGGACCGATCACGGTGCCCTTTATCTTAGCGCTCGGAACCGGTATGGCAAGCGTCATCGGAGATACCAGAACGGGTGAATCCGGCTTCGGACTCATCTCGCTGTGCAGCATCGGACCGATTCTGTCCGTGCTTCTTCTCAGCATCCTGTTCCGACCGGCGGCCTCGGTACAGGAGACCGTCATCTGTGAGGCGGCGACGACCGGCGAGGCGTTCGGCATGCTTCTGGGCGCACTCCCGGAATACGGAAAAGAAGTTTTTGCCGCCCTTTGTCCCATCTTTTTGGTGTTTGTGCTCTCTTTGGCTCTCACGGAGAGGATTCCGCCAAACAGAATGGTGCGTATGACGGTCGGCATGCTGTATACCTATCTGGGACTGGTGCTTTTCCTGACCGGAGCAAATGTCGGATTCATGCCGGTGGGACAGCTGCTGGGGGCAGGCATCGCAACCGGACGGAGCCGATGGCTGTTGGTTCCGGCGGGAATGCTGATCGGGTATTTTGTTGTCGCGGCCGAGCCGGCGGTGCATGTGTTGAAAAAGCAGGTGGAGGAAATATCCAACGGCGCCATCACCCAGAAGGCCGTCGGACTTGCCCTGGCTGTCGGTGTATCTGCCTCCGTGGGACTATCCATGCTACGCGTGCTGACGGGAATTCCCCTGATGCCGTTTCTGATCATCGGGTACGGAGGCGCTTTGGCCATCAGTCTGTTTGTCCCCGGTCTGTATACAGGGGTGGCATTCGACTCCGGCGGCGTTGCCAGCGGCCCGATGACGACAACCTTTCTTCTGCCGTTTGCCGTGGGGGCCTGCGGGGCTCTCGGAGGAAACAGTATGACAGACGCCTTCGGCATTGTAGCCATGGTTGCAATGACGCCGTTAATCACGATTCAGGTGCTGGGCTTACATAGCAGAGTGCGGGACAGACGGATGCGCCGCAGGGTGACTGCCGAATTCGAAAGGATAGAGGATTGTATTGTGTATTTTGAAGAGGAGGAAGCGTCATGAGCCGGACAGAGGCGATGAAATTACTTGTCTTTATCACACAGCGAGGAGACGGGCGGAAGTGGATCAGATTGCTTACAAAGCATCAGATCATGTATCATCTGCAGTTTCATGCAAGAGGAACGGCCTCATCGGCAATGTTGGACATTCTGGGTCTGGAAAACAGTGACAAGGATGTGACCCTGAGCTTCGCCTGTGAGACAGCGGCGGCAGAGCTGGTCCGGGCGTTCGAAGAGGGAGCGGGGGCAGTCACATCCCTGCGGGGAATCCTTTTGCTTTTGCCAATCTCGGCAATGAGCCGGCTGATGGCGGTGATGTCTGCGCAGGCAGCGGATGAAATGTTTCAGGGAGGTAAACTACAGGTGAAAAAGAGTGAATATGAATATAGTCTGGTCCTGATAGCGGTGAATCAGGAATATATTGAGCAGGTGATGCAGACGGCAAAGCAGGCAGGGGCAACCGGCGCGACCGTAATCCGGGCGAGGCTGGAGGACTCGCAGCATGCACAGAAGCTATATGGTATTTCCCTGCAGGAAGAGAAGGACATCCTTGTGATCATGACTCCCGGGGCAACGCGGGACGCCATCATGGAGTCCGTGAATGAGAAGTTCGGACTCCGTACCAAGGCACAGGCCATCGTTCTTTCCCTGCCGGCGGACAGGGTGATGAAGCTGTAAGCGCGACAGGACGCGGTGTGTGTCCGCTGCCGTTCTCTGCAGGGACAAAAAAAGAGCCGGCAGAGGATCCCGCCGGCCGCTTTGGGGTTAGAGTTTATGGAATTCAGGCACTCTCTTTTCAAAGAGTGTATAGTATCTGAAGCCGCATTCTTTTAAAAGGTTGGCCGCGCGTTCAAAATCTGCCGCGATATCGGCTGCCTTGTGGGCGTCGCTTCCGACAGTGATGATTTCTCCGCCGAGCTCCCGGTAGCGTCTGAGAATCTGAGTGCAGGGATGAAAGTCCTGCATTCCCTTGCGCAGACCGCCCGAATTGATCTCGATTCCTTTATTCTGAACGATCAGGGCCTTCAATATCTCGTCAAAAAGGTCGGCAAAGGGATCGCAGGTGTAGTCGCGGTCCATATTCGGACTGTAACGGACCACATAGTCGAGGTGACCGTACACATCGAAGTTGGAGAAAGACCGGACATTCTCCAGGATGGATTCAAAGTATTCGCGATAGGCTTCGGTTACGCTTCTTCCCTCAAAGAAGGCAGGATAGTAGGGATCCTTTCCGTGGCAGATATGAGAGGAGCCGATGATAAAGTCGAAATCGTAGGACTTCGCATAGACTGCGTTTTTGCGGAGGATCTCCTTCTGCAGACCGAGCTCTACGCCGAAGAGGATGCGGATCTGCTCCTGATATTTTTCTCTCAGCCGAATCAGCTCATACAGGTAGGAGTCTGTGTTGAGAAGGAAGATGCTGCCGGGACCGTCGGGACTGTCGGGATAGTCGATGTCCTGATGCTCGGTGAAACACATCGTGGTGAGTCCTTTTGCAATACCGCTTATAATCATTTCTTCCATGGGCGTTTTGGAGTCGCCGGAGAAGGAGGAGTGTAGATGACAATCTGCTTTGATAGACATAAAAAACATCCTTTCCGTGAATTTCTTGACAACAGTATAGCATATTTTGGGAAAAAGACCATCTTTTGCGAAGAAAAGGGAAATATTTTCTATTTACATCTTGAATTCTTGGGGGAGATTATGTACAATATCTTTGCTGAAATAGTTTTGACATAGTGGACAAGCCATGCCCATTAAGTCAAACTGATATAACATTATATATTTTAGGAGGAAACTAAAATGGCAGTAAAAGTTGCGATTAATGGTTTTGGCCGTATTGGTCGTCTGGCATTCAGACAGATGTTCGGCGCAGAAGGTTATGAGGTTGTTGCAATCAACGATCTTACCAAGCCTTCCATGCTTGCTCAGCTTTTGAAGTATGACACCGCTCAGGGCGGATATTGCGGAAGAATCGGTGAGAATCTTCACACTGTAGAGGCAGATGATGAGGCTGGTACCATCACTGTTGACGGTAAGACTCTTAAGATCTACGCTATGGCTAAGGCGAACGAGCTTCCTTGGGGAGAGATCGGTGTTGATGTTGTTCTTGAGTGTACCGGTTTCTACTGCTCCAAAGAGAAGTCCATGGCTCACATCGAGGCAGGCGCTAAGAAGGTTGTTATCTCCGCACCCGCAGGCAACAATCTGAAGACCATCGTTTACTCTGTAAATGAGAAGACTCTGACCGCTGATGATCAGATCATCTCTGCTGCTTCTTGTACCACAAACTGCCTTGCACCTATGGCTAAGGCTCTGAACGATTACGCTCCTATCCAGAGCGGTATCATGAGCACCATCCATGCTTATACCGGTGACCAGATGATCCTTGACGGTCCTCACAGAAAGGGTGACCTTCGTCGTGCACGTGCAGGCGCTGCAAACATCGTTCCCAACTCTACCGGTGCTGCAAAGGCAATCGGCCTTGTTATCCCTGAACTGAACGGTAAGCTCATCGGTTCCGCACAGCGTGTTCCCGTTCCTACCGGTTCCACCACCATCCTTACCGCTGTTGTTAAGGGTGCTAACGTAACCAAGGAAGGCATCAATGCTGCAATGAAGGCTGCTGCTTCCGAGTCCTTCGGTTACAACGAGGATCAGATCGTTTCTTCCGATGTTATCGGTATGAAGTTCGGTTCCCTGTTCGATGCTACTCAGACCATGGTTTCCAAGATCGACGAGGATACCTATCAGGTACAGGTTGTTTCCTGGTATGACAACGAGAACAGCTATACTTCTCAGATGGTTCGTACCATTAAGTACTTCGCTGAGCTTGCTTAATCGAATCGCTTAATTGAACGAATGAAGACCTATGGGGGTCCGGTCATTTGGACCGGGCCCTTTTTATAACGAGGCGGAAGACAGCTGCTGCAGAAGGCGGGTCTGTGTTCACCCGCCGGCATGAAGCAAAAGAAGCCGCTTGGTCCGCAGGGATTGCAATGCAGGCGCTTTGCGCGAAACAGAGAATGGAGGACAAAAAAATGGGTTTGAATAAGAAATCTGTAGATGATTTTAATGTAAAGGGAAGAAGAGTTCTTGTAAGGTGCGACTTCAATGTTCCTCTTAAGAACGGCGTGATTACCGACGAGAACAGAATCGTTGGCGCACTTCCTACAATCAAGAAGCTGATCAACGATGGCGGAAAGGTTATCCTTTGCTCCCATCTTGGTAAGGTAAAAGAAGGTCCCAGCGAGAAGGAATCCCTTGCACCTGTTGCAAAGGCACTTTCCGAGAAGCTTGGCAAGGAAGTTGTTTTCGTAGCTGATTACAATGTAACCGGCGAAGCAGCAACCGCAGCAGTAGAGGCAATGAAGGATGGCGATGTCGTTCTTCTTCAGAATACCCGTTTCCGTATGGAAGAGGAGACCAAACCGAACAAGGCCGGCGAGAAGTTTGCAGAGGAGCTTGCAGCTCTTTGCGATGACTATGTATGCGATGCATTCGGTTCTGCTCACAGAGCACACGCTTCCGTATCTGTAGTTACCAAGTATGTTCGCGCTAAGGGCGGCAATTGTGCAGTTGGCTATCTGATGCAGAAGGAGATTCAGTTCCTCGGAAATGCAGTAGAGAATCCTGTAAGACCTTTCGTAGCAATCCTCGGCGGTGCTAAGGTTGCCGATAAGCTGAATGTAATCTCCAACCTGCTTGAGAAGTGTGATACCCTCATCATCGGCGGCGGTATGGCTTACACCTTCTTAAAGGCTCAGGGCTACGAGATCGGTAAGTCTCTTGTAGACAACGAGAAGATCGATTACTGTAAGGAAATGATGGCTAAGGCTGAGGCTCTTGGCAAGAAGCTTGTTCTTCCTGTTGACTCCGTAACCATCGCTGAGTTCCCCAACCCCATCGATGCTCCCGTTGATGTTGAAGTATACGATGTGGCGAATATGCCTGCAGACAGAGAGGGCTGTGATATCGGACCTAAGTCCCAGGCTATGTTTGCCGAGGCTGTTAAGAGCGCTAAGACCGTTGTTTGGAACGGACCTATGGGCGTGTTCGAGAATCCTACTCTTGCAGCAGGTACCATCGCTGTAGCGAAGGCTCTGGCTGAGACCGATGCAACCACCATTATCGGCGGCGGTGACTCCGCAGCAGCTGTAAACCAGCTTGGCTTCGGCGACAAGATGAGCCACATCTCTACCGGTGGCGGCGCTTCCCTGGAGTACCTTGAGGGTAAGGAGCTTCCCGGCGTAATCGCAGCTGACGACATGGAGTGAGTCTGAAAATCAAGCAGCTTCGAAGAAGCTATTTGATTTTCGACGAACGAACACGAAATAAATGCAGCAGCCACGAAGTGGCGCCTCTGCGCAGCAGAGGGCATTTATGAGTGGAATCGCCAATACACAAGA